>JADCFP010000022.1 GCA_020249465.1 Roseomonas sp. | reverse complement strand
GGCTGAAACACCACATCATGGGCGCGGAGCCTTTCGGCCTGGCGGGCCAATTCCCGGTCAAAGGCGCCAAGGGGCGATCCACGATAGCCCGAAATGAAGCCCCCGGTGCGAAAGCCCAGCGCGGCATCCATTTCCTGGCGCAGCATGGGCAGGCGCACCAGCGCATGGGTCCCCGTGAGCAATACGGGGCCGGAGCGGGCTTCCCAGCGTTCTTCGAGTGTCGCTTCTGGCCGAATGATGCTTCCCATGGGGCCTATTGTGACGACTGGCAGGGCGAATGCCAATCGCCAAATCAAGGCCTATACCAAATCCCGCCCGTGATATCTCAATTGCGGTCTTTCCCGACGCGATGGGTATGTCTCATGCACCATGGTGAGCATAGGAGGCTTACCATGCCGCGGGCAATCACCTTACGTTCTAACTTCACCGCTGCGGACCTTCGCCGCCTGGCGCGGCTGAGCAAGGATGCGTCCCAAGCGCGCCGCCTGCTGGCGCTTGCGGTGAACTATGATGGCGCTATGCGCCCGGGGGCAGCGCGTATCGGCATCAGTGCAAGTGCTGAGCTGGGAATTGCGCGCGATGGGCTACCGTAGGCTTCCGCCGCCTCCGCCTTGCCTCTGAGCATTTTCAAGCCAAGTGCACTCACTTGGCGGCTCGGAAAATGCGCTCAAAAAAATGGTTCAGGGGCTTCTTGCCGCGTGCTCACGCGGTGAGGAGGCCCTGAAAAGGTCGAAGAATCCCGCCACCACATCCGCAATGCTCCGCCCGCGCCCGGTATCAATCGAAACCGTTGCGGTCACGCCGGCGCGCAAGGGCGGTTCGCCCGCATGCGGTTCAAGGCGGATGCGCACCGGCAGGCGCTGCACCACCTTCACCCAATTGCCTGAGGCATTTTGTGGCGGCAGAATTGCAAACTCTGCCCCCGTGGCCGGGCTGATGCTTTCCACCACGCCCTTCCAGGTCACCTTCGGATAGATATCCAAAACCACATCCACGCGCTGGCCCACCGCCACATGGGTCAGCGTGGTTTCCTTCAAATTCGCATCCACCCAAGGGCGGCTATCTGACACCAGCGCGAAAATCGGGGTCGCGGCGCGCAATTGCTCGCCCACTTGCAGGCGCAGATTCACCACCGTGCCGCCGGCCGGCGCCTTAATTTCGGTGCGCGCCAAATCAAGCGCGGCGCGGTCGCGTTCGGCGATTTTCTCCCGCACATGCGGGTGGTCATCCACCGGCAATTCGGGGTCGCCCTTCAGCGTAGTCAGCAGCCGCACAAGCCGCTGGCGCAGCACATTCATCCTGTCCTGCGCCACCTGGGCATCATGTTGGGTTTCTTCCATGCGCGCGGTGGGGGCGATGCCGCGGCTGGCCAATTCTTCCTGCCGGCGGGCCTGGCGGAGAAGAAACGCGACGCGCTTTTCCAGCTCCGCCATTTCGCCCTGGGTTTCCTGATAGGTGGCGCGGGAAAGCTCCACCTGCGTGCGGGCGGCGTCCAATTCCGCCTCGGCCTTTTCCAGCGCCAGGCGGAAGGGCGTGGGGTCCAGCCGCAGCAGCACGGCGCCGGCGGGGACGCGCGCATGGTCGCGCACCAGCACTTCGGTCACGCGGCCGGCGACTTCCGGGGCAATCTGCACGATATCGGCGCGAACATAGGCATTTTCGGTGGTGATGTAGCGCCCGCCGGTCAGCCAGAAGGCCACCGCCACCAGCAGCGCCAGCACCGGCACGCCCACCAACAGCACAAGGCGCAAAAGCCGGCCCTGCATGATCAAGGGCGCTTTCGTGGGGCAAGGGGGCGCTGGAAAGGCTCGCCACCCGCGTCAAGACTTGGCAGTATCCGATCCCTCATTTGGTTCAGTCTGGCAGGAAAATGCCATGTCCGCCATAGGTTTGCGGGATATTTATTGGCGAAATCGGGTCTGCGCCGGGCGGCTGGCGCGGGGCGCTGATGTCTGAAACCAACCCGATATTGGAGTTATCGGTGATGCGCCGCTGCCTGATCCTGGCGGCGGTGGTGATGGGGGCAACGCTTTACGCCACCACGCTGCTGGTTGCCTCCACGCTGCTGCCGCAGATGCAGGGCAGCCTGGCCGCGACGCCGGATGAAATCGCCTGGACCACCACTTTCAATATCCTCGCCACCGCGATTGTAACGCCAATGACCGGCTGGCTGGTGGCGCGCAGTGGGCGGCGGCGCGTGATGCTGTTCTGCGTGGTAGGCTTCACCATCGCGACCTATCTGGTGGGGCAGGCGGAATCGCTCGAAACCGTGGTGCTGTGGCGCATTGTGCAGGGCGGCATCGGCGCGCCGGTGATCCCTTTGGCGAATGCGATTGTGCTGGATAGTTTCCCGCGCAAGCAGGCGGGCTTGGTGAGTTCCATCTTCGGCATGACGGTGGTGCTGGGGCCGGTGATCGGGCCGGTCTTTGGCGGGCAATTGGCTGAGGCTTATGGCTGGCGCTGGGCCTTTTACATGATTGTGCCGGCGGGCGTGCTGGCAAGCTTCGCGCTTTGGGCGACGCTGCCGGAAGATGAACCTGGCAAGCCCGTGCCGCTGGATTGGACGGGTTTTCTGGCGCTGACCGTCGCGATTTCCTGCGTGCAATTGATCCTATCCCGCGGGCAGCGGCTGGATTGGTATGAATCGAATGAAATCATCCTTGAAACCATCATCGCCGCCTTGGCGTTCTATATCTTCGTCGCGCATAGCCTGACGGCAAAGCAGCCCTTCTTGAATCTGCGGCTGCTGCTGGACCGCAACTACGCCATCGGGCTTTTGCTGGTGTTCATTTATGGCATGGTAAATTTCACGCCGATTGTGCTGCTGCCGTCACTGCTTCAGCAATATGCCGGCTATCCAGATAGCGTGATCGGGCAGATTGTGGGCTTTCGCGGCATTGGCGGCACGATTGGTTTTGCGCTGACCTTCCTGATCGGCCGCTGGGACCCGCGCATCGGCATGGCGATTGGCTTCGCCGCCATGGTGGCAGCCGGCGTGTGGCTGATGCAGTTTGATTTGAATGTGAGCGAAGAAGCGCTGCTGTGGAATGCCGTGCTGCAAGGCATCTCTGTTGGCATCATCTGGGTGCCGCTGACCGTGCTGACCTTCAAGACACTGGATCGGGAGCATTTGCCCGAAGCCATGGCGATGTTCCATTTGCTGCGCAACATCGGATCAAGCCTGTTCATTTCGCTGAGTGTGGCTGAGATCATTCGCTCGGGTGCGATGAATTACAGCCGCATGACGGAAATGATCTCGCCCTTCAATCGCACGCTGCAATTGCCGGGGTCCATGGGTGGGTTTGGGATGGAAACCGTCCCGGAATTGGCGAAGCTCAGTGGGGAAATCTCCCGCCAGGCGGCGATGATTGGGTATGTGAATGGGTTTGGTTTGTTTACTGCGGCATCGGCGGTGGCGATTGTGCTGGTGGCGTTTTCGGGTGGGCGTGGGAAGGGGGCGTGATCATAAAAGCGGCGCAAGCGTCTCCCCCAACAACGCCAAATCCCCCTCCCGCGAAAGACGATGATCCCCATCCTTTATCAGCGTCACGCGCACATTGCCGCCCGTCACCGCTTCCGCAATCCGCAGCGCATGGCGCCAGGGCACATCCGGGTCCTGCTGGCCTTGCAAAATGCGCAAGGGGCAATCAAGCGCAATCGGCCTACGCAGCAAAAGCTGGTTGCGACCATCTTCGATCAAAGCCCGCGTAATGGGATAAGGCGCGCCGTATTCGCTTGGCCGGTGCCAGACACCATCGCGCATAATGGTCGCGCGGATTTCGGGCGGAAATTCCGCCCACATCAGATCCTCAGTGAAATCCGGCGCCGGCGCTATGCCGATCAACGCGCGTACGGGCACGCTCCGGCGTGCGGCCAGCAGCAGCGCAATCCAACCACCCATGGATGACCCGATCAGGATTTGCGGGCCTTCCGTTAGCGCGGAAATCACCGCAGCCGCATCATCCGCCCAGCGCCCAATCGTGCCATCCTCAAACCGGCCTTCGGATGTGCCGTGGCTGGAATAATCAAAGCGCAAAAACGCCTGCCCGCGCGCGGCACACCAGCCCGCCAGGAATTCTGCCTTGCTCCCTGTCATGTCGCTATTGAAGCCGCCCAGGAACACCACGCCGGGACCGCGCCCGGCGATGCGTCTCCATGCCAAATGCACGCCATCGCCACGATCAAGCCGGCCAGTTTCTTCCTTCATGCGCGCGGCAATCCGCGCGCCGCGAGGGAAGCGAAAAGCGCGCCAATCCCATAACGCCAGGGCGGGCATTCATCGGTACGATCCACCTCATTCACCAGCACACCAAGCCTGGGCGATGCAATCCGCACCACATCGCCTTCGCGATGCGTAAAGCCCATGCCCGGCGCGCCGCGATCCTTGGCTGGCGAAAACGGCGTGCCGAGATACAGCACCGCGCCATCCGGATATTGATGATGCGCGCCGATCATTTGCGCCACCACATCAGCCGGGTCACGGCTGATCGCGCCGACCAGCCCGCTTTCCGCCAATTCAAACCCATCACGCCCGGTAATCATCAGGCTGAGTTCCGCGCGCCGCACATCTTCCAAGGTAAAGCCCGCATCAAACAACCGGATCATCGGCCCCAAGGCGGCTGACGCGTTATTGTCCTTGGCCCGCCCCAGCAACAACGCGCTGCGCCCTTCCACATCCCGCAAATTCACATCATTGCCGAGGGTGACGCCCTGAATGCGCCCCTTGCCATTCACCACCATCACCGCTTCGGGCTCAGGATTGGACCAGGCGGAGACAGGATGCACGCCAATCTTGCTACCGGTGCCAACAGAAGCCATGGCGGGGCATTTGGTGAAAATCTCCGCATCCGGGCCGATGCCGACTTCAAGGTATTGGCTCCACCAGCCCTTTTGCAGCAACGCGGCCTTCAGGCGCATGGCTTCCGCACTGCCGGGCAGGATCGCGGCAAGGTCATCGCCAATGATGTTGCGAAATTCAGCGCGCACCGCTTCCGCCTGGCCGGCATCGCCGCGGCAGCGTTCTTCCACCACGCGTTCCAGCATGCTGCGCACATAGGTCACGCCGGCGGCCTTCACGGTTTGCAGATCAATCGGTGAAAGCAGGAAGGGCTTGCCAGCATCCCGCGCATTCCAAGCTGCATTGGTGAACAGCACTGCCAGATCAAGCGAAATCGGCTGGCCGCGCCGGGTAATGGCGCCCACCGCATCATCTTCTTCCAGAAAGCGCGAAGCCGTGCCGAAGGCGGGCGTAAGATCATAAGCGGCACCGCGCGCGAAGCCGATCACGCAGGGCCCTTCGGGCAGCATGATCCGGGCGCAAAAATGCCCCTCGGTGAAATCCACCGGCAAATGGCTGGAAGTGATCTGCATGGCGCCCCCCGTTTTTTGCCTGGGCATTTTGCGTGAAGTGGCGCCTTATCGCCAGGGTGCTTGCGCTGCATCAAGAAGCGGCGCGACGAATTCGGTTTGTCTGCCACCATGCAGGAAATGATCGCCGCGCCCGCCTATGGCACCGGGCACCCCTTCCTTTCCGCCGCCGGGGCCGCGGCTGCGCGCGCCCTGATGGCCGCGGCCAAGCCCGTCACGGTGCCGCGCCGCGATGTGATCTTCGCGCCCGAGGCTGAGCCAGACGCGCTTTACCTTGTCTTGGAAGGTTCCGTCGGCCTTTCCATGCAGGGTGCGGCCGATTCCCGAGGCCTACTTGAGATCATCGGCGGTGGCGAGTGCTTTTTGATGCCCGCGGTGATCATGGGCGGCGCCTGGCCCTTCGGGGCCGAGGCTCTGGCCCCAAGCCGCCTGCTCCGCATCCCGCTTGATGCCTTCCATGCCACCATGGCTGAGGAACCGCGCCTTGCCGAAGCGAGCCTTACGCAAATGGCGCGGCAATGGCGGGTTTTGGCGGATCAATTGCGTGACATGAAGCTCACCAAGGCGAGCGAACGTGTGGCGCATTTCCTCACTGGGCGGCTGATGCCAGGGGGGCGCGTTGCCATGCCGGAACCCCGCGCGGCTATTGCGGCGCGACTCGGCATGACCCCGGAAAGCCTCTCCCGCGTCATGCATGGGCTGGAAGCGGCAGGGCTGGTGCGCCTGCAAGGAAGGCGGGTCGAAGTGCCGGATGCCAAGGCGCTGACCCAGGGGGCGCGGGCTTCCGGCCAGTAGATTAAGCGGTTAGATTTCCCCGATAACGGAGGATTGCCCATGGCCCGCGTACCTGATTTGACAGTGGATGATCTGGCGGAAGCCGATCGAGACCTGCTGAAGCGCCCGATTGCCCTGCATAAGGCATTGACCAATAGCCCCAAGGCAGCGCGCGCCTTTTCCGGGCTTGGGCAATTCATCCGGTACGGGTCGCGCCTTGACCCCCGGCTGCGCGAATTGGCCATATTGCAAGTGGGCTGGCAGGCGCGCTCACCCTATGAATGGTCGCATCACGTTAAGATCGGCAAGGATTTCGGCGTGAGCGATGCCGATATCCGTGGCCTGATCGCCGAAAGCGCCGGGCAGGACTCGGCGCTTGAACCGCTGGCCAAGCTGGTGCTGCTGGCCGCCCGTGAAGCCGCGGCCGGGCCGGGCGTGAGCGAGGCGACCTATAAGGCGCTGGCGGCGCATTTCGACCACGAACTGATGGTGGACCTGGTCGTGACCATTTCCTTTTACTGTGCGGTGGTACGCGCCCTTTCTTCACTGGCGATTGAGGTTGAACCCGAATACCAGCCCTATCTGGACCAATACCCACTGCCAGCCTGAACGGCGACTTTTTACTAAAATACTGATTCAAATAAATTAAATTTACCGGCTGGGGTTAGCAATCACCCCGGCCGGCGCAGCTTTTTGGCGAAGCGGCGGCCCCGGCCCGCACCCCCGGGTTGCAAATAATTTTCGATTTAAGGGGTTCTTCAGCCTGCGCGTTAACCTTTTAGTTAATGCTCCCGATAAAGAATGCTTCAACCGAAGGAGAGTGGGGGACGATGGAACTCAGGATGGTCAAGGCCGGGGTATTGGACATGGCGTTGGAAATGCACGGCCCCGAAACCGGGCCGGTTGCCATCCTGCTGCACGGCTTTCCCGACGACGCCCGCGCCTGGGATGGCGTGGCGCCCGAGCTTGCCGCCCAGGGCTTCCGCGTGCTGGTCCCCTATCTGCGCGGCTACGGCCCGACCCGGTTTCTGGACCCGGCGACGCCGCGTTCTGGCGAACAGGCGGCGCTTGGGGCGGATTTGCTCGCGCTGATGGATGCGCTGGCGATCCCGCAGGCGATCCTGGCCGGGTATGATTGGGGCGGGCGCGCCGCTTGTGTGGTCTCGGCCCTTTGGCCTGAGCGAGTGATCGGCCTGGTTTCCGCAAATGGCTATAATATTCAAGATATTGCGGGGAGTATCCGCCCCGCCGCGCCGGCGCAGGAAGCGCGCCATTGGTATCAATGGTACCTGCAAACAGACAGGGGCGCGGCGGGTCTGGCCCAGAATGGGCATAGCCTTTGTGAGCTGCTGTGGCGCATGTGGTCGCCCAATATGGGCTTCTCTGCCGAAAGCTACGCCAAAACGGCGGCCAGCTTCGACAATCCCGATTTCGTGGCGGTCGCCGTCCATTCCTACCGCCATCGCCACCGCGCTGTAGCGGGGGACCCCGCCTATGCGGCGATTGAAGCCCGCCTGGCCGCCCGCCCGATGATCACCGTGCCGAGCCTGGTTTTGCACGGGGCCGAGGATGGTGTGGACCCGCCCGAGAATAGCGCCGGCTGCGCCCGGCACTTCTCACGGCTTTTAGCGCGCAAGGTTGTTCCGATAGCCGGACACTTCCTATCGCGCGAATCTCCGGCTGAATTTTTAGCTGCGATTCACCTTTTAGTAAGTACTCATTAGGGGAAAAATGACCAATGGTCGTAAATTTCTGTCGAAAAACTCAGTTTAAGTATATTTCTTTATCAAGAAATTTACTTTTTTGGACGAGTATCGTTCATGGGACGCAGGGGGCTGAAATTTCCTGTTTCAATTCCCCGCGAGACTCTGTAATCTCTCACCTATCGGTCAAAAGGAGCGATCAATGCGTGTTCTGCTAGTCGAGGATGATCCTACAACGGCGCGCGGCATTTCGTTAATGCTTCGTCATGCCTCCATGATTGTGGAAACAGCGGATACGGGGGAAGAAGCCCTCGAACTCGCCAAACTCTATGATTATGACATCATCGTTTTGGATCTGATGCTGCCGGATTTGGATGGTGGCGAAGTCGTGCGTCGTCTGCGCGCTGGTCGCGTTGAAACGCCGGTGCTGATCCTGTCGGGCGTCAGCCGCCCGCAAACCAAAGTGAAGGTCTTCGGCATGGGCGCCGATGATTTCATCACCAAGCCCTTCGACCAGCAGGAACTGGTCGCGCGTATCCAGGCCATTGTGCGCCGCGCGAAGGGTTTCAGCCAGCCGACCCTGCAAGTTGGCGCGCTGCAACTCAATATCGGCTCACGCGAAGTGGCGGTTGGTGGCAATCCTGTCCATCTGACCGGAAAGGAATACGCGATCCTGGAACTGCTCGCGCTCCGTAAGGGCGTTGTGCTGACCAAGGAAGTTTTCCTGAACCACCTGTATGGCGGCATTGATGAGCCTGAAGTGAAGATCATTGATGTCTTCATCTGCAAGCTCCGCAAGAAGCTCGCCACCGCTGGCGGCGCTGATCTGATCGGCACCGTTTGGGGCCGCGGCTATGTTCTGCGTGAGCAGAATGAACGTGCCGAATTCTGGGGTGGCAGCGCGAAGCCCGCGATTACCGCCGCTGACGTTCAGGCCGCCTGAGCCATCCGCCGTTAAAGCCGAACCGTGATCCGCCGTAAGCGGGTCACGTAAGGTGATGGGCAGGTCAGAGATCAGGGCGATACGCGTTTTCGCCTGATCTCTTACGGGCGTTGACCGCATGCGCGGTGATCGCCATTTTTGTTTCATATCTCTATCACTATGCGTTTGGGCCGTGTCGTTCATTTCAAACGACATGGCAGCGATGCATGATGCGAGTGCCCTGAATTCTAGAGCGTGTTGCGTTCACATGTTTTCGCGCAACCCGCTCTACCTCGTTGTTTTTCGCGCATCTTCACACGTTTAGATTTTCGATCTGAACGTGATCTGCTCAAGGACCTTTTCAAGTTACGCGCTTCCGCCGTGCCAGAGAAAGTCCCAACGCCCCGGCCCTGTTCAAAGCTCGCCGCCCTTGCGCCCAGCCATGGCACCAAGCCGCAGGCGCAGCGCGTTCAGCTTGATGAACCCTTGCGCATCAAACTGGTCATAGGCGCCCTGGTCATCTTCGAAGGTCACATGCTTCATGGAATAGAGGCTGTTGGGTGATTGCCGCCCGGTGACGATGGTATTGCCCTTATAGAGCTTGAGCCGCACCGTACCCGTCACGCTGCGCTGGCTTTCATCAATCATGGCTTGCAGCATGCGCCGTTCGGGCGCGAACCAGAAGCCATTATAGATGATTTCCGCATAGCGCGGCATCAGGCTGTCTTTCAGATGCGCCGCTTCGCGATCGAGCGTAATGCTTTCCATGGCGCGATGCGCGACATACAGAATGGTGCCGCCCGGCGTTTCATAGCAGCCGCGGGATTTCATGCCGACAAAGCGATTTTCCACCAGATCAAGCCGGCCAATGCCGTTTTCCTTGCCGAGCGCATTCAGCTTTGTGAGCAAGGTGGCAGGTGACAGGCGTTCGCCATTGATGCCAACCGCATCGCCGCGTTCGAATTCAATGGTGATTTCGGTCGCGCGGTCCGGTGCATCCATCGGGCTGATGGTGCGCTGCCAGACCATTTCATCCGGCGCGTCCCAGGGTTCTTCCAGAATCTTGCCTTCGCTGCTGCTGTGCAGAAGGTTGGCATCCACGCTGAAGGGCGCCTCACCGCGCTTGTCCTTGGCGATGGGGATTTGGTGTTCTTCGGCGAATTGGATCAAGCGCGTGCGGCTGGTCAGGTCCCATTCGCGCCAGGGGGCAATCACCTTCACATCCGGCTTCAGCGCGTAGTAGCTGAGTTCAAACCGCACCTGGTCATTGCCCTTGCCGGTTGCGCCATGCGCCACGGCATCGGCACCCATGGCTTCGGCGATTTCAATCTGGCGCTTAGCGATCAGCGGGCGCGCGATGGAGGTGCCAAGCAGATACATCCCTTCATACAGCGCATTGGCCCGGAACATGGGGAAGACGAAATCGCGGGTGAATTCCTCGCGCAGATCATCCATGAAGATGTTTTCTGGCTTGATGCCCAGCAGCAAAGCCTTGTCGCGCGCCGGGCCCAATTCCTCGCCCTGGCCGAGGTCGGCGGTGAAGGTGATGACTTCGCATTTATAGGTGGTTTGCAGCCATTTCAGGATGACGCTGGTATCCAAGCCGCCGGAATAGGCGAGCACGACCTTCTTCACATCTTTGACGCGCATGATCTTTCCCTTGGGAAGTGCAAGACAGGGGCGATATGCCCCCCGCGCGCAGTCAGGGCAAGCGGGGCTTGCGGCGCCGGTTCCGCCTTGGGAAAATGACGCTTCTTGCATAGGGAGTTCGGCATGGCGGCCTGGCAGGGCCTTGTTGCGGCGGTTGCAGGGCTGGTGGGGCTGGCCCTGGCGCCGTTCAGCCATGCCCAGACGCCGGCGGCGCCCATTCTGGAAGCGCCGGCCATTCTGGGCCTGCCAGAGACCAGCCAGGCGAGTGTCCGGCGCTTTCTGAACCTCAATACGCCGCGGGTGCTGGCCTTTGGGCCGAATGGCACCTTTGGCTGGCAGGCCGGCGGTGGCGATGCCGCCTTTGTTGAACAAACTGCGCTGGCCAATTGCGAAAGGCGCGCCGGCGCCGGCGCCTGCACCATTGCGCTGCGTGACCTTTCGATTGTGAAGCCGGGCCGGGAATGGGCGCCAAACCCGCCGCCGGAGGGGGTGGCAATTACTGCTGCTCATCACGCGACGCTGCCGGATGAGCGCTTCATCTGGTGGGGGCCGGAACAGGCGCGCGGTGTGCTGGTATTCGCCCATGGCAAGGAAGCGCTGACCGATTTGCGCGGGCGGCAACCGCAAAGCTGGACACGGCATTTCAACAATGTCGGCTTTGATGTGTGGCGCTTTGACCGAGAGCCCAATGCCGATAGCGCGCGCCGCGCGGCGGCCTGGCTGCGCGATGATTTGGCGGAATTGCGCGGGCGCGGCTATCGGCAGGTGATTGTGGCCGGGCAATCGCGCGGCGGGTGGAATGCGCTGATGGTGCTGAACCGCGCCGGCCTTGCCGATGTGGCGATTGCGATTGCTGCAGCCGCCCATGGCCGCCCGAGTGACGAAAACAACCGCTTGCACGCGCAAATCGCGGAGTTGGAGGCGTTATTGACCGAAGCCGCCAATGCACGGCGAATGCGGTTGGCGGTCGCAGATTTTCGCGATGATCCCTTCATGGCGGACCCCGACAAGCGCGCTGAGGCGCTACAGCGGCAACGTGAACGCTTTGGCGCGTTTTTGCTGATTGATCGGCCGGAAGGGGTCACTGGCCACGGCGCGGGCGGCTCCACGGCCTTCAATGATCGTTACGGGGCGTGTTTGCTGCGCTTTGCAACCGCGCCGCGCCCGCCTGCGAGTTGTTGAAGCATTTTCAAGCCAAGTGGGATCACTTGGCGACTCGGAAAATGCGACCAAATAAAATTCCAGTGCGTGTCCGGTGAACGCAAGTGAACGGGACATGCACTAAAGCGGGCGCTGCCCGATCATTACATCCGCAAGGTGCCGTTGCGTGCCGCATCATAGCGCGCGGCGATCCTGTCCCAATTCAGCACCTTCCACCAATTCGCGAGGTATTCCGCCCGACGATTCTGGTAGCGCAAGTAATAGGCATGTTCCCAGACATCATTGCCCATCAGTACGCGCTGACCATCCATCAGCGGATTATCCTGATTGGGCCTGATGACAATGGAAAGCCCGCCCGCCGGTGTCACCACCACAAAGACCCAGCCAGAGCCAAACACACGCATGCCAGCCGCGTTGAAATCCGTTTGCATTTTGGCGAAGCCGCCAAGGTCTCGGTCAATTGCGGCTTTCAGATCGCCATCCGGTTCTCCGCCCTGACCGCCCATGATTTCCCAGAACATGCTGTGGTTCGCATGGCTGCCGGCATTGTTGCGGAGCGCGGTGCGCACGGCATCGGGTGCCTGGGAAAGCCGCATCAGCGCATCATCAATCTGCATGGTGGCTAGCGCCGGAAAATCGCGCGCGATGTTGTTAAGCGCGGCAACCGCGGCCGCGTGGTGACGGCCATGATGCAATTCCATCGTCATGGCATCAATCGCCGCTTCATTGGCATTGGCGGCATAGGGCAAGGCCGGAAGGCGGAAGGGACCATCCGGTGTTTGCGCGAAAAGGGGCTTTCGCGCTGAGGCAAATACCCCCGCAGCAGCAAGCCCAGCCGCCAGAAAACCCCGGCGCGCGAGATGAATGGTCATGGCATGTCTCCCCAAGGATGCGCGCTGTGTTTGTCACACGGCGCGGGGCGAAGGCTTACGCCCGAAGCTATGGGCTTGTCCAAGAAAATCCTTGCAAGCGCTGAAAGCATTTGTCGATTGGGCGTGGTATCAGGGCAGCAACAGTTGTGCCGCAGCCTCCCCACTCAACCAGGCACCCGCAACGGTGGCGGCATAGCGCGGGTGGCAGGCCTCACCCGCAAAAATCAGCCGGCCATTGCCAAGTGGCTCGCCCAGCACGCGCCGCGCCGCCTGCCCGCCTGGGATAGCGTGGCTATAGCTGCCAAGAAAATGAGGATCCTCCCCCCATTCGGTGATGATGGGCGGGCCGAGTGCGGCTGCGGCTTCCGCGCCAAAGACGCGGGCGAATTCAGCGCGGGCATGGGCTTCGGTCGCGCGCTTGCCGGCGCGGGATAATTCCCAAGCGAGGGAACCGCCGATGAAGGCAAGCATCACCGGCGCGCCGAAGGGCCGCGCGATCCAGGAAATGGGCCGATCACCAGGCGTGGCGATATCGCGCCGGAGGCTGGCGAAAGCGCCGAATTCCGGCAGCACGCCAGGCGGGATAGGAAAGGCGAGCTTGCTGAGTAAGCCAAGTGGCAGCGCCTTGATGGCATCGTGTTTTTCAGTGGGCAGATCAGGCGTGAAGCCAATGCCGCCTTGCGCCAGGACGCCTGTTGATACGGTGATGATGGCGGCGCGTGCGCGGATGCGCCCGAAAGCGCCGCCCACTTCAACATCCTTGCCGCGCCAATCGATTTGCGTCACGGGCGCATTCAGCGTGATCGGCAAGCCCTCAGCGAGAGTCGTGACCAAAGTCCCAAGACCTCGGCGGAGCAAAAGATTTGGGCCATCCAGCGCGGTGGCGGCGAAATCATGCAGGCTCATGCGCGCAAGCTCTGCGGCGCAAATCTGCGCCCCTTCCCAATGCGCCACGAGCGCATCAAAGCGCCCGCCTTGGGGGGCGGCGTCTGAAGCCGGGCGATCCGGCGCGCCATCCGCGGCGGCGGCTTCAATCACGCGCCAGAAGCGATCCTCGGCCGCCGCGAAGGCGCGGCGTTCATCGGTGGTGGCGAAGCGGCCTTCGGTAAGCAGGAGGCGCTGGCGCACCAGATCGTGGTCCACTGTTTCAAAACCGAGTGCCTCAGTAAAGGCGGTCAGCGGATTGTCATGCGCCTGATGCAGCCAGGAAGCGCCATGATCGAAGCCTGTGGCATCGGTATAGGCGCGTCCGCCAATACGGTTCTTTGCTTCCAGCACAAGGCATGAAAGCCCGCGCGCGTGGAGCGCTCGGGCCGCCGCAATGCCGGCCACACCAGCGCCGATGATCAGCACACGGGGAGCTTCAGCGCTCATGCAGCGCCTTCAGGATAGGGCGTAACCCGTGACGACGAGTCACGCCGCCAGGCCTTCACGCATTCCCGCTCAAATACGCCATCGCCGCCTGCACGCCACCGGATTGGTGCGGCACGCCGGCAACGCGCAGCCCCATTTCAACCCCGCCCAAGGTGCCGATCAATTGCAGATCACCGAAATCGCCCAAATGGCCAATACGGAAAACGCGATCATTCAATTGGCCAAGCCCATTGCCCAAGCTCATGTTGAAGCGTTCCAGGATGGTGGCGCGCAGCGCATTGGCGCTATGGCCTTCCGGCAGGCGCACCGCCGTCAGCACGGATGAGTAATGGCGCGGATCGGCGCATTGGATCTCAAAACCCCAATGGCGCACGGCGCGGCGCGCGGCTTCCGCGTGCCGGTCATGCCGGGCGAAGACGTTATCCAGGCCCTCTTCCAGCAACATATCCACCGCCGCATCCAGCCCGTACAAAAGATTGGTCGCGGGTGTGTAAGGGAAATAGCCTGTCGCGTTGGAGGCGATCATTGGCTGCCAATCCCAAAAACTGCGGGGCAGCTTGGCGGTCTCACTCGCCTTCAGCGCCTTGGCGCTGATCGCGTTGAAGGATAGCCCCGGTGGTAGCATCAGCCCCTTTTGTGACCCCGATACGGTGACATCCACGCCCCATTCATCATGCCGATAATCCATGGACCCGAGTGAGGAGATGGTATCCACCAGCAAAAGGGCGGGGTGGCCGGCAGCATCCATCGCACGACGCACTTCGCCAATGCGGGAAGTAGCACCCGTGCTGGTTTCATTATGCACAACAGCCACGGCCTTGATGGCATGGGCCTTGTCTTCGCGGAGCTTTGCCTCAATGGCTTCCACATCCGCGCCGCGGCGCCAATCGGTGCGCACGTAATCAGTCACGATCCCAAGGCGCGATGCCATTTCATGCCACAAATGGGCGAACCAGCCCGTTTCGCACATCAGCACCCGGTCGCCAGGGGAAAGCGTATTGGCAAGGGCGGCTTCCCAGGCGCCAGTGCCACTGGCGGGGTAGATCACCACCGGGCCTTTGGTCTTGAAAACATGGCGGATTTTCTCAAGCACCCCCTTGCCGAAGATGCCAAAATCCGGCCCGCGATGGTCCATGGTGGGGTTGTCCATCGCGCGCAGCACGCGGTCCGGCACATTGCTCGGCCCCGGAATTTGCAGGAAATGGCGCCCGGCGGTGGGCTTGGATTGGAAGTAAGCCATGGTGGAATCCTTGTTTGTGGCCCCTACATGGGCGAAACCCCCCATCCGTGCCAAGACCAATTCCGCATAAGATGTTTCAGGACCGCCCCGTATGAATGCCCTGCCCCCTGGCCGGATCACCCCCGGAGACCCTCGCCTGGCCGCGCGCCTGCGTCGTGAGACCGAGGCCGAGGTCCTATTCCGCCCGGCGGATCGCGGCCGCTACGCCACTGATGCTTCCATCTATCAGCAGGAACCGATTGGGGTGGTGGTGCCGCGCTCGCTGGCCGATGTGGAAGCGGCCTTGGCGATTTGCCGGGAAGAAGGCGTGCCCCTTTTGCCAAGGGGCGGCGGCACCAGCCAATGCGGGCAGACCGTCAGTCGCGCCCTGGTGCTTGATTGCACGAAGTACCTGAGGCGCGTGCTGGAGGTTGATACCAAGGGCGGCGTGGCGCGGGTGGAACCCGGCATTACGCTCGGTGCGCTGAATGATGCGCTGAAGGCGCATGGGCTGTTTTACCCGGTGGATCCTTCCACCTGGCAGCGCTGCACCATTGGCGGGATGGCGGGGAATAACTCCTGCGGATCGAAATCCATCCGCTACGGGCTGATGGCCGATAATGTGCTGGCAATTGATGCGCTGCTGGCGGATGGCACGCGGTTCCGCTTTGGCGATCTGCCGGACAACCTCGGCGCCGAAGTGCCAAGCGGCATTACTGATCTCATTCAGCGCCTGCGCGCACTTGGGGCGCGGGAAGCCGAGGAAATCGCGGCGCGCTTTCCCGAACAACTTCGTCGTGTGGGTGGCTATAATATCGAAGCGCTGACACCGGCGGCGCGGGCAGCGGGGCGCGGCAATCTCGCGCGGTTGCTGGTAGGATCGGAAGGCACCTTGGCCTTTTCGGCGGCGCTTGATCTGAAGCTTTGGCCGATCAAGCCGCGCAAGGTTTTGGGCATTTGCCAATTCCCAAGTTTCCGCAAGGCGATGGAAGCTTCGAAGCATCTTGTGACATTGATGCCGGAAGCGGTGGAATTGGTGGATCGCACCATGATTGATCTGGGGCGCTCCATCCCGATCTATCGCGCGACGATTGACAAGATGCTGATCGGCGAACCGGATAGCCTGTTGATTGTGGAATTCCATGGCCAGGAAGATGGCCCGCTGCTGCGCGATTTGGCGCGGCTTGATGAAATGATGGCCGATCTTGGCCATCCCGGCCAGGTGGTGCGCGCGACCGATGCCGGCTTTCAGGCCGCGATTGCTGAGGTGCGTGAAGCCGGCCTCAATATCATGATGTCCATGAAGGGTGATGGGAAACCCGTTTCCTTCATTGAAGATTGCGCGGTTGGTTTGGATGATCTGGCCGATTACACCGAAAAGCTCAATGAGGTTTTCGCCAGGCACGGCACCAAGGGCACTTGGTATGCGCATGCGTCCGTAGGCTGCCTCCATGTGCGCCCTGTGCTGAACATGAAGGATGGTGCGGATGTTCAGAAAATGCGCGCCATTGCCGAGGAATGCTTCGCCCTGGTGCGGGAATACAAAGGCAGCCATTCCGGCGAACATGGTGATGGCATTGTGCGGTCTGAATTCCATCGCCCGATGTTTGGCGATAGGATCGTCACCGCTTTTGAGGAAGTGAAGGACGCGTTTGACCCAAGCGGGCTGTTGAACCCCAATCGCATCACGCGCCCGCCGCGCATGGATGACCGCAGCCTGTTTCGCTACGGGCCTGACTATGTGGCAGATGCGGCGATCACGCCGGCGCTGGATTGGTCTGACTATCCCGGCCCGCTTGGCGGCCTGCTGAGCGCGGTTGAGATGTGCAACAACAACGGCACCTGCCGGAAGTTTGATGCCAATGTCATGTGCCCATCCTATCGTGCGACGCGGGATGAACAGCATCTGACCCGTGGCCGGGCGAATACGCTCCGCCTCGCGCTGACGGGCCAATTGGGGCCGGATGCGCTGGCGGGGGATGAGGTCGCCGCCGCCATGGCGCTTTGCGTTTCCTGCAAGGGTTGCAAGCGCGAATGCCCAACCGGCGTGGATATGGCGCGCATGAAGATTGAGGCGCTGGCCGCGCGCGCCAAGCGCCATGGCGTGCCCTTGCGTGAACGTCTGATTGCGCGCCTGCCGCGTATCGCGCGCTTTGCCTCCATGGCACCCATTCTGTTCAATCTGCGCGATATGATCCCCGGCCTGCCGGCGCTGACGCAAAGCATATTGGGCCTGGCAGCAGATAGGCCCCTGCCGCGTTTTCGCGGTGATGTCTTTCATGATTGGGAATTGCGCGCCCCGGATGGCAGGGCAGATGAGGTGATTCTGCTGCCCGACGCCTTCAATCGGTATTTTGAGCCGGAGAATCTGCGCGCCGCCATTCGTGTGCTGCGCGCGGCCGGCTATGATCCCGCCGTGGCGCGGCCGCCACGCGGTATGCGCCCGCTGGATGAAGGCCGCACGCTGTTGGCCGCCGGCATGGTAGATGAAGCGCGTGTTGAAGCGCGCCGCGTGATCGCGGCCCTGGCGCCCTTCGCATCGCCGGTGGTGGGCATTGAACCTTCTTCGCTGACCACTTTGCGCGATGAATTCCTGGTACTGCTGCCGGGCGAAGAAAGCCGCGCCTTGGCCAAGCGTGCCTTGCTGCTGAGCGAATTGCTGGAACGCGACAAGCCAGCGCTGGCCTTCAAGCCATTGGACGCGACTGTCCATATCCACGGTCATTGCCACCAAAAGGCGTTCGGCGCCTTTCCGGCAGCGGTCGCGCTGTTGAAGCGCATTCCAGGGGTGACGGTGAAGCCCATCACGTCCTCCTGCTGCGGCATGGCGGGGGCCTTTGGTTATCAGGCGGAAAGCCTTGAAGCATCCAAGGCCATGGCGGAATTGTCGCTGCTGCCGGCGGTGCGTGCCGCTGCCGCCCATGATGTCATCATCGCCGATGGCACATCGTGCCGGCATCAGATTGGTGATTTGGGCGGGCGCGAGGCGATTCATTCCGTGCGGCTGCTGGACCGCGCGCTGGCATGAGCGACGCTGAAGCCATCCTCGCCTTTTGGTATGCCGAAGGGCGCGACACTTATCGCCCGATCTGGTTTCAGAAGAATGATTCTTTCGACGCGGAAATCCGTGACCGTTTTGGTGCGCTGATCCGCCCGGCGCGCGAAGGTGCTTTCGATTCCTGGGCAGAAACGCCAATAGGTGCTTTGGCGCTGCTGATCCTGCTGGATCAATTCCCGCGCAATCTGTTTCGCGGCAGTGCCGATGCATTTGCGAGTGACGCGCATGCCCGCGCCATTGCGCGCAAGGTAGTATTGGAAAACCGTTTTGATGTGCAGCTTGGTCCTTTCGAAAAGCCCTTTCTCTATCTGCCTTTCGAACACAGTGAGGCGATGGCGGATCAGGATTTGTCTGTCGCTTTGTTTGAAGGCTTGCGTGATATCCCGCATCATGCGCGGGAGAAAGGCGCCATTGACTATGCTTGGCGGCATCGCGTGGTGATCCAGGAATTCGGGCGCTTTCCGCATCGCAATGAAGCACTCGGGCGGATTTCAACGCCAGCCGAACAGGCATGGCTTGCTGCCGGGGGAGGCTTCTGATGGCGCTACCAATTGCCATCATTGGCGCTGGGCTTGCCGGCATTGCGGCAGCGCGTGCGCTGATCGCGCGCGGCCGTACGGCGGCGATCTTCGATAAGGGCCGTGGCCCGGGCGGGCGCCTTGCGACACGGCGGATCGAGGCTGAAGGACGCAAGCTGCAATTCGATCACGGCGCACAATATCTGCGCGCTGAGAGTGCGGAGTTCGCAGCGGCCTTGATCCAGGCTGGAACCGCACCTTGGCCGGATGCGGCACGGCGCGTTGGCGTGCCTTCCATGTCCGCTGTGCCGCGCGCCTTGCTCGGTGACATTCCCTGTGTTGCCTCGCGCCATGTTGGGCAAATCACCGGACAACCCGGCGCCTGGACGCTGCGCCATTGGGATGCGCGGCTGGTGCGCCCGGGCAAGCCCCTGCCCGATACCGCGCCGGAAGAAGCCGGGCCGTTTGCGGCGGTGTTGCTGACCATGCCGGCGACACAAGCGCGCGATGTTCTGGGGCAGAATGCGCCAAGGCTGCATGAAGCGCTTGCCGCCATTCGCTACGCGCCTTGTTGGACAGTGATGGCGGCTTTCAACGCGCCGCTAGCCTTGCCGGAAACGCTCCGCCCCGAAGCGCATGCGATTGGCTGGGCGGCGCGGGATTCTGCCAAACCAGGGCGCGATGCGGGCGAAGAAAACTGGGTGATCCAGGCGGCGCCCGCCTGGACGCGTGCGCATCTGGAATTGCCCGCAGAAGACATTGCGCAGCCTTTGATGGCCGCGCTGGCCAGCTTCAGCGCCGCGCCCTTGCCGGCGCCCTTCATGGCAGTGGCGCATCGCTGGCGTTATTCGCTGCTGGAAGCGCCCTTGGGCGAGCCCTGTCTTTGGGATGATGCGGCACGCATTGGCTATGCCAGTGATGGCTGCATCGGCGGGCGTGCTGAAGCGGCGTGGCAAAGCGGTGCGGCACTGGCCGCCCAGGTGCTGGCATGAAGCCCGCCCGTCCCGCTTTCGCTGACGACATCACGGCAAGCCTGCAGGAAGCCTTTCGCCTATTGGCGAATGCTGTGCCGAACCGGCGCAGCCCCTTCCACACGCCAACCATCGCCAGCCTGGATGATACCAGCGCGCCGAGCCTGCGCACCGTTGTGCTGCGCGGCTTTGATGCGGGGGCTCGCCGCCTGCGCTTTCATACCGATCGCCGCAGTGACAAAGCGCGCGGCATGGCGCGTGATCCGCGCGTCATGATGCATTTCTATGACGCTGCCTTGCATATCCAGTTGCGTGTGGCGGGCCACGCGGCGCTTCACTTGGATGATGCGGTGGCGGATGCTGCCTGGGAAGGCAGCCGATCCAGCAGCCGCATGTGCTATGCTGCGCCCGATGCCTCTGGCGCCATTGTCCCCGCCCCGCCCGCCGCGCCGCAGGACGCCGAAATCGGCCGCCCGCATTTCGCTGCGGTGGTGATTGGCTTTCATCGGCTGGAATGGCTCTGGCTGGCTGCCGCCGGGCATCAACGCGCGCGCTTCATCTGGGATGAAGCGGGCCAGCTTACCGCCGATTGGATCGCGCCATGAATATCGAGGCCATCACCGCCGCCATGCTCCGCATCGCCGCCGAACGCGGCCCGGAGAAAAGCATGTGCCCCACCGATGTGGCGCGCGCCGTCTCCGCCGAGAATTGGCGCTCCTTGCTGGGCGCGGTGCGGCAGGTGGCGGCAGAACTCGCGCGCCAGGGCAAGATTGAAATCCTGCGCAAGGGCAAACCCATCAGCCCTGATGAAATAAAGGGCGTCATTCGCTTGAGGGCCACATCATGATCTCTGCCCTATTCTCTCGCGGTGCTGAGGGTATTCCCGCACCTGCACCGCTCGATTTCGCCACGCTGCAATTGCCGGCGTCCCCCAATACCTGCCTGCTCACGCCAAGTGTCGCACCTGGTCAGGGGCATTTGCAGCGCGATCCATTGCCAGCCTCGCCCGAAGCGGTGATGGCGGCCTTGGATCGCGTGGCGGGCGGCATGCCGCGCACCTTCCCGCTTGCGCGTTTTCCGGAGCGCAATCAGGCGCAATGGGTGGTGCGGAGTGCGCTGATGAATTACCCGGACATCGTCGTGGCGGAAGCGGCTGCGGTTGAAGGGGGCACCGGGCTTTGGATGTATTCGCGCAGCCTGATTGGATATTCTGATCTTGGCGTCAATCGCGCGCGCGTAATGGCTTGGCTTGCGGCGCTGGAAGCGGCGCTGCGCGCAGGCTAGCCCATGCGCTGGATCATCACCTTCATCGCCGAAGCCTGGGCGCTGATCGCCCCCTTCTGGCGGAGCGAGGAACGCTGGCGCGCACGCCTGGTGCTGGCGGTGGTGATTGCGCTTAATCTATCGCTGGTCGGCATGACCGTGCTGCTCACCTATTGGCAGCGCGCCTTCTACAATACGCTGGAAAGCAAGGATTGGGATGGCTTCATCGCGCTGCTGTTCACCTGGCATCGCACGGAAGCCGAAGGGTTATTACCAGGCTTTGTGCTGGTGGCGGCGCTTTATATTCTGATTGCGGTTTATCAGCTTTATCTGCGTCAGGCGCTGCAAATGCGTTGGCGGCGTTGGTTGACGGATGTCTATCTGGCGCAATGGCTTTCTGATCGTGCCTATTATCGCATGGCCTTGACCGATCCTTATACGGATAATCCGGATCAACGCATTGCCGATGATGCGCGGCTTTTTGTGGAAGACACGCTCTCGCTTGGCATTGGTTTGCTCAATTCCACTGTGACCCTTGGGTCTTTCATTCTGGTGCTGTGGTCGCTTTCCGGTCCGGTCACCATCCTTGGTGTTGAAATTCCAGGCTATATGGTCTGGGTTGCGCTGATCTATGCGCTGCTTGGTACCTGGCTTGCGCATCTGATCGGGCGGCCTTTGATTGCGCTCAATTTCTCGCAGCAAAGGCTGGAGGCGGATTTTCGTTATGCGCTGGTGCGGCTACGCGAAAACACCGAAGGCATCGCGCTTTATGGTGGTGAGGCGGATGAAAAGCGCGGGCTCACGCAACGCTTCAGCAAGCTGATGGTGAATTGGTGGGACATCATGCGTGCCACCAAACGCCTGACCTTCTTCACCGCGGGCTATGGGCAGGTGGCGTCCATCTTCCCGATTGTAGTGGCGGCACCTGCCTATTTCGCTGGGCGCCTACCGCTTGGTGGCCTTATCCAGACCAGCAGCGCCTTTGGCCAGGTGCAGGGCGCGCTTTCCTGGTTCGTGGATAATTACGGGAAGCTCACGGAATGGCGCGCGACGGTAGAACGCCTGACAGGCTTCACCCAAGCCGTGGCGAAGGCGCGTGCCGCCGGTGAGGGTCCGGTTACAGCGGAAGGTCAGGCGGGGCAGCTTGTCATCCGGGATGTGACATTGAGCCTACCGGATGGCCGTATCCTGCTGGCCAATACCGCACTGCGCGTTGCATCCGGGGAAGCCGTGCTGATCAATGGCCCGTCTGGATCGGGCAAATCCACGCTGTTCCGTGCCATGGCAGGCATTTGGCCTTTCGGTGAAGGCAAGATCGGCCTGCCTGAGGGGGCGCGCATCCTATTCCTGCCTCAGCGGCCCTATCTGCCGCTTGGAACTTTAAAGCGCGCCGTCTGCTATCCCGAAAATGAAGCGGATTTCAGCGATGCTGATGTGAGCGCCGCCTTGGATAAAGCGGGTCTTGGCCATCTTGCGCAGCGCCTTCTGGATTCCGATAGCTGGGGACAGAGGCTTTCCGGAGGTGAACAGCAGCGGCTTTCCTTCGCGCGCGCCTTTTTGCAGCGTCCTGATTGGCTGTTTCTGGATGAGGCGACCGCAAGTCTGGACCCCGTGGCAGAACAGGAATTGTACGAAAAATTGAAGCATGCGCTGCCGGGCATTACGATGATTTCCATCGCCCATCGCCCCGCCGTGGCGCAATTCCACAACAGGGTACTGACGGTAGAAGACGGCAGGTTGGTGGAAAAAGGTAGCGCCTGATTATCGTATTTCTGTTTCGGAAACCTCAGCCAATGGCGCGTATCCTGCGCGCCGCGGCTTCCCCAATCATCACACAGGTGAAATGCAGATTGGCACGGCAATCGAAGGGCATGATGGAAGCATCCGCAACGCGTAAGCCTTCCACACCGCGTACCTTCAAATCAGGATCCACGACGCCGCGCGGGTCTTCATGGGCGGTCATGCGGCAAGTGCCGGCGGCGTGCTGGATATCCCCTGCCTGGTCAAGCATGATTTGATCAAGCGCATCATCCGAAAGCGCGGCCGCTTGCGCCATGGTGAGCGCGGTTTCGCCGAAGCTAATTGCATCAGCGATATCCGCGATTGGCGGCAGGACGCAAAGCTTCGCCAGCCGCCGCACGCCATCACGCATGCGCAACCGATCAGCGGGATGGTCCAGCATGTTTTCCTCGACCACCGGCTGTGCATCCGGATCGGCCGAAGTCAAACGCACTTCGCCGCGCGACAGCGCATCATAAAGTGCCACGCCAATACCGCCATTGGGCGCCACACCGCCTTCCGCCAAGCCACGATGGTTATAGGCGATGATGATCATGTCACGTTCACCGCCACCGCCAAGTTTGCTGCTATAGGTGAGGCAGCAATTGGTATGCCGTGCATCAGCGCCTTCAGCACGAAAGCGGGGCTTGAGTGCAAGGCTCGCGCGCAGGATCGGGTGATCCATGAAATGCTGCCCAACGGCCGGCGCATCATGCAGAACGGTAATGCCCAAGGCTTGCAAGGCTGCGGCGGGGCCGATGCCGCTGCGCATCAAAATGCAGGGGCTATGGATGGCGCCGGCGCACAACACGACTTGATGCGCGCTGATATCCTCAAAGGCGCCAGCGCCAAAGCGCACCCGCACACCAACAGCGCGGCGTCCATCGAAGATCACGCGATCGACCAGCGCATCACCACGAATGGTCAGGTTTGCGCGCCCGCGTGCCGGTTCCAGATAGCCATCATTGGTGGTTACGCGCTTGCCATGCCGCAGATTGATCGGGTTGCAGGAAAGCCCTTCACCATCCGGCGCATTCAGATCGGGCTTGACGGGATAGCCCGCCATGCGCGCCGCATCACGTAAGGCGCAATCAACCGCGCCCCAGTTTTCTTCCGGCATGCGCCAGACAGGAATGGGGCCGCCCTGCCGTTTGCCGGGTAGGCCGTAATTCGCATCATCTTCGATGGCATCGAAAATCGGCATGACCTCGGCCGCCGACCAGCCTTCACACCCAGCCTCGGCCCAGGCATCGAAGGCGGCAGGCACGCCGCGAATGGCGATTTGCGCATTCACCGTGGAAGAACCGCCCAGCGCCTTGCCGCGCCAATAGAATTTTGGCGCCTGCGTGCGCGTGCGTCGCGTCATCAGCCCAGGCCATTGCCAGGCGGCCTGATGCGCGGGGTCATGCATGAAGGGCACGATATTAGGGCTGCGCAAGGCCGCCGGCGCTTCCGCTGCGCGCCAATCACGCCCCGCTTCCAGGAGCAGAACGCGCCGATGCGAATCCTCAGATAGCCGCGCGGCCAAGGTGGCCCCTGATGAACCTGCGCCGACCACGATCACATCATACATGGCTGAAAACTCCCGGCTTTCTTGTTCAGCGCGCCAGCAGCGCTTCCGCCCGCGCGCGCTGCGGTGGCGGCAAATCCTCACGCGCCAAAAGCGCAGTCAGGACATCACGCGCTTCGGTGGTTTTTCCCGTGCTGATCTGCAATTCGGCAAAATCAAGTACTGGTTCCGCCATGGCGGGTGCTAACCGCATGGCCTGTTGAAATGCATTGGCGGCTTCCACCTGATTGCCCAGTTTCAGCCAAACACGGCCGAGCAAATGACGCAAATCAGCGCTATTCGGATCCTGATCCAACCCGCGCCGTGTGGCGAGCATGGCTTCGCGCGTCCGGTTCATCGCCAGCAGCACATTGCCTTCATGCAAAAGTGCCCAAGGATCACGTGGCTGCATCACCAAGGCCTTGCGGATTTCACTGAGTGCATCATCCAATCGCCCAGCCTGTGTGTAGACCTCTGCCAGGGCGACATGCACCCAAACGGCGCGGGGGTCGAGTTGTTGCGCGCGGCGATAATCCTCAAGCGCTGCTTCCACGCGCCCCAGACGGAATTGCGCAACGCCGCGCAGATACCAGGCCGCGCCCTGTTCGGGATTGGCGTTGATCATGATTTCAGCGACATCAAAGGCATCGCGCGCACGGCCTTCGCGCAAATAGCTCCGCCCCATCAGGCCGCGCGCGGTGGTTTCGGTGGCGATATCGCCGCCCGCGCTGCGCAACAGGACGCGCAGCTTGTCGCGCACAATGGTCTGGTCGGGCTCATGCTGCGCCACATGCCAGGCGTAAAGCCGCGGCTGGATCACGCGCCAAATCTCTGGCGCGGCACGCGCCAGCAATTGATCCACCGCATCGGCCGAGACACCATCAATATCGGCAATCAGCCCATGCCCCGCAAGCCGAAGACGGAGCTTCAACTGTTCCTTTTCCAAAACAATCTCACCGGTGATGCGCCGGCTGGGCGTGCCGAAAACGCTGCGCAGCAATGTCGCCAGCGCACGCAGCGAAAGCCCCGCAATCGGCACATTGAAATCCGGCTGATCGCCGGCCAATTCCAAGCGCTGCTGACCCAGCCTTTCTGCCGTGACGGTATTCTGCACCAGCACCACCTGATCAAGCAGCCTAAGCGCCACCACATCCGGCGAAAGACCAGCCTCCGCCAGCCTGACAGGCACCTGGATGGGCGCGATTTCAATATCCTGCCGCCGCATTTCGCGCAGTAGCAACAGCACAAAGGCCGCGGCCAATAGCAGCGGCACCACGCGAAAAACAAAGCTGTAAAGCCCATCCCACAGCGCCACCACAAAGCCGATCAGCCCTTCCTTGCGTGGGGGCAAGGCTTCTTCGCTCATGGCCTGTTCAGGAATTCCATAATGGCGGTGATCTGGTCCTGCGCCATCAGCGCCGGTGCATGGCCGGCATCGGCAATTTCATGCAGCCGCGCATTTGGCTTGCGCGCCATCTCGGCCGCGACAGTAGCGGGCAGGATATCGCTGGTGACACCGCGCAAAATCAGTACCGGAATGGCAATGGCAGCCCAAAATGGCGAAAGATCAATATCGGCGGTATCGCCTGCGCTGAAGGCCTGCGTGATGGCAGGATCATAATGTAGCTTGACCGCGCCATTCGCATCGCGCCTGGCAGAGGTTTCGGCCAAATGGCGCCATTCAGCATCGCCGAGCTTGCCGAAAGGCGCATGCACATCGCGCAAATAGGCTTCAAGCGCGGTGATATCGGCAAAGGCGGGGGCGGGGCGATTGATGTAATCGCGAATGCGTTGAACGGCGGCGGCAGGGATGACAGCGCCGATATCATTCAGCACCATGCGGCGGAGCGCATTGCCAGGTGTTGCGGCGATGCCCATGCCGCAAATGCCGCCAAGTGATGTGCCGACCCAATCCACCGGCCCATCCATCCGCGCCAGCAAATGCGCGAGTGCCTGCGAATAGATCGGCGGTTGATAGAGCGCGGGATTGGGCAACCAATCCGAAGCGCCGCGCCCCGGCAGATCAGGGCAGAAAACCCGCCGCCCTGACGCCGCAAGCGCGCGCGCCAGCGCATCGAAATCCCGGCCCGAACGCGTCAGCCCATGCACGCAAATGACCGGGGCACCGGTTACCGGCCCCCATTCCAGCCAACGCAGCGTGAAGAAGCCCGCCGGCGAAAGCCAGCGGAGCGCCCCGGCTCGCGCTTCGGCTGGCAGCGGTGTCACACGATGCCCTTTTCCTTGAGCGCGGCGATATCGGCAGTATTCATCTTCAGCACATCGGTCAGCACATTCTGCGTATGTTCGCCCAAGACCGGCGGCGCGCTGCGATAGCTTGGCGGTGTCGCGGAAAGCTTCACCGGATTGGCAATCACCTTCACCGTCTCGCCACTGCCATGCGCCATTTCCACCACCATCTCCCGCGCTTGCACATGGGGATCGGCGAAAACTTGTTCCAGCGTATTGATCGGGCCACACCCGATCTTGAGCGCTTCCAAAGCCTCAATCCATTCCGCTGTGGTTTTGGATTTCATCACGGGTGTCAGTGTATCTGTCACCAATTGGCGATTCTGGACGCGGATGGGGTTGGTCGCGAAGCGCGGATCAGCCAGCAGCGCTTCCTGACCAAACGCCTTGCAGAAACGCTCAAAGGTCGGGTCATTCCCAACTGCCAGGATGATATAGCCATCCTTGGTTGGGAATTCCTGGTAGGGCGCGATATTGGGGTGCTGATTGCCAAGGCGCGGCGGGTTTTCACCCGTCGCCAGATAATTCATGCCCTGATTGGCAAGCCAGGCCACATGCGTGTCCAGCATGCCGATATCAATCTGCTGGCCTTGCCCGGTATTGTTGCGATGATTCACCGCCGCCAGAATCCCGATGCAGCCATAAAGCCCCGCGAAAAGATCAGCGACCGGCACACCAACCTTTTGCGGTGAGCCATTGGGCTCACCCGTCAGTGACATGACACCACCCATGGCCTGGATCAGCGCATCATAACCCGGGCGCGGCGCGTAAGGTCCGGTCTGACCGAAGCCGGTGATGGAACAATAGATCAGCCGCGGATGGGTCTTGGCCAATTGCTCATACCCAAGGCCGTATTTCGCCAGAGCGCCGACCTTGAAGTTCTCCACCAGAATATCGCAATGCTCAAGCAGCTTCCGGATGATCGCCTGGCCTTCGGGCTTGGCGATATCCAAAGTGACGGATTTCTTGTTGCGATTGACGCCAACGAAATACGCACTTTCCTTTGTATTCGGCACGAAGGGTGGTGCGAAGCCGCGCGTATCATCACCTGCTTCGGGCCGTTCAATCTTGATGACTTCAGCGCCAAGATCACCCAGCATTTGCGTGCAGGTGGGGCCGGCGAGCACGCGCGTCAGATCAAGCACACGCAAACCGGAAAGGGGACCAATGGGGGAGGTCATCTCACGCTTCCTCTTGAAAAGATATAAGACGCCTTCAGGCGCCTTTCTTTGCCTTACGCACCGCGGCAGCCAGCGCCGCAACCTGATCCAGCACCTTCCGCGCCGTGTCTGGCTTGGCGCGGCCTTCGGCATCCAGTTCACCCGCCAGCACATCAATCAATGCTGAAGCCACCACCGCACCATCAGCAATACGCGCGGCCTCGGCCGCCTGTTCTGGTGTGCGCACACCAAAGCCAATGGCGATCGGCAAATTGGTATGCTTGCGGATGCGCGGAATGGCATCAGCCAATTCGGCGCCGCTTGCACTACGCGTGCCAGTAATGCCGGTGATGGAAACGTAATAGACAAAGCCCGATGTCGCGGCCAAAACCTTCGGCAGCCGCGCTTCATCCGTAGTGGGCGCAATCAGGCGGATCATATCAAGCCCGGCCGCGCGTGCCTGGGGTTCGATCTCATCGGCTTCTTCGGGCGGCACATCCACAATGATCAGCCCATCCACACCAGCCGCCGCGGCATCGGCGCAGAAATTGGCGCCATAGGACAGGATGGGGTTGTAATAACCCATCAGAATGATCGGCGTTGCCGCATCACCCGCGCGAAATTCGCGCACCATTTGCAGCGTGCCGGCAAGCGTGGCGCCGGCCTTCAAGCCGCGCTGTCCGGCGCGCTGAATGGTCGGGCCATCGGCCATAGGGTCAGTGAAGGGGCAGCCGATTTCGATCAGATCAGCACCGGCGCCCGGAAACCCGCGCAGGATTTCCATGGAAGTGGCACGATCCGGATCGAAGGCTTCCAGAAAGGGAATCAAGGCACCGCGCCCTTCGGCGCGAAGGGAAGCGAAGCGCGCGGCGATGCGGGAAGATTGGCTCATGACACTCACATCGAAACGCCAAGGGCGCGCGCCACGGTGAAGATATCCTTATCCCCGCGCCCGCACATATTCATGATGATCAGCTTATCCTTGGGCATGCTGGGTGCCACCTTGATCACATGGGCTAGCGCATGCGCTGGTTCCAGCGCCGGGATGATGCCTTCCATTTTGGAGCATAATTGGAAGGCAGACAGCGCCTCATCATCCGTCGCACTCATGTATTCCACGCGCTTGATGTCATGCAGCCAGGCGTGTTCGGGGCCAACACCGGGATAATCCAGCCCCGCACTGATCGAATGCGCTTCCAGGATTTGGCCGAATTCATCCTGCAACAGATAGGTGCGATTGCCATGCAGCACGCCCGGGCGGCCCTTGGTCAGCGACGCCGCGTGTTCTTCCGTATCCACCCCCTTGCCGGCAGCTTCCACACCATGCATCGCAACACTGGCGTCATCAAGGAAGGGGTAGAACAACCCCATGGCGTTGGAACCGCCGCCAATCGCCGCCACCAGCAAATCCGGCAGGCGCCCTTCGGCGGCCATCATTTGCTCGCGCGCTTCCGTGCCAATAACGGATTGGAAATCGCGCACCATCATCGGGAAGGGATGAGGGCCAGCGACCGTGCCGATGCAGTAATAGGTATCGCGCACATTGGCGACCCAATCGCGCAAGCCTTCATTCATCGCATCCTTCAACGTCGCCGCGCCGGAGGTCACGGGCACAACCTCCGCCCCCAACAGCTTCATGCGAAACACGTTCGGTTGCTGGCGCTCAACATCGGTCGCACCCATGAAGACGGTGCAGGGCAGATCGAACAGCGCGCAGGCCGTCGCGGTCGCAACACCATGCTGCCCGGCGCCAGTTTCCGCGATGATGCGCGTTTTGCCCATGCGCTTCGCCAGCATGATCTGCCCCAGCACGGCATTGATCTTATGCGCGCCGGTATGATTCAGCTCATCACGCTTGAAGTAGATCTTTGCGCCGCCGAGCTTTTGCGTCAGGCGTTCGGCAAACCATAGCGGGCTGGGCCGCCCGACATAATGCGTCAGCAGCCGCCGCCATTCATTCATGAAGGCGGGATCGCGCTTCGCTTCCTCATAGGCCTTTTCGACCTCAAGGATCAACGGCATCAAGGTTTCGGCGACGAAACGCCCGCCATAGGGGCCGAAGCGGCCACGGGCGTCAGGCCCCTGGCGGAAGGAATTGGGCAGCGGCTTGTTCAAGGCGGTCTCTCAATTTGCGTGTGTTGCCGCCTGTTTAGTCCAGAACCAGCCGGGGTCAAACCCGGCGGGCGGGGCGCCCGCTATTCCAGCCGCGCTGCCTCATCAAAGGAGAGCCGCGGGCTGCGCGGGAACAGCCCGGCAGGGTCGCCATAGCCCAGATTGACCAGGAAATTGGACTTCCAGCCGGTGCCGAAAAGGAACAGCTCATCCACCTTGGCATTGTCGAAGCCGCTCATGGCGCCGACATCAAGCCCAATGGCGCGCGCCGCCAGCATCAGATAGGCGCCCTGCAGCGAGCCATTGCGAAACGCGGTCTTTTCCGCGAATTCCGGGCTGGAAGTGAACCAGGGCTTGGCATCCGCATGCGGGAAAAGCTGGCCGAGCTTATCGTAGAAATAGCTATCGTAGCAGACAATCACCGTAACCGGCGCCGCCATGGTCTTTTCCAGATTGCCGGCGGATAGCGCTTCCTTGAGCTTTGCCTTGCCTTCCGCCGTACGCACAAAGACAAAGCGCGCGGGTGAGGAATTGGCCGAAGTCGGGCCCCATTT
>JADCFP010000021.1 GCA_020249465.1 Roseomonas sp. | reverse complement strand
TGGGCGCGGAAAGCGATCTTCCAAGGGCAGCAGGATGAATTGGCTGACTGGGGTAACAATCAGCAGGAAGAAAAAGGCAAGGCAGGCGAAGATTAGCCAGCGACCCAAACGTCTGCCGCGCCAAATCATAAAAAGGCCTATCGCACCCACCAATAGCGCGAAGTGGCCCGGACGCGCCGGGAACCACAGGACTTTCGAAACTATATAGGCGAGATCGGTCATGACAGGACCTAAACGGCACGTTTTTTTCCCAAAGCAGCGCCGCACGAGCCTGTCAAGTGAAGCGCGGTCCGGGCACAAGAAGGCCCGGGACCGTTTGCATAATTACTTGCGGCCGCCTTCGGCCTTTGCAGCTTCATTCACCCGCTGTTCGGCGGCAAGAATGGTGCTGCGCATTTCGCGCATGAAGGCATTGCCCTTCGGCGTGCGTTGCACGAGCACAGACCGGCGATCCGAAGGATCAGCCTTGCGCCGCGCAAGATCATGATCTCCAAGGCGGTCCAGGGCACGGGTGATAGCCGGCTTGGAAACATTCAGCTTCGCCGCCAGGCCGCGTACCGTGTGGGGGCCATCCGAGAGATAGCTGATCAACATTACGCCAAGCTGACGAGATGACAGATCATGCGCATCGCGACGCACCAGCGCCACGATCGTTTCCTGCAGTACGCGAATCATATGTTCCGCGCCGTTGTTGTTATTGGCCATGTGGATTTCCTTTCTGTGTAACGATGCGGCCGGTCCGACCGCTTTTTTTTAGCAATAGGCCGAGCCCTTCCTGGTCCCTCCTTTATGATACTATGGTGTCAGGAAATTGTCATATCATTTTCTCCCTGAAAAATCATGTAACATTTTGAACATGGCGCGCGCCGATTGCGCCTCGCCACCTTCGGGCCTGCCGGGACGGGTGGCATCGTTCCAGGCATAGACATCAAGATGTGCCCAGGGCTGCCCTTGCGGCACGAAACGGCGCAGAAAAAGTGCGGCCGTCACCGCGCCAGCCATGGGCTTTGTCGAAACATTCGAAAGGTCTGCGAAAGCGCTATCAAGCCAGGAATCGTAACCATCATGTAACGGCAACCGCCAAAGCGGGTCTTGTACGGCCACTCCAGCGTGCAAAAGCCTTTCCGACAGCGCATCGTCATTGCTGAAAAGCGCAGGCAAATCAGGGCCAAGCGCAACACGCGCTGCGCCGGTCAGTGTCGCGGCATCCAGGATCAAAGCCGGGTTTTGTTCAGCCGCGTATTGTAACAGATCGCACAAAACCAACCTTCCTTCGGCGTCTGTATTGCCGATTTCAACCCGAAGCCCTTTGCGCGTGCGCAAAACATCCATGGGACGCATGGCATAGCCTGATACGGCATTTTCCACGGCTCCAATCAGCACCAAAAGGCGAATTGGCAGCTTGGCGCGCATCACCATTTCAGCCACGGCGAGCATCACCGCAGCACCGCCCATATCCTTTTTCATGCGCAGCATCGCTGAGGAAGGCTTGATATCCAGCCCCCCCGTATCAAAGCAGACCCCCTTGCCGCAAAGCGCGACCAGCGGGCCTTTGGCATCACCTTCCCAACGCAGCACAGCCAGATGCGGGGCGCGTGGGCTGCCGGCGCCAACCGCTGCCATGCAGGGGAAGCCTTCGGCAAGTTCCTGTCCGGTAATGATTTCTGCCTGTCCGCCATGCCGCCGTGCGAGCCCTGCCGCTGCCTCCGCCAATTCCTGAGGCCCCAGCTCGGCCGCAGGCGTATTGATCAGATCACGCGCAGCGCAAATCGCTTCTGCAATCATCAGCGCTTCTTCGGTTCCCGGTGGCGGAGTTAACGCAGCCGGTACGCGTTCCTGGCGTTTGTGCCGCAACCAACGATAGGAACCCAGCTGCCAGCCAAGGACAGCTTGCTCAGGATTGGCGGTTTCTCCAGCAAGGTGCCACAGGCTGCCCGTCGGTAGCGCCCAAGGCGCTGCGCCGAAATGCCAGGGGGATGCATCCTTCCCGATGCCGATCACCGCACCCGCCAAGCCATTGATGGCCGGCAGCAATGCGATTTCCCCTGGCTTGGCGGCAAAGCCAATGGCGCGCAGGAAGGCTGCTGACGGCGCTTCAAGCGCGGCAAGAAAACCTGGCACTTCATCCGCACTCACCGCGTATAGCGGCAGGGAAGCATTACCCCCAGCGGCGTTGGCGTCAGCCATTCAAATCTCCGTTTCCTGTTCCATTCTAGCGTCTGAACTGAACAGAACGTCCTTGTGCACATTAAATTGCCAAAGATCAAATCAAGTCATGGCGAAGATAAATTATTTGTATATTATTGCGACAAAATAGCTAATGAGAAAATAATTCCGATATCGTTCCGTGTTGCGGAAATTCACGGCTATGCATCTGATAAAACAATATTAACTTTTCATCGGGGTAGTCCGGTGGTTAGATGCATTTTCTTGTAAAAATTTAGAGAACGACCATGACGCAAAAAGAAAGAGACACAAATCCGCGCGAACCGCAGCATCCGCGCCTTGGGCGCAGGCTATTGGTGCTGCAACTGGCGACAACCCCCGCCCTTCTGGGCGCTGCCCAGCCTGCGGCGGCTGAACCACTTGCAAAAAGCCCGGTCATTCCCGCGGTGACGGATGCCGACCCGGCGGATGGGCCGGGGCGAGGCCGCGGCCGACCCCGGGGCTCAGGCCTGACCGATGCCGATCCTGGCGATGGCCCCGGCAATGGTCGTGGCGCACGGCGCGGCACCGGCCTGACCGATTCCGACCCCGGCGATGGTCCCGGCAATGGTCGTGGCGCACGACGTGGCACGGGCCTGACCGATGCCGATCCCGGCGATGGCCCCGGCAATGGGCGCGGCGCACGGCGAAAGGCGATGACGGATAGCGACCCGCGTGATGAGGCAGGCCGCGGGCGTCGCGGTACCTGAAGCCGCGCATGGGTGAAACCCTGGGCGAAGCCGCCTGGCGCCTGGCCTTTGGTAACCTGACGCCAGCGCAGGTTTTCGCGCTGCGCGAAGGCACGGTCTGGCGATTGCTGCCGGGGGGCGCCGCGGATCGTTACGCGGGCCTGCTTTCTATTGCCGATCTCGATGCTTTTCTGCGTACCGATGCCGCGCGCCATCCGCGTGTGAGCATGGCCGATGGCGGGCGGCAGGGCAGTGCGGCCATTCCACCTGATGAATATCTGCACCCCGACAGCAGCCGCGTTGACCTGCCGCGCCTGCTCGTCCGGCATGATGCGGGGGGCAGCCTGGTTGTCTCTCAATTCCATGAGCTGCATGCACCGCTCGCGCAATTCTGCCGCGGGTTGGAAAAGGTTTTCCTGCATCCGGTGCAGGCGAATATCTATCTGACCCCGCCTGGCGCGCAGGGGTTTCGGGTGCATTTCGATACGCATGATGTGCTGGTGTTGCAGGTATCCGGCGCCAAATCCTGGCGTGTTTGGGATGACATACCCTTCGCCCTGCCAAGCCGCGCAACACCGTGGGCGAATAAGCAAGACCCCCCGGGCACGGCGCATGCGCTGACGCTCAATCCCGGTGATGCGCTGTATCTGCCGCGCGGCGTCATGCATGAAGCGGCGGCGCAATCAGGCGATGCACCATCGCTTCATATCACCCTTGGTTTCCTAGAAGCTTCCATCGCCGATATGTTGCGGGAGTTGCTGGAAACCCTGGAAGCGGAAAACCCTGCCTTGCGCGCCAGCATCCCATCCTGGCGGCTGGGTGAACCGAATGGCGTCGCCGCCATCGCCGCACGGCTTGCACCTGCCTTGGCCGCGCTATCATCGGAAGCGGCGCGTGATCGGATTGCGCTTGCCGCCATGGATCGCATTACGCGGGATCGCCTGCCGCTGACGCCGCGGGGCCTCGCGCATCGCCCACCTGCCGCGCATGAAATGCTGCGCCTGTCGGATGCCATGCATCATCATCTGGTGCCGCTACCTGAAGGGGGTGGCGCGCTTCGCTGGTATGGTGGTGTGGAAAATCTGAACGCCACAGAATGCGCTTGGCTCGCGCGATTGGCGGAAGGCGCCACGCGCGCCAGCCTGGGCGATGGCGCCCTGTCCTTTTGTCAGCGCCTGGCGGCGCTGGGGCTATTGGAGCGGTTCTGAAAAGCGCGGATCATCCACCGCTTTCCTCCCGCAGGATTTCCAATTCCAGCCAGCGCGACTCCGCCTGCTGCAAGGCGGACTGTGCAGCGCCCAAAGCGCCCGTCGCCTTGGTAAAGCCAGCGGCATCGCGCGCATAAAACGCTGGATCGGCAATGCGCTTTTCAAGTGCAGCGATTTCCGCCGCGAGCTTTTCCATCTTCGCCGGCAGGGTTTTCAATTCATGCTGTTCCACCGCGCCCAGGCCCTTCTTGCGCGGCGCGGGTTTGGCCGGCGGCGGCGCTGCCTCACGCTTCGGTGCCGGCGCCGCCTTTTCCGCCGCCCGCGCACGCACACCATGGCCGCGCTGCGCCACCATATCGCTGTAGCCGCCAGCATATTCCTGCCAGCGCCCCGCTTCTTCAAAGGCAATCACGCTGGTGACACAACGGTCGAGGAAATCACGATCATGGCTCACCAGCAGCACCGTGCCGGCGTAATCCGCGATCAATTCCTGCAACAGATCAAGCGTTTCCAGGTCCAGATCATTGGTCGGTTCATCCAGCACCAACAGATTGGATGGCTTGGCGAAGGCGCGCGCCAGCATCAGCCGGCCACGCTCACCGCCTGAAAGCGCGCCAAGCGGGGTGCGCGCCTGTTCCGGCGCGAACAGAAAATCCTTCATATAGCCAAGCACATGGCGCGGCGTCCCGCCCACATGCACCATATCACCGCGCCCTTCAGTCAGCGCTTCCGCCAGCGTCACGGCGGGGTCCAGCGCGGCGCGGCGCTGATCCAGCCCGACCATCTCAATCCCGGCGCCGAGCAATACCTGACCCGCATCGGGCGCCAGCGTGCCGATCAGCATATTGAGCAACGTGGTTTTGCCCGCCCCATTCGGCCCCAGAATGCCCACACGATCACCACGCATGATGCGCGTTGAAAACCCCGCGATGATCGGGCGGTCACCAAAGGATTTGCTGATATTATCAGCGGCAATCACGAGGTTACCGGAAGCACCGGCCTCGGTCGCCGCCATACTCACGCGGCCTGGCGCGGTGGTTCTTTCTCGCCGCCGAGCACGCAGCGTTTGCAGGTTTTCCAGCCGCCGCACATTGCGCTTGCGCCGCGCTGTCACGCCATAGCGCAGCCAATGTTCTTCCCGCACAATCTTGCGCGCCAGCTTATGCGCATCGCGTTCTTCTTCTTCCAGCACCTGATCGCGCCAGGCTTCAAAGGCGCCAAAACCCTGTTCCAGCCGGCGCGTCGTGCCGCGATCCAGCCAGACCATGGCGCGCGAGAGGCTTTCCAGAAAGCGGCGATCATGGCTGATCAACACGAGCGCGGCGCTGCTGGCGGACAACTCCGCTTCCAGCCATTCAATCGCCGGCAGATCGAGGTGATTAGTCGGCTCATCCAACAACAGAATGTCAGGCTCAGGCGCCAGGGCACGCGCCAGCGCGGCGCGGCGTGCCTCTCCGCCTGAAAGCGCAGCAGGCGCTTCGGCGCCGCTCAGCCCCAGGCTTTCCAGCAAATACCGCGCCCGATGCGCATCATCCGCCGGGCCAAGCCCCGCTTCGACATAGGACATCACATCGGCAAAGCCAGACAGGTCGGGTTCCTGATCCAAGACGCGCAGTGTGGCGCCCGGTTGCAGAAAGCGCGTGCCCGATTCCGGTTCAATCAGCCCAGCAGCAATCTTGAGCAGCGTTGACTTGCCCGAGCCATTCCGCCCAACCAGCGCCAGCCTCTCCCCTGGGGCGATGGCAAGTGACGCACCATCAAGCAACCGCGTCGTGCCAAACCCCTGGCGAATATCCTGCAGAAATAGAATCGGCGGCGCGGCCATCAGCTACCCCGCAAAGGGGTCGCGCATCATGATGGTGTCGTCACGTTCGGGGCTGGTGGAAAGCAGCACCACTGGGGCTTCGACCAATTCTTCAATCCGGCGGATGTATTTCACTGCCTCGGCCGGCAATTCGGCATAGGAACGGGCACCACGGGTCGAACCGGGCCAGCCCGGCATCACCTCAAAAATCGGCTCTGCCGCGGCCTGTGCGCGTTGGCCCGTGGGCAGGCGCTTCATCACTTGGCCATTCACCCGATAGCCCGTGCAGATCTTCAATTCAGCCAGGCCATCCAGCACATCAAGCTTGGTCAGCACCAGGCCCTGCACGCCGCCCACCTTCACCGCCTGGCGCACCATGCAGGCATCAAACCAACCGCAGCGGCGCGGGCGGCCCGTGACTGTGCCGAATTCATGGCCGCGTTCACCCAGGCGCTTGCCGATCTCATCATGCAATTCACTCGGGAAAGGGCCGGAACCAACGCGCGTGGAATAGGCCTTGGCAATGCCCAGCACGAAGCCAATCGCATCCGGCCCGATGCCAGCACCGGCAGCGGCATTGCCGGCAACGGTATTGCTGCTGGTCACGTAAGGATAAGTGCCGTGATCCACATCCAGCATCACCGCCTGCGCACCTTCAAACAACACGCGCTTGCCGGTGGTGCGTGCCTCATCCAGGCGTTCCCACACGGCTTCAGCGAAGGGCAGCAGCTTCGGCGCGAGCGCGAGCAAGCTATCCAGCAGTGCCTGTTTTTCAAACTCCGGCGCGCCAAGCCCGCGCAGCAGCGTATTATGGTGGCGGAGCAATTCATCAAGCTTGTCGGAAAGCGTCTCGGGTTCCGCCAGATCGCACAAGCGAATCGCCCGCCGTGCCACCTTGTCTTCATAAGCAGGGCCAATGCCGCGCCCGGTGGTGCCGATTTTCGCATCGCCGCGCGCGGCTTCGCGCGCCTTATCCAAGGCGGGATGCAGCGGCAGAATCAGCGGCACATTATCGGCGATGCGCAGATTCTCGGGCGTCACGGAAAGCCCTTGCGCGGTCACTTTCGCGATTTCGGAAAGCAGCGCTTCCGGGTCCAGCACCACGCCATTGCCGATAATGCCAAGCTTGCCGCGCACCACACCCGATGGCAGCAACGAAAGCTTATAGATCTGATCACCCACCACCAGCGTATGGCCGGCATTATGCCCGCCCTGAAAGCGCACCACGATATCCGCGCGGGAGGCAAGCCAATCAACAACCTTGCCCTTGCCTTCATCACCCCATTGGGCGCCGATCACGGCGACATTGGCCATGGTTTCAACCTTTCCGAGGCAGCGCCACAGCGCGCCCTTCCTGAAGTGAATGGGTGCAGCGGAGCGATTCGGGCGAATCCGCTGCCGATAACGCCGCCACAGTCACAAAACCCTGCGCGCGGAAGGCCGCGCCATCAGCACCAAGCGGAATGAAAAGCCGCGCCGGTTCTGCGCTGCGCGGTGCGGCGCGCAGCACGGCATCCGGGTAAAGCGTCATGCCCGTAGCCGGTTCGCCGTTGTGGGAGACATAACGCCCACCGCGCGCAAGTTCTCCGCCAAGCCCCGGCCCATATAGCGTGAAGGCAACGCCGGTATGGTAGCGAAAGCCGCGAAACTCCACCGGGTCGAGCGTGATGCGAAGCCCCGGCGCGCGGCGCGCGATGGCGGTAATGATCGCCGCGGCATCATTGGCAAGCGCGCGCGCGGCAGAGGGCAATTCCGCCTTGTGCAAGGCGGCAAGCGCAGCCTGGGCCGGGCCGGAAGCCGCCATCAGCGCGGGCAAGGCCTGCAGTACGGCGGCGCCCGAATCGCGCACCGCCGCAGCCACCGCCGCGCTATCCTTGCGGTCTAGCGCGCGGGCTAGGCTGGCGCGCAGCGGAGCGGCCAGATCGCCGTCATCAAGCATAATGGGGGTCAGGCTGGGCAGCGTCACATCCAGGCTGACCGGTGCCACGCCAATCGCGGCAAGGGCTTCCACCGCCACAATCGCCACCTCGGCATCGGCTTCAATGGCGTCGCTGCCGATCACTTCAATCCCTGCCTGGGGAAGCTGGCGTTCGGGGGCCAATTGCGTGCCGCGCACGCGCAGCACCTGCCCTGCATAACACAACCGCAAGGGGCGCGGTTCAGCCGCGAGCCGCGTGGCCGCAATGCGCGCCACTTGCGGCGTGGTATCCGCGCGCAGCCCCATCATGCGCTGGCTGACCGGGTCCATCAGGCGAAAGGTCTGGTCCGCCACCGCCGCGCCCGAACCTGTCAGCAGACTGTCTTCAAATTCCAATAGCGGCGGCTTGACGCGCTCATAGCCATGCTGCGCGAAGGCGGCCATCATGGCTTCCACCAAGGCGGCCTCTCGCGCTGCATCGGGCGGCAGCAGATCGGCAAAGCCGGCAGGCAGCAGGGCGGGATTGGGTAAATCTTCGGTCATGAACAAGGGCAGGGTTTGGCAGGGGCGGCGCGGCTCGGCAAGCCCCGCCCACGAACCTAACCTGTTCGGGTGAAATCACCCGCTCGACCGGGGCTCAGCATTTCCGCATGGCCATGGCCCGAACCAGTCAAATAGCCGTAAAGCTGATGCGCCCCCTCATAGGTCATTTCAATGCCGATCCAGGCAATCAACGCCACGCCAGCATAGGCAATCCAGCGAAACCTAGCGAGCAGCCGGGCAATGATCGAAGCCGCCACCCCCATCAGGATGATCGAAACCCCAAGCCCCAGGATCAGCATGGGCAGATTGCCGCGCGCAATGCCGGCAATCGCCAGCACGTTATCAAGCGACATGGACACATCCGCGATCACAATCTGCTTCAGCGCAGACGCCATGGTCTTGCCGCCAGCGCCATCCTCATGGCCCTCAGGGTCCTCTTCCTCGGCCTTTTCCTCACGCAATTCCTTGAAGAAGCCATAGGCGATCCAGAGCAGCAAAAGCCCGCCAATCAGCAATAGGCCGGGGACTTCCAACAGATAAACCGCGAAGATGGAAAAGATCACGCGCAGCACGGTGGCGAAGATCATGCCAAACAGGATGGCGCGGGAACGCTGCGCGGCGGGTAGGCCGGCCGCCGCCAGGCCAATCAGTACTGCATTGTCCCCCGACAGGACGACATTGGCGAACATGATCTGGCCAAAAGTGGCCAGATTGAAGTTTTCCAGAATAGTTGAAAAATCCATCACAGAGCTCCGGGCACACAGGCCCGAAGCCACGCATAAACACTATGCGTCGCGCTGACCTGCCCCGGCAGGGCGGAGAGTAACCATAATATGACGGGGCGTGAAGCCCCGCCGATCAGCCATGGGCGGCAGAGGAACCCCGCCGCGCCTGCCGAACCACATCGGCCACAAAGGCGGCGATGCCCGTATAGACCACTACTTGCAGGAAGGTGACGCCCACCCAAAGCCAGACCGGGAAGACCCCCGGCAGGGCGAGGAAGCCCAAGGGCAGGAAAAGATAGGCATAGGCCTCGGCCACCTGCTGGGTAACCTGTTGGGTGCCCTCATAAATCATCTGGCCGGCCACATACAGGATGATGAGCAGCCCGACCCAGGCAATCCAGCGATGCTTATCCAACAAGCGCGCGATGAAGGTCGCCGCAACGCCCATCAACACAACGGAAACCGCAAGCCCAATGATCAGAACATAGGGGTGGTCCTTGGCAGCCCCCGCGACCGCCAGCACGTTATCAAGTGACATGGACACGTCAGCGACCAGAATCTGCGTAATGGCTTGACGCAGCGTCTTTTTCGGCGCGCCAGGGGTGGCGCCATTCTCGAGCGATTCCACACCCTCATGCTGATCGGTCACGCTCGCGTCGCCATGGCTGCCACCATCGCGCAATTCGCGATACATTTTCCAACAAACCCACAGCAGCAAAACGCCGCCCGCCAGCACAATCCCGACGATTTGCAGCAATTGTACCGTGATGGACGCGAAGCCGATACGCATCAGCGTCGCCGCGATGATGCCCCAGAAAATCGCCTTTTTCCGCTGTTCCGGGGGCAATCCTGCTGCCGCCATGCCCACCACGATGGCGTTATCGCCCGCGAGCACGACGTCAATGAACAAAACCAGGAGTAGCGGCTGGAGCCAGTCGGGGAACATTTCCAACATTTTGATTTTTCCGGCGTGAGTTGCTTACTGTTACATTCCCAATAGCGAGGCCTTGGCCGGGCCGCAAGCCGGGGGTCTCCTGCTTGCCTTCCGCCGTTGATGGGGCCAGAGGGAGAAAGCTTTTCCGGAGTCTCCGCCATGGTCCCGCGCTATTCCCGCCCGCAAATGGAAGCCATTTGGGCCCCCGCCAATCGCTACCGCATCTGGTTCGAGATTGAGGCCCTGGCGGCGGAAGAAATGGGCCGAATCGGCACCATCCCGGCCGAGGCCGCGCGCATCATCCGCGAAAAGGGGGCAGCGCGTGCCGCCGGCATCACGGATACCGATATCGCCCGGATTGATGAGATTGAACGCGTCACCCGCCATGACGTGATCGCCTTCCTGACCTGGATGGGGGAAGGCATCGGCCCGGAAGCGCGCTTCATGCACCAGGGCATGACTTCTTCCGACGTGCTGGATACTTGCCTTGCCGTGCAAATGACCCAGGCTGCGGATTTGCTGATCGCGGATATGGATGCGTTGCTCGCCGCGCTGAAAACCCGCGCGATGGAGCATAAATTCACCCCCACCATTGGTCGCAGCCACGGCATCCATGCCGAACCGACCACTTTCGGCCTGAGACTTGCCGGGCATTACGCCGAATTCGCCCGCAATCGTGCCCGGCTGGTGGCGGCGCGGGCCGAGGTTGCGACCTGCGCCATTTCCGGCCCTGTCGGCACCTTCGCCAGTGTTGACCCGCGCGTTGAGGCTTTTGTCGCGGCCAAGCTTGGCCTTTCGGTGGAACCGGTTTCAACGCAAGTCATCCCGCGCGACCGCCACGCGGCGTTTTTCGCCGCCCTTGCCGTGGTGGCGAGTGGCATTGAAAGGCTGGCCACCGAAGTGCGCCATTTACAGAGAAGCGAAGTGCGCGAAGCCGAGGAATTCTTTCATGCCGGGCAGAAGGGTTCTTCCGCCATGCCGCATAAGCGCAACCCGGTGCTCAGTGAAAATCTGACCGGGCTCGCACGCCTGGTACGCGGCTATGTGGTGCCGGCGCTGGAAAATGTTGCGCTTTGGCATGAACGCGATATCAGCCATTCCTCGGTGGAACGCGTGATCGGCCCGGATGCGACGATTGCGCTCGATTTCGCCCTGATGCGCCTGACCGGCATGATGGAAAAGCTCACCATCTATCCCGCGCGCATGCAGGCCAATCTGGAAAGCCTCGGCGGTGTTGTGCATAGCCAGAAAGTGCTGCTGGCACTGACCCAGGCGGGCATGAGCAGGGAAGATGCCTATGCCACCGTGCAGCGCTGCGCCATGGCGACCTGGCAGGCTTTGGGCAGCGTGGGGGCGAAGGATTTCCGCACCAATTTGCTGGAAGATGCCGGCGTGGCCGCGCTGATGGATGGCGCGGCACTTGACCGCGCGATGGATCCCGCGCGCGATTTTGGCCATGTCGAGACCATTTTCGCGCGCGTCTTTGGTGGTTGAGGCTTAAAACTTCAGCGGCGTCGCGCGTACCACCAAGGGCAGGCGCCGCACTTCGGCCAAAACCGCTTCGGGGATGGGCGCATCCAGCCCAACCAGGCAAATCGCATCGCCCCCCGGCGCCGCGCGGCCCAGATGCAGCGTGCCGATATTGATGCCCGCTTCCGCCAGCGCCGTACCAAAGCGCCCGATAAAACCCGGCTTATCCTGATTGGTCACGTACAGCATATGCGGCGCGAAATCCGCTTCCACCGCAATGCCCTTGATCGCGACCAGGCGCGGCTTGTTTTCCGCAAGCAAAGTGCCCGCAATGGAACGCTGCCCCTGATGGGTGGTGACGGTAATGGTGAGGAGCGTCTGATATTCGCCGCGCCGTTCCAGCACCGTTTCCGCCACATCAATGCCGCGTTCCTTTGCCAGCACCGGCGCATTCACCATATTCACCGCACCCATTTGCGGCGTCAGCACGCCGGCCAAAGCGGCGGCAGTCAGCGGGCGGCGGTTCAGCTCCGCCGCATGGCCTTCATATTCAATGCGGATCGCCTTGATCGCATCATCCTGCCCGGCTGACAGTTGCCCCGCCATGGCCCCAAGCAAGCGCGCCAGTTCCATATAGGGCTTCAGCCGCGGCGCTTCTTCCGCGGTCACGCTTGGCATATTGATGGCGTTGGAAACCGCGCCGGTCAGCAGAAAATCCGACATTTGTTCGGCGACTTGCAGGGCCACATTCTCCTGCGCTTCATTCGTCGCGGCGCCCAGATGTGGGGTGCAGACAACATTCTCCAACGCGAAAAGCGGGCTGTCGGTGGCGGGTTCAACCTCAAACACATCAAGCGCCGCGCCAGCCAGATGGCCGGATTGCAGTGCTTCGGCCAGCGCAGCCTCATCCAACAGGCCGCCGCGCGCGCAATTGATAAGCCGCGCGCCCTTTTTCATGCGCGCGATATTCTCGCGCGAGAGGATATTGCGCGTCTGTTCTGTCATGGGCGCATGCAGCGTGATGAAATCGGCGCGCGCCAGCAATTCAGGGAGTTCGACCTTTTCCACACCGATTTCAACGGCGCGTTTTTCCGAAAGGAAGGGATCGAAGGCAATCACCTTCATCTTCAGCCCATTGGCGCGGTCAGCGACAATGCCGCCGATATTGCCGCAGCCGATCAGGCCCAAGGTTTTCGCGAAAAGCTCCACCCCCATGAAGCGGTTCTTTTCCCATTTGCCTGCTTTGGTGGAGGCCGAGGCTTCCGGCAATTGCCGCGCGAGCGCGAACATCATCGCAATCGCATGTTCGGCGGTGGTAATCGCATTGCCGAAGGGCGTATTCATCACGACAACACCGCGCGCGGTGGCGCTGGTGACATCCACATTATCCACGCCAATGCCGGCGCGGCCCACCACTTTCAAACGAGGTGCCGCTTCCAGCACTTCCCGCGTGACCTTGGTGGCGGAGCGCACCGCAAGCCCATCATATTCGCCAATGATGGCGCGGAGTTCGGCCGGCGTCAGGCCGGTTTTCACATCGGCCTCAATGCCGCGTTCACGAAAAATCGCGACCGCGGCGGGGCTGAGTTTGTCGGAGATCAGAACGCGCGGCATGGGCCTTACGCCCCCGCCATTTCGGCCTGCACAGAATCTAGCGCCCAATCCAACCAGGGCAGCAGCGCCTTGATATCCGCGGTTTCAACCGTGGCGCCGCCCCAGATGCGCAAGCCAGGCGGTGCATCACGATAGGCGCCCGCATCCAGCGCCACACCTTCCGCCTCGAGCAGGGACGCGATCTTCTTCGCCGCCGCGGCCTGGGCATCAGCTGCCAAAGCGGTGAACCAGGGCGCGCTGATGGTGAGGCAGATGGAGGTGCATGAACGTGTCGCCGCATCCTGCGCCAGGAAGCCGTAGCCACTGCCCGCCGCGACCCAATCCGCAATGGCGGCGAGATTGGCTTCGCTCCGCGCAATCAGCCCCTGCAACCCGCCAATGCTTTCCGCCCAACGCAGCCCATCCAAAGCATCCTCAACACACAGCATGGAAGGCGTATTGATGGTTTCGCCCTTGAAGACACCCTCGCTCAGCTTGCCGCCGCTGCTGAGGCGAAAAATCTTCGGCATGGGCCAGGGGGGCGAATAGCTTTCCAGCCGCGCGACGGCGCGGGGCGACAGCGCCAACATGCCATGCGCGGCTTCACCCCCCAGCACCTTCTGCCAGGACCAGGTGACGACATCCAATTTCGACCAGGGCAGATCCATCGCGAAGGCCGCGCTGGTCGCGTCACAAATCGCGAGCCCTTCGCGATCGGCGCTGATGAAATCCGCATTCTTCAGGCGCACGCCGCTGGTGGTGCCATTCCAGACAAAAACCACATCGCGCTTGGGATCAACCGCGCCAAGATCGGGCAGCTTGCCATAGGGCGCATCAATCACGCGCGCATCGGCCAGCTTCAATTGCTTCAGGATATCCGTCGCCCAATCCTTGGAGAAGGATTCCCACACCAGCACATCCACCCCGCGCGCACCGAGCATGGACCACATCGCCATCTCAACCGCGCCCGTGTCAGATGCCGGCACGATGCCCAGCCGCCAATCGGCAGGCATGCCAAGGATCGCTTTGGAAAGCGTAATCACCTCAGCGAGCTTCGCTTTGGGTGTGGCGGCGCGGTGGCTGCGGCCAAGCATCGCGCCTTCAAGCGCGGCCAAGGACCAGCCAGGACGCTTGGCGCAAGGACCGGATGAGAAACGAGGATTGGCCGGGCGAATCCCCGGCTTGGTGGCGGCTGCCATGATGCGGCTCCCTTCCAGAAGCGAATGCGCCCCGGTGGGGGGGCGTGGCCCAAGATTTCTCTACGCTTGGGGCGGGGGCGGATCAAGCGGTGATGCACGGCATCGTGAATGATGCCCGGATGGTGCCTATTGCCGTGGCGCTTGCCCTGCCGGTTCCTGACCAATGCCAAAGATGCCGCGCAGAAAACCAGGTGTGAGCGCTGCCAGCGGGTTGACGGTGATCTGCGGGTCATTCAACGGCCCACGCATGCGATAGGACACCGCGAATAGCCCACCGCCTTCCTCTGGGCTGAACAGCCGCCCGAAAAGCGGAATGCGCCCAAGCAATGTGTTGAAAATATAGGCCGGCACAATGGTGCCTTCCGTATCAATCGTATCACGCCGGCGATCAATCCGCCCCTTGGCGGTAACACCCAGCGAAGACGAAAAGGCGCGCGCATCCTGCAATACAAGCGCATCCGGGCTCAGGCTAAAGGGAATGGTGGCGCGGGCGAAATTTAGCCCCGAACCGCTCAAGGCATCCACCAGCCCGTAAAGCGTCATGGCCTGCAAAACCTTGCCCAGCCCAGGTGCATCGCGCACCACGAAATCTTCCAGCACCGCATCGCCCGTAAGCGTGGCGCCGGGGCGGGAGTTTTCATATCTGCCGGTCACATTCAGCTTGCCGCCTTGAATGGTTTTCAGCACATCAAAGGCACGCAGCAATTCGCCGCCATTATCGCTGGTGAGGTTAAAGGCACGGCGCTGCCCGTCCGGTGTGATATTCGCCGCAAAACTACCACGCCCCGGCAGGCGCGCGGTGATATTGGCCTGCTGCGTGACGCCCAAGGCATTGACCTGGAGTTGCGCCTCAAGCCCCGTGATTTCCTTGCCATGCGGCAGCAGTACGCGATCAAAGCGCGCCTCAAGCCGTGCGGCAGCACCTTCCTCAACGGGCTTGTCAGATGCCATATGCGAATCGAATGCAGGCGCCATATCGAGCACTGACCCGCGCAGATTGATGTTCCATTGGCCGCCAACACGCGTCGCAGGCGGGCGCAATTCACCAGTGAAGCGGGAACGCCCCAAAGCGGCACTGGTCAATTCGATACGTTGCGGCACATTCTGGCGCAGCTCATTCGCGCGGCCGCGTATAAGCGCATCCGGTGTTTCGATGCGGAAACTTTCAATCAACGTGACCTGACCGCCCCGCATCAGCACCATGGCTTCCGCATTTCCAGTTATGCCGGGTGGTTTGGTCCAGGCGAGTGGTTCAATGCTCAGCGTCGCCGCGCGCAAATCAGCCCGCACAGCGAGCCTTGCCTGCCCATTGCGGCGCGTTTCATTGCGGAGATCAAGCTGCACCGGCCCTTCCAGCAATGGCCCTCCATCAAGGCCAAGGGCGGCCAGTTGTTTGGCATCGGCGCGGGCGGAGATGATTTCACGTGCAACAATATCCGTGGCCGGGCCGTTGCGAAAATCGGTTTCCTGCCGGATGCGCGCTTCAATATCGCCAAGCACGCCGGTGCCCGTGGCTGTCAGCCCTGCATTGGTCACCGAAACACGCGCCATACCGCGTTCCAGGTCTCGGTCAAAGGCAATGCGCGGAATGCGCAAATCGCGCACGTCAAGCTCCGCCTGGATATCAATATCCTCAATATCAAGCGTCTTGATCAGCGGAAAGACAAGCTTGAGCGTGCCGCTGGTCAATGAGCCGGTCGGGTCATTGATCGGTGGCGGGCGTTTTTCGAAAATCTTCAGCCTGGGATGACGCAGAATGGACCAACCATCCGCCAGCGGGCCACGCACACTCGCTTCAATACGCGTGACTTCCGGATCGGTCGCGAAGCTGATCGAAACCGTGGCGCTATCCGTCACAATGGCTGTGCCGGCCTGCTGGCCGCTATTGGCGGTAATTTCGATCTTATCGAGGGAAAACCGCGCCTCGCCACCGGCATTTTCAAAGGGTGGGATGGGGCGCAACCAATGAACCGTCACGCCATCCGCGCGCGCGACGCCGGAAAGCGCGGTGATTTCGGCAGCGCTGCCATCCTCGCCGATTTTAGCGGTAATCCGCCAATTGCCTTCGCGCAGCATGCCGGCTGTCAGATTCTCGGCCAGCCATTCGCGCGGCCTGGGGGCTACACTCGGCGGCCAGTAATGCGGCAGATCGGCAATATCCAAGCTGCGCAAGGATATTTCGGCGGTTGTCTGCCACATGCCATCGTGTAATTGTGCCTCGCCACTGGCACGAATGACCGGCGGCAGGGGAGCGCCCGGGCGCTGCGATGGCTGCGGCGAAAAGGCCAGTCGCTCAACGCGCACCACATCTTCGGCCAAGGTGGCGTCCAACAGGATGGCCGCGAAGGGAATCTCCCCGCCATTATTTGGGATATGCAGCACACCGGCCCCGGTGCGCAGCCGCCCCATCAGCAAATCCGGCTGCGGCGCCCCGGCGAAACGCGCGATCAGGGTAATTTCCGCTTCTGCATCCAGCGCCGCCAAGGGGGCCAATTCCGCACTTGCCCTGGCCAATACTGCCGGGCGAATGCCGCGCGCGGTCAGCGATGCCTCCCCGCGCCAAAGCGCCCGTTCCAGATTACCGGCAATCTCCACCGGGATGCGCTGATCGGCCAATTCCAGCATGGCGCGCCCGGCCAATTCCAAGCCGCCAGCGGCGCGGCGTTGCAGCACCAGGGAAGTGAGATTGGCACTCACCACCCGCCCGGAAGCCTCATCGGACAGCGCCAGCCTGGTATCCAAAAGGGCGATGTGCTGAATGGCCGACAGCGCCGTTTCCTCATTGGGTGGCGCCAGCCAGGCGGTGATGATCTCGGTCAGGGCTTCAAGCTCTGCGCCCGGCGGGGCCGCACCCTCAGCCTTTGGCGCGCCGGCCAGCCCAAGCGACAGTGCGCCTGCCTTGTCCCGCTTCGCGAGCAGGCGAAGCCCGCTCAATTCCAGCCCCCGCAGCGCGATATGCCCGCGCAGCAGGCTACCCGCAGACAGCGAGGCATCCACCCGCGGTAGCACCGCAATCAGCCCATCTTCTTTGTCAGACACGCTTATGTCGAAAAACCGCACCGCAATCGGCGAACGATGCCCTTCTCGCCAGCCCGCCCAGGAAATCTCCGCCGCGCCAATCCCAATGCTTTGATCGGTCAGCGCCTGATTGGCCAGGCTTTCGGCCTGGCGGGCCAACCAGGGCAGGCTGACCGGCCCCTGTTCCAGGCGCCAGACCACCCCGCCAAGCGCCAACCCAGCCAGGAGCGTCAGGGTCAGGCAGACCCTGGCGAGCAGCTTCAGCCCCCGCCCCGCTTGACCTGCGACCCGCCTCACTCTTTCCCTATTCCCCCATGACCCCTGTCACAGCAGCTTTCCCCCTGCCGCGCGGATTCGACAAGGCCGCCGCCGTCCTCGCCCAGGCGCGTTTCGCCGAGAAGGGGGAGGCGGAACGCCGCTTTGCCGAAAGCGCGGAGGGTGCTGCGATACTGGAAGCGCTTGGTGGTCATAGCCCCTATCTAGCCGATTTGGCGGTGCGGGAGTCACCCACCCTGCTTTTCATGGCCGAACGTGGCCCGGATGAGGCTTTTGCGCGCGCCATAGACCCGCTGCTGCGCCTGGACCCCGCCACGCCGCGCCCGGCCTTGGCGGCGCTGCTCCGCCAGGCCAAGCGCCAGGGCGCTTTGGTGGCGGGCCTCGCTGATATTCGCGGTCTTTGGGGGCTGGACCGCGTGACCGGCGCCTTGTCCGAATTGGCGGAGCTCAGCATTGATACCGCCTGCGCGCATTTGCTCCGCGATGCCGCGGCGCGGGGCGATTTGCGCCACACAGGTGGCAGCCGGACAGATGCGAAATCCATCGGGCGGCAATCTGGCTTGGTCGTTCTTGGCATGGGCAAGCTTGGCGCGCGGGAGCTGAATTACTCATCCGATGTTGATCTGATGGTGCTTTACGATCCAGCCGCCGTGCAGGACCCGGATCGCGCCCAGGCGATTTATGTGCGCATCGCGCGCGATCTGGTGCGGCTGATGGAAGAACGCACTGCTGATGGCTATGTGTTCCGCACCGATTTGCGCTTGAGGCCCGATCCCGCCGCGACACCCTTGGCAGTCTCGATCCCTGCTGCCATCGCCTATTACGAAAGCATGGGCCAGAATTGGGAACGCGCTGCCATGATCAAGGCGCGGCCTGTGGCGGCGGATCGTACGGCGGGGGATGCTTTCCTGCGCGAAATCCGCCCCTTTGTCTGGCGCCGCTACCTGGATTTCGCGGCGGTTGCCGATATCCATTCCATCAAGCGGCAAATCCATGCGCATAAGGGCGCCAAGGGCGCGCATGATACGGTGCAACTGGCCGGGCATGATGTGAAGCTGGGCCGGGGCGGCATTCGCGAAATCGAATTCACCGCGCAGGTGCTGCAATTGATCTGGGGCGGGCGCGATCCCGCGCTGCGCGACCCGACCACGCTTGGCGCGCTTTCTGCCCTGGCTGGCGCGGGCAAGATTGAACGCCGCGCTGCCGCTGACTTGGCGGATGCCTATGGCTTCCTGCGCCGGCTTGAACATCGGCTGCAAATGGTGGCGGATCGCCAGACGCATCGGCTACCCGAAGATGAGGAAGGGATTGCGCGCATCGCCTCCTTCCTCGGCTATAATGACAGCGCCAGTTTTGCCGAGGATTTCGCCTATCATTTGCGCCGCGTGGAACAGCATTACGGGCGCATGTTTGAAGCGGAACCCACACTGGCCGCCGATACCGTGCAGGGCGATCTGGTCTTCACAGGTGTGGAGGATGATCCCGCCACCATCGCCACCCTTCGCGCCATGGGCTACGCCAATCCCGGCAGCATCGCCGCCACCGTGCGCGGCTGGCATCACGGCCATGCACGCGCCATTCGCAGCGAACGCGCGCGCGAATTGCTGACCGCACTCATGCCAAGCCTGCTCGCGGCCTTTGGCAAGCAGCGTGATCCGGATGCGGCGCTGATGCGCCTGGATGCGCTATTCGGGCGCCTGACCACGGGCGTGCAGGTCTTGAGCCTGTTGCACCGCAACCAGCCCATGCTGGACCGCCTGGCCGGCATTCTGGGCGCCGCACCGCAATTGGCGGATCATTTGGCGCATCACACCGCCGCACTGGAAGGGCTGCTGGTGGGCGCAGGCGGCGGCATTGGCAGCGCGGCGTCTGCCTTGCCCGCACTGGTGAAGGAAGCGCGCTATTTCGAAGAAGCCATGGAAGCGTCCCGCCGCCTGGTTCAGGAAGGCAAATTCGACATTGATGCCGCGACGCTTGAAGGCGCCATAGACCCTGATGCGGCGGGCGAGGCGCGGAGCGCGCTCGCCGATGCCGCCATTTCATCCCTGCTGCCGCATGTAACCGCTGAATTCGCTGCCCGGCATGGCGTGGTGAAGGGCGGGCAGCTTGCCGTGGTGGCTTTGGGTAAACTCGGCGGGCGGGAAATGCTGCCCGGTTCTGATCTTGATCTGATCCTGGTTTATGATCACGCAACTGAGGCGGAAGCGAGCGAAGCCAAGGCCAAGCGTGGCGCACCCACGATCCGCCCCTTGCCGACCATTCAGTATTTCACGCGGCTCGCGCATCAGATGGTCGGCGCCATCACTGCCCCCGGCGCTGAGGGCAAATTGTATGAGGTGGATATGCGCCTCAGGCCTTCCGGATCGAAGGGGCCGGTCGCGGTCTCGCTTGGTGCCTTCCAGCGCTATCAGGCGGAAGATGCCTGGAGCTGGGAACGCATGGCGCTGACGCGCGCCCGGGTGGTGGCGGGGCCGCCTGCGCTGTCACGCCGCATTGGCGCGGCCATTCGCGCCGCCTTGTCCAACCCGGAAAAGGCCAAGGCCGCCATTCCCGATGCGCTTGCCATGCGCCAGCGCATGCTGCGCGAATTGCCGGGCGATGGGCCATGGGATGTGAAACTCAGCCCCGGTGGGCTGGTGGAGGTGGAATTCATCGCCCAGGCGCTGCAATTGCATCACGCGCCGCGCCATCCCGAGGTGCTGGCCACCACCACGCGCATCGCGATTGCCAATCTGGCGAAAATCGGCGCGCTGGAAAGTCGCGAAGCCGAAGCGCTGATCGGCGCTGAGCGGCTCTGGCGCGGCATCAGCGGCATTCTGCGCCTGACACTTGGCCCCTGGCGAGACGCCACCTTGCCCGAGCCCGCCGCTTCCGCCGTGTTGCGCGTGGCCGGCCCGCTTTGCACTGCGCCACCCGTTGACCTTCCGGGGCTCCGCGCACAGATGGAAGCGAGCGCAGCCTTGGTGCGCCAGGTTTTCGAAGCCCGGCTTGGCCGGCTGGAACAGGGGAATCCTTCATGAGCGAATTAGCCGAAGGCAAAAAGGCGCCCGCCTTCAAAATGGCAGCGAGCAACGGGCGGGAGGTTTCCTCAGCCGGCCTCAAGGGCAAGCCCTATCTGCTGTATTTCTACCCCAAGGCCGATACGCCCGGCTGCACCAAGCAGGCTTGTGGCGTGCAGGAAGCGCTACCCCAGCTTGGCAAGCTTGGCCTGACGGTGATTGGCGTGTCACCCGACGCCATGCCGCCGATTGAAAAATTCGCCAAAAAATACGGGCTGGAATTTCCGCTGGCGTCAGACCCTGAACACAAGACCGCCGAGGCCTATGGCGTTTGGGTGGAAAAATCCATGTATGGCAAGAAATACATGGGGCTAGAGCGGTCGAGCTTTCTGGTGGGCGCCGATGGCAAGATCGTGAAAATCTGGCGCAAGGTGAAGCCCGAAGCCCATGCCGCTGAGGTGCTGGCCGCGGCCAAGGCGCTCGGCTGAGCTGGCGGCGTTTTACGGCAATTTGGTGGTGCCGGCAGCGCGGATAATGCCCTGGGGTCGCGCTGCCTTTTCGGCAATACCGCTAATGCCCTGACGGCGGGCCAATTCGGCCCAGACTTCCTCTGGTCGGATGCCTGCATCCACCCAGATCACCATCAGGTGATAGAGCACATCGGCTGATTCCAGCACCGTGGCGGCGCGATTGCCGATGGTCGCCTCGATCACGCATTCCACCGCTTCTTCGCCGAATTTTTGGGCGACCTTGGCGGTGCCGCGCGCCATGAGCCGCGCCGAATGGGATGTGGTGAGATCGCCCGCAAGCCGGCGCTGTTCCACCGTTTCCCACAGCCGATCCAGAATCATGGCATCCGCCCCGGTCGGCGAAAGGCTGAGCGGCTGCAATACGCGCGCTTCCGCCTTGAGAATACGCTTGGGCAATTTCGCGCCCTTCGCCTTCAGCCCGCCCGGCAAAGGCAGTGCCGCCTTCTTCTTGGCGATTTTCTTTTTGACGCCTGGCTTTTTCTGCGTCTTTTCGGCTGGCTTCAGCTTCGCTTGCTTTGCCTTGCCGGGTTTTGTCGCCTTGGCCATTTACGCGGCCTCCTGCACAGGCGGAACGGGGCGGATCGGCAGGCCAGCGGCGGCGAGTGCAGCCTTGGCTTCCGCAATCCGGAACACCCCGTAATGGAAAACACTGGCGGCGAGCAGGCCGGTGGCGCCTGCTTTCGCGCCTTCTACGAAATGGCGCAATTCCCCGACTCCGCCGGATGCCACAATCGGCAGGCGCGTGGCGGCACGCACCGCCGCCGTCAATTCAAGATCAAAGCCCTGCTTGGTGCCATCACGATCCATTGACGTCAGCAGGATTTCCCCCGCGCCAAGCGCTTCAACCTGCCTGGCCCAGGCGATGGCATCCATGCCCGTGCCGCGCCGCCCGCCATGGGTGAACACCTCAAACCCACCGCCCGCATCGCGTCGGCGCGCATCAATCGCGACAACAATGGCCTGACTGCCGAAAGCCTCGGCCGCGCGGAGCACCAGATCAGGGTCAGAAACCGCAGCTGAATTGATGGAAACCTTGTCAGCACCGGCCAGCAAAAGTCGCCGGGCATCTTCCACGCTGCGCACGCCGCCACCAACAGTCAGCGGGATGAAGACCTCAGCCGCCGTACGGGATACCACATCCAGGATGGTGTCGCGGTTTTCGGCGGAAGCGGTGATGTCGAGGAAGGTGATTTCATCCGCACCTTCGCGATCATAATTGCGCGCCTGTTCCACCGGGTCACCGGCGTCGCGCAATGCCAGGAAGTTCACGCCCTTGACGACGCGACCATCCTTCACATCCAGGCAGGGAATGACACGAAGCGCGAGCAAGGGACCTCATCTAAACTCAGGGTTGCGGGGGCTGCGGCCAAGCTTGGCGCTTTGCTGGAAAGCGCGATGCGCCGGAATGATCCCCTGGTCAAGCCCCGAAAAGCAAGGCTTGCAGGGGCGCGCGGGCAGCGCCACATTTCCCTCATGGCCAGAAAGGGCAAAGCCGCCGCCGCCAAGGCTGGCGATTATCTGACCGGGCATTTGCTGATTGCGATGCCGGGCATGGAAGACCCGCGCTTTGCGCAAAGCGTGGTGTGCCTGTGCAACCACTCGGCTGACGGCGCGATGGGGCTGATGGTGAACCGCCCGATCGAAGGGCTGGCCTTTGACAAATTGCTGAAGCAGCTTGGCTTGAAGCCAGTGCCGTCCCAGCGCCAGATCCGGCTGGTGTCCGGCGGGCCGGTGGAAGCTGGCCGCGGCTTTGTGCTCCATACGGATGATTGGTCGGCAGATGGCAGCCTTGGGTTCAGCACTGGACTCGCGCTCACGGCCAGTGTGGATATCTTGAGCGCGATTGCGAGCGGCGGGGGGCCGCGCCAGGGCTTGCTGGCCCTTGGCTATGCCGGTTGGGCGCCGGGGCAATTGGAAGAGGAAATCCAGCGTAATTCCTGGCTGAGTGTACCGGCAGATGAGGCGCTGCTTTTCCATCAGGATGCCAGCACCGCCTGGCATGCCGCACTCGCGAAACTGAAGGTGCATCCGGCCTGGCTTTCTTCCGCCGCCGGCCATGCGTAAGGGTTCTTGATCCATGCAGATGGATGCCATTCCTTTCGATACGACTGATTGGGCGCAGGTGAAACCGACACGCCATGCGGGTGTGACCGGTGAAGCGCTTTGGCGCACGCGCCATGTCGGCCCAGCGGAAAACCCAATTCGCGTGCGCATGGTGGAATATTCACCTGGCTATGTCGCGGATCACTGGTGCCAGAAGGGCCATGTGCTGCTGGTGCTGGAAGGCGAATTGGAAACCACGCTGGCCGATGGGCGCGTTTTTGTATTGAGGCCCGGCATGTCATATCAGGTGGCGGATGGGGCGGAAGCGCATATGTCTCGCACCATTATCGGGGCGAAGCTGTTCATTGTGGATTAAAGCATATCACGTTTAGATAAAATCATCTGAACGTGTGAAGATACTCGAAAAAAACGAGGTGGAGCGGGTGGCGTGAACATATGTGAACGCAACACGCTCCAAGGCCTCGGCGGGCCAAATGGATTGGCCTTGCCCAGTACGGCGAAATTTCTTGACTCTGGTGAACGGCAATCTGATGATTATCGAAATGGGGTGAATCTGAAACGCTGTTAAGGCGCCCCCCGAGATCGCTTCCATCAATCACTGCCCGGGAGGAAAACGCATGTCCGCCAAGCGCCCAAACTGCCTTGCCGTCTTTGCTGGTGCGGCCATGTCGGCATGGCTCCTCACATTATTTCCGGCCTCCGCACAGCCCAGCCCCGACGCGATTGTGGACGCCTTTGAAGCGGTGCTTGGGCCAGTGCGCACCCATCGCCCCAGCCACCCCAAGGGCGTTTGTGCCGCAGGGCATTTCGTGGCGACTGCTGAGGGCACCAGGCTTTCTGTCGCACCCGTGTTCAGCGGCCAGCGCAATACGGCATTGATCCGTTTCGGTGTGGCGGGCGCCAATCCCAATGCGTCAGACACCGCGCGCGGTACGCGCGGCCTTTCGATCCGCTTTGAATCGCCCGCCGGTGATTTGTTTGAAATGGCGAATATCTCGGCGCCGGTATTTGGTTCGCCGACACCGCAAGCCCTGGTGGATGGGCTGCTGGCGCGTGCGAATGACCCCGCGACCGGAAGGCCAAATGCTGAGCGCGCGGCGGCTTTCGCAGCCTTCGTCGCGGCCAATCCTTCGGTCGGCAATCAGGGCCGCTATTTGGCGGCCAATGCGCCGCCGGCCAGCTTCGCCACCACGCCCTATTGGGGGGTGAATACCTTCATGTTCCGCGGGCAGGATGGGCAAATTCGCCCTGCGCGCTGGGTGTTTGAACCGCGCGCCGGGGTGGAACGCCTGACAGCGGAGCAGATGCAAAGCCTCGGCAATCACTATCTGGCCGATGAGCTGCGTCGGCGCGTCGCCACCGCGCCTGTTGAATTCGATATGGTGCTGCAATTCCCTGGACAGGGCGATGATTTGCTGAACCCGACCATCGCCTGGCCGGATGATCGCCCGCGCGCCATTGTTGGCCGCCTGACCGTGACCGAGGTTTCCGCCGGTCCTGGCGGGCCATGCGATCCAATCAGCTTCATGATTCTGGATCAGGCACCGGGGATTGAAATGAGCGATGATCCGGTTTTGCAGGCGCGCGCATCATCCTATGCGGTATCGCTTTCGCGCCGGACACAATAGAAGATTTGCTGTAGCCGATTGAGATTCAGCCGAGATCAGCCTTAAGCACCTCGCCTGCAAGATAAAGACTGCCGGCGACCAGCACGCGACCAGGTTTGGCATTGGCGGCGATTTTGCCGAGTGCTTCCGTGATGGTTGGGCCGGGTTCGGCGATGCCGCCACTCGCGGCGATGATGTCGGCAACAGGCATGGCCAAATGCTGGCCTGGTTCAGCCACCGCATGAAGGCTGGTGGCGAAGGGCAGCAAGGGGCGGAGGAATTCTGCACTCGCCTTGCCCTGCTTCATGCCGATCACAAGATGCAAAGGCTGATCACGCCATGCGGTGAAATGCTGTGCCAGCGCCTGCCCCGCCCCGGCATTATGCCCGCCATCAAGCCAGAGCGAAAAACCTGCTGGCAGCAGCGCAGCCAAGCGCCCTTCAAGGCGCTGCAAGCGCGCGGGCCAGGACGCTTGCGCAATGCCGCGCGCAATCGCCGCATCACTCAGCCAAGGCAGGCCAGCGGCGCGCAAGGCCGTGATCGCAATGCCGGCATTATCCGCCTGATGCGGGCCGATCAGCCCGGGCGGCGGCAGGCTCAGCGCGGCCGTGGCATCACGGTACTGCAAGCCATGGGTGGTGGCCTCACAAAACCATGCCTGCCCACGCCGCAGCAGCTTCGCACCGCGTTCAGCCGCCGTGGCGCTGATCACTTCCAGCGCTTCCGCAGCTTGTGCACCGGTAGCGCAGGGCACGCCCGCGCGCATGATGCCCGCTTTCTCGCCCGCAATCTTGCCGAGCGTATCGCCCAGGAAATCCATGTGATCCATGGAAATGGAGGTAATGGCCGAGGCCGCCGGGCGCGGCACGACATTGGTCGCATCCAAGCGCCCACCCAAGCCCACTTCCAGCACCAGCAAATCAGCCGGCACGCGGCTGAACAGCACGAAAGCCGCCGCCGTGGTCACTTCAAACACGGTGATCGGCGCGCCAGCATTCACCGCTTCCACTTCTTCCAGTGTCGCGGTCAAAGCCTCATCCGTCACATAGTCGCCCGCCAGCCGGATACGTTCATGAAACCGCACCAGATGGGGCGAGGTATAGACATGCACGCGCTGCCCCGCAGCCTCACCAATCGCGCGCAAAAAGGCGCAGGTGGAGCCCTTGCCATTCGTCCCCGCCACATGGATCACAGGCGGTAGCTTCCGTTCCGGATGGCCGAGTTTGGCGAGCAAAGCCTCCATCCGACCAAGGCTCAGATCAATAAGCTTGGGATGGAGCGCGTGCAGACGCTCCACAATCGCTTCAGCGCGGGACACGGGAATTATTCCGCAGGTGCGGCGGCGGCTTCGGCTTCTTCATCGCTGCGCGTAAGCAGCGGTTCGCGCAGCAGTGAGATCACGCGCGCAAGGGTTTCGCGCATTTCGCCCCGCTTCACCACCATATCCAGAATGCCATGTTCCAGCAGATATTCGGCGCGCTGAAAACCTTCCGGCAATTTTTCGCGCACGGTCTGTTCAATCACCCGCGCACCGGCGAAGCCGATCATGGCACCTGGTTCGGCGATTTGAATATCGCCCAGCATGGCGAAGCTTGCGGTGACACCGCCTGTTGTTGGGTCGCACAGCACGGTGATGAAGGGCAGGCCTGCTTCCTTCACCATGCGCGTGGCAATCACCGTGCGCGGCATTTGCATGAGGCTGATGGCCCCTTCCTGCATGCGCGCCCCGCCCGAGGCGGTGAACACAATCAGCGGCGCATCCTGCAGCACGGCAAGCTTGGCGGCGGTGACAATCGCCTCACCCACGCCGGCGCCCATGGACCCGCCCATGAAGGCGAATTCAAACGCGGCCACCACGGCACGGCTGCCATTGATGGTGCCATGGGCCACCGCGACCGCATCATCCATGCTGGTCTTGGTCTGGCTTTCGCGCAGCCGATCCGCATAGCGGCGCTGGTCCCGGAAGCGCAGCGGGTCCGCCGGCGCCTTGGGCAATTCAATGCGCGAAAAGCCGGGATCGAGTGTCGCTTCCAGCCGCTGCGCCGCACCGAGCCGCATGTGATGCCCGCAATGCGAACAAACCCGCAAAGCCTTTTCCAGATCGCGATGAAAAATCATCTGCTGGCAGGATGGGCAATTGTGCCAGAGGTTTTCTGGCGCTTCCCGCTTGAACAGGCCCTGGATCTTCGGCAGGGCCCAATCGCTGATCCAGTTCATGGCATATCCTTAAAGCTTGGGCGCGCGGCCCCCTGGGCGGGGAAATAGCCCAATTGGGCGGGATGGGGAAACCCGACTTTATTCCCTGGGCTTTTCAGCGCTTTCCGACTTTGGCGGTGCCCCTGCCGCATCCCGCGCCCGCGCCTGGGCCTTGCGACGGCGCAGATTCTCCCGCAGTGCGGCGGCCAGCCTTTCTTCGCGGGACGGGGCTTGTTTTGGCGGGGTTTTGCCTTGCTTTTCCATGGTTGAAGCAAGTGGCAGTGGGCGCACGCGGCATCAAGGGGTTGCGGGACGCCCCAGGCTGGGGCTAAGGGAAGCCGCGCCTAATGGGCCTTGGCTGTTGTAGCTCAGTGGTAGAGCACTCCCTTGGTAAGGGAGAGGTCGAGAGTTCAATCCTCTCCAACAGCACCATGGCTTAGCCTTGTCACCCGGGGGGAGTGAGCGTGGCTTTCCCCTAAGCCGCCCCTTCCTGCCAATAGCCTTGATGCGGCTTGGCACCTTCCGCCTCCAGACACGGCCCGACCACCGCCACCTTTTCTGCCGCGCTATCCAAAACCGCCCGGCAGGAGAGCGAGAGCCCCGCCGTATGGGGCTGCGCGTTGCGCAAATGCAAAATGGCGCCGGCGGAAAGCCCGTAAACCGCGCGGCCGACCCCTGTATAGAAAATCGCCGCCGAACACATCGCGCATGGCTCGCCCGAAGAATAGATGGTGGCAGCCCGCAACACATCGCGCGGCAGCCCCGCGCGCAGCACGGCCTGCAAGGCATTCATTTCGGAATGCGCGAGCGTACCGCCGCCGCCCTTGCCCTGGGTGGACCCGGCCTCGGCCAGGACCTGGCCTTTCTCATCGGCAATCACTGCGGCGAAGGGGCGATCACCGCGCGCACGCGCCTCACCAGCCAGCGCAAAGGCCCGGCGGAGCAAGGTGGCATCAAGCGCGGAGAGTTTGTCTTCTTCGGCCATATCAGGCTTCCTATTCATTGCGCAGCAAAGGTGCCGCCTTGGCGCGCAGCGCGAAGGCCGTGCCGGCATAACCGAAGGCGAGTGTTATGGCCATGCAAGCCAGCACTGTTATCGCCAAGGTGCCCGGCAAGAACACCCAATCGGCGCGCATCACAAAGCGCACCACGCCCCAGGCCGCTGCCGTGCCAGCCGCTGCCGCCAATAACCCCGCCGTCAGGCCAAGCAGCCCGAATTCCACCAGGAAACTCGCGCGGATTTGCGCGCGTGTGGCGCCAATGGTCTTCAACACCACGGCATCTCGGATGCGCCGCCGTTGCCCCGCCGCCACCGCACCCGCCAACACCAGCAAGCCCGCCAGCAAGGTAATGCCCGCTACGGCTGAAAGCGCGAAGCCGATCTTCTCCAACAGCCCCACCACCTGATCCAAGGCATCGCGCACCCGAATGCCCGATACATTGGGGAAACGATCCGTGAGCAAGCGCAGCAGCGTCGCTTCCTGCGCCACATCATTGCGCATGGTGGCGATATGCGTATGCGGTGCGGCCGAGAGCAATCCGGGGGAGGCCACCAGCACGTAATTGATGCCAAGCCCGCGCCAGGCGATTTCTCGCAGGCTCGCGATTTTCAGCGTGATGTCGCGGCCCAGCACATTCACGGTGATGGTGTCACCAACACCAACCCCCCAACCGCGCGCGAGCTGCGCATCGAAGGAAACCAGGGGCGGGCCGGCATAATTTGGCGGCCACCACTCACCCGCGACCAGCCGCGCGCCTTCGGGTGGCGTGGCGGCGTAGGTCAAGCCACGATCACCGCGCAAGGCCCAGGCGGTTTCAGGCGTTGCGCTGACCTGTTCCGCCGGCACGCCATTCACCGCGACAATACGCGCACGCAGATTGGGCACGCTGCGGATTTCCGTCACTCCTGGCTGCGCGCGGGCGAGTGCCTCAAACGCCTGGATCTGATCGGATTGGATATCAATGAAGTAGAAATTCGGCGCAGCGGCGGGCATTTCATTGGCCAATTGCCGGCGCAGATTGCCTTCAATCAGCGCAATGGCAGCCAGCACCGTGAGCCCCACACCAAGCGAGACCAGCATTAAGGGCGTCGGCGCGCCGGGCCGATGCAGATTGGCGAGGCCCAGGCGCAGCGCCGGACGGCGCGCATGCGGCAAGCGCCGCGCAAGGGCCATCAACGCCCCTGCCCCAAGGCGGAACAGCACTAGCGTGCCGATCACCGCCACGATGAACATCGCCGCGAAGCGCGGATTTTCTGCCGTGCCGATCACCAAGGCGGAAAGCGCCCCCGCCGCCGCCAGGATCGCCGCCAGAATGCCAAGGCTTGGTCTGCCCCCACTTGGCGCCACCACATCCCGAAACAGCGCCGCGCCCGGAATGCTGCCCGCCCGCCCCAGCGGCCATAGCGTGAAGGCGAGCGCTGTCAGCAGCCCATAAGCCGCCGCCATGATCAGCGGCGCCGGATATGGCAGAATGCGCGGCGCCACCGGCAGAATGGAGGCCAAGGCCGCCGCACCTGCCCAGGTCAGCCCAAAGCCAATCACCAGGCCAAGCACAATGCCAAGCAGCGCCAGCGCCATCACCTGCACCAGATAGGTCAGGAAAATCAGCGATGGCGGCGCGCCAAGGCAGCGCAGCGTTGCGATGGTGCGCGCGCGTTGCTCCAGCCAGGCCGATACGCCGGTGGCAATGCCAATCCCACCCACCAGCAGCGCCGTCAGGCTTGCCAGCGTCAGGAAAAACGCCGCGCGATCCAGGAAGCGATTGACGCCGGGCGCCGCGACATCGGAACTGCGTATCCGCCAGCCAGACTCCGGAAAATCCCGCCGCAGATCAGCAATGAAGCGCTGGCGATTCACACCGGGCGGCAGCGCCAGCCTGTACTCATAGGTCACCAGACTGCCCGGCTGGATAAGCCGTGTCTCAGCCAAGGACGCCAAGGCAATCATGGCGCGCGGCCCAAGCAGCGAAGGGCTCGCGACCTTATCCGGTTCCTGGGTGATGGTGGCGCGGAAGGTCAGGCGCGCTTCGCCAATACGCAGCACCGCGCCCGGTGCAATTTCAAGTTTTTCGGCAATGAAGGGATCAAGCAGGATATCGCCCGCAGCAAGCGGCGCCGGCGGCTGCACTTCAAGCGCGCCGAAAAGCGGATAGGCGCCATCCACCGCCTTCACTTCCACCAGCATGCGCTGGCCCGATTCCGCCACCGCCATGGCGCGCAAAGTCACCACTTCCGAAACCCGCGCGCCGCGTGCCGCCAACCAGGCGCGCGGTGCCTCGGTCAAGGGCCGATAGGGGGAAGCGATTTCCACATCACCGCCCAGAATGCGCGCCCCATCCGCAGCAAGCCCGGCATCCACCCCAGCGCGCAGCGTACCGACAGCGGTAATCGCTGCCACACCAAGCGCCAGACACGCCAGCACAATGCGCAAGCCGCGCAAGCCACCGCGCAATTCGCGCCGCGCGATCCGAAAAGCGAGAGACAAATTGCTCACGCCGACACCCTTTGATCGGACACAATCAACCCATCTTCAATGCGCAACTGCCGCGGGCAGCGCGCCGCCAGTGCGGGATCATGCGTGATCAGCAATAGAGTGGTGCCAAGCCGCGCGCGCAAATCAAATAGCAGCGCCATGACTTCCTCGCCCTTGGCGCGATCCAGATTGCCGGTGGGTTCATCCGCCAGCAGCAAGCGCGGTTCCGCGACAAAGGCGCGCGCGAGTGCCACGCGCTGCTGTTCGCCCCCTGAGAGCTGCGCCGGGTAATGGCCCAGGCGATGGCCAAGCCCAACCGCGCGCAAGGCTTCGGCCGCGCGGTCAAAGGCATCGCGTACACCGGCAAATTCCAAGGGCACGGCGACGTTCTCAAGCGCCGTCATGGTCGGGATCAAGTGAAAGGCCTGAAAGACAATGCCAAGCCTTTCGCGCCGGAAACGCGCCAGCGCGTCTTCCTCCATGGCGCCGATATCCGCGCCATCAATCAAAAGCGTACCGGATGTTGGGCGTTCCAACCCGGCAAGCAACATCAGCAGGCTTGTCTTGCCGGAACCTGAGGGGCCGACGATCCCCACAGCCTCTCCGGCCGCGACTTGCAGATCAAGGCCGCGGAGGATGTTGATCTCGCCCTCCCCCGCCCTCACTTTGAAGCCAAGGCCGCGCGCTTGGATCAGGGGTTTGGTGGCCCCGGCGCTGGTCGTCTCGGTGACGTGAAGGGCATCCATGGTATTGCAAAGCTCCTATCCTGCCCGCGCATATGGTCGCAGATGGCTCGGGCGCCAATCGCTGGCGCTGCTGGCTTTAGGAACAATTCCGGCGCGGGCGGCGGAAATCCGGCTGATGATGCTGGGGGATTCCATCACCGCCGGGTATGGGCTGGCGCGGGCCGAGGCTTTGCCGGCCAGGCTGGAAGCCGCCTTGCGCGCCAAAGGCCGGGCGGTGCGCGTGATTGATGCCGGGGTGTCGGGCGATACCACGGCGGGCGGGCGCGCACGGCTCGATTGGGCCTTGGCCGATAATCCCCATGCCGTGATTGTGGCGCTTGGCGGGAATGATGGGCTGCGGGCACTGGAACCCCGCGCCAGCCGCACCAATCTGGCCGCCATTCTGGATGCCCTGGCCGCGAAGCGCCTGCCCACCATGCTGACGGGCATGCTGGCGCCGCCCAACCTCGGCGCCGAGTATGGGCGGGAATTCGCCGCGAGTTTCAGTGACTTGGCCCGCGAAAGGCCAGGCGTGGTCTTCTACCCCTTCCTGCTGGATGGCGTGGCGGGGGACCTCTCGCTCAATCAACCGGACGGCATTCACCCAAATCCCGCTGGCGTCGAGGAGATGGTTCGTCGCATGCTACCCTATGTCGATTCGCTGCTGGGGAAGGTGACCTCCCCTTAGGCGAAGCGCCGGACCGCACCAGGAGGGCCCCCGCCATGCTGCGTCTTTTCGTCGCCCTTGCCTTACCGGCAGCGCTTCGGGCGGAAATCGCGGGCCTTGCGGGGGGCATCCCCGGCGCGCGTTGGGTGCCACCTGAAAATTACCACCTGACCTTGCGCTTCATTGGCGAGATTGAGCCCTGGCGCGCGCAGGAAGTGGATGATGCGCTGGCGGCGATCCGCGCGCGGCCCTTCACCTTGCAGCTTGCCGGCGTCGGCACCTTCGAGAAAGCCGGGCGCATCCAATCGCTGTGGGTGGGCGCCGAGCGCAATGACGCGCTGACCCATTTGCAGACCAAGGTGGAAACCGCGCTGCAACGCGTAGGGCTGGCGCCGGAACGCAAGCGCTTTTCGCCGCATGTGACGCTGGCGCGGACCGACCGCGCCGCGCCGGAAAAGCTGATGGCCTTTGTGCAGGCCTATAATCTGTTCCGCGCCACACCGGTGGAGGTTGAGCATTTCACGCTGTTTTCTTCCCGGCTTGGGAAGGAGGCTTCGGTTTATACGCCGGAAGTGGATTACGATTTGGTGGCTAGGGTGGCGGCGTGACATCGCCGCTTGGCATCCCCCGCCCGCCGGTTTAATCACAACCCCGTGAAACTCCCCGCCACCTTCATCGCGCGCCTGATCGCGGCCCTTTTGCTGGTGCAAACCGTGCTGGCGCCGGCGCTTTGCCTTGCCCATACCAGCAATGCGGGGATGGCTGCGGTCATCTGCTCCCCGGATGGGGACCGCACCGTGCATCTGGGGCCAAACGGGGAAGAATTGCCCGCGCCCGAAGCCCATAGCGGCTTCTGCCTTGCCTGCCATGCCCTGCCGCAGGCTGATCTCCCCGCCGCGCCGATGCTTTCCACCCCGGCGGAACCCGGCGCCGCGATCATCTGGTTCGCCGCTGGCGATACCGGCTGGCGCCCGGCGGCGCGCGCACCGCCTTACGACCCAACAGGTCCCCCAGCCTTCTCCTGAGGCCGCCCGGATGCGGGCGGCCAAGAGCCGTCCCGTTATTCGACCTCAGGAGATTTTTCGTGTTCCACACCCATCATGCGCGGCTTTTCGCCGCCGCGGCCGCCTTGGCGGCCAGCGCCTTTGCAGCACAGGCGCAAACCAGCCCCCCGGCCACGCCCAGCGCCACGCTGCCACCCACCATCGTCACCGCCGCCCCCATCGCGGGCAGCCTGACCCGGCCATCCGATGAACAAGCCGCCGAGGAAGCGCGCCGCAACCCCGGCAATGTCACCATTGTCCCGGCCAGTGATTTCCTCGAAAGGGCGGGGGCGACCAGCATTCGCGACATGCTGCTATACACCCCCGGCATCTTTGCCGAGCCGAAATGGGGCGAGGATTCCAGGCTTTCCATTCGCGGTTCCGGCATCGCGCGCAATTTCCATTTGCGCGGCGTGCGGCTTTTCCAGGATGGGCTTTCCGTCAATCAGGCCGATGGCAGCGGGGATTTCCAGGAATTGGACCCGCTGACCTTCCAGCGGGTTGAGGTCCTGCGGGGCGCCAATGCCTTTGCGCTTGGCGCCAATACGCTTGGCGGGGCGTTGAATTTCATCACACCAACAGGCCGCACCGCGCCGGGTACCATCCTGCGCGGCGAAGGTGGCTCATATGGCTTTGCGCGTGGCCAGGTGGCGCATGGCTGGGCGCAGGGTGCGCATGATGCCTGGGCCAGCTTCAGCGGCATGACCCAGGAAGGCTATCGGGACCATAGCGCCGGGCGCGCCTATCGCCTGAATGGCAATACCGGCTGGCAATGGGCGGATAATGCGGAAACCCGCATTTTCATCGCCTATAACAATATCTGGCAGCAGATTCCGGGCGCGGTGACGCGCAGCCAGGCGCTGAATAATCCACGCGCGGCGGCCAACGCGAATTTGGTCGGCAATTACATGCGCAATCTGGAAGCGACGCGCATTGGCACCGTCACCGCCATTCGCCCGGAAGAAGGCGTGCTGGTGGAAGCGGGCGGAGGTTTCGTCAATCGCGAATTGGATCACCCGATCTTCCAGTATATTGACCAGCGCACGGCGGATGTTTCCGGCTTTGCCCGCGTGACACTGGAACGGCAGGTCGCTGGCATGGAAAACCGCACCATCATGGGCGCCAATGCTGGTTCAGGGCGCATTCGTGCCCGGCGCTTCACCAATGTGGGTGGGCACCCGGGCGTCATGACGGCGAATTCCATTGATCGGGCCACGAATCTTGATGCCTATCTGGAAAACAGCCTGGAGGTGGTCTCAGGGCTTGCGCTGATCGCTGGTGCTTCCGGCGGCAAGGCCACGCGCGAAAGCGAAGACAGCTTCCTTGCTGATGGCAATAACTCCGGCAGCGGGGATTGGACCTGGATCAATCCCCGCTTTGGCGTGCTTTGGCAGGCGGCGGAAGGCGCGCAGGTTTTCGGCAACCTGTCCTGGACAACCGAACCGCCGACGCTTTCTGACCTGACGCCACTTACAACGGCTGGCGGCTTTTCCCTGCTGGACGCGCAGCGCAGCGCAACATTGGAAATCGGCTCTCGCGGCAAGCGCGGCGATATCACCTGGGAAGTTGCGGCCTATCATTCCCGCCTGCGCGATGAAATCCAGTTGCAGAATGTGGGCGCCAGTATGAATCAGGCGCGCAATCTGGACCGCACCATCCATCAGGGCATCGAAGCCGGGGCGGATTGGGTATTCCTACGCGATATCGGCACGAAGGGAGATGGGCTGAGCTTCCGCCCCGCCTATACCTTCAGCGATTTCCGCTTTGATGGTGATGCCACCTTCAAGGACAATGAACTCCCCGGCGTGCCGCGGCATTTGTTCCGGGCAGAGATGCGCTACCGCCACCCCTCTGGCGCCTGGTTCGGGCCGACCACGGATTGGGTACCGCAAGCCTATTACGTGGACAATGCCAATACACAAAAGACCGATAGCTATGTGCTGTTTGGGTTGCGCGCCGGTTGGGATTTCGAAAACGGGCTTTCAGCCTTTCTGGAAGCGCGCAACCTGGCTGATACGCGCTACATCGCCTCGGCCTCTGTTGCGGCGACAGCTACGCCGAATTCCGCGCTTTACGAACCCGGCACGGGGCGCAGCGTTTTTGCCGGCCTGCAATATCGTTTCTGAAGGAAAGCAACGCATCATGAAAAAGCTTCTTGTTCTTGCCGCGCTGCTTTGCGCCACCCCGGTGGCAGCGCATGTCACCATTGACCCGCCTCAAGCGCAGGCCAATGGCTATTTGCGCGCGGCGTTTCGTGTGCCGCATGGCTGCGGCCAGCAGGCCACCATCCGCGTGACCGTCACGCTGCCGGAAGGCACCACCGTCGCGCGGCCCATGCCGAAGGCCGGCTGGCGCATTTCCATCACCCGCCAACCTCTGGCCACCCCGGTTTCCGATGGCCATGGCGGCATGATCACCCACGCGATCACGCAGATTGTCTGGGAAGGCGGCCCGCTGCCCAATGAATATTATGATGAGTTTGTCATCGCCATGCGCACGCCGAACCGCCCGGATGAAACCATCTGGCTGCCCACCGTGCAGCATTGCGATGGCGGCGGCATCGCCGCCTGGACTGAAATTCCCGAAGCCGGGCGCCGGACCACCGATTACCGCTACCCCGCGCCCTCACTCCGCCTGACCCCACCCCGCACTGCCGGAGGCCATTGACCCATGCACCCCATGCTGAAAACCCTGCCGCTTTTCGCGCTACTGCTGGCCGCACCCCCTTTGGCGCGCGCCTGCGATATGGAAGCGATCAATGCGGAAATGACCACGATTTGCCTGGGCGCGCTCCACCCGACCCGCGCTGCGGCGGAAGCGATCATGGCGCAACTCCCGCCCACGGAAAAAGCCACCCTGGCGGCAGCACTGGCCCGCGCCGGGGACGCCTGCGAAACTGGGGACCCCGCCCAGGGTGCGCGCGAAGCCGTCGGCATTATGCGGCTGGTTGGCCATCTCGAAGCCCGGCTGGGCCTGGCCCCGCCGCCCATCACGCTGCAAAGGCTGGGCGGCATTGCCCCCGCGCCGCGCGGCTGAAAGCCTTGAAAAGAAGGAAAATCTCATGTCCTATTTGAACCGCCGCGCCCTTGGCGCCCTGATCCTGGCCCTGCCGGCCTCCGCGGCGCTGGCGCATCATGATGTCACCAAGGGTGATGTTACCATCGGCCATCCCTGGACCCGCGCCGCCGGGGCCAATGCCAATGGCGCGGGCTTCCTGACGCTGCGCAATAATGGCGCCGCGCCTGATCGGCTGGTCTCCGCCGCCAGCCCGGCCGCGCGCGTGGTGGAACTCCATACCCATATCCGGGAAGGCGATGTCATGCGCATGCGCCCCGTCGCGGATATCCCGATTCCGCCCGGCCAGACCGTGCATCTTCGCCCTGGCGGGCTGCATATCATGCTGATCGGGCTGAATGAGCCGCTGCGCCAGGGGGCCACGGTGCCGCTGACGCTGCGCTTTGAACGGGCGGGGGAGGTGCAGGTGAGCCTGAGTGTCGAAGCCGCCGGGGCGCGCGGCCACGCCCACTGATCGGGCGGCCTTCAGACAGGCTTAGCTTGCCTTTGGCCCCCTTTCGGGCCAAAGAGCCCTCCGATCCTTCACTCCTGATTCTGCATGGAGGGCCTCGCATGGCCTCGTCCTTCGACCGTATCGCCGATATCATCGCTGAAAACAGCGAAGTCCCGCGGGATAAGATCCTGCCCGATAGCCATGTGATCAATGATCTTGGCATTGATAGCCTGGACTTCCTGGATATTGTCTTCGCCATTGACAAGGCCTTCGGCATCAAGGTGCCGGTGGAAGCCTGGACGCAGGAAGTGAATGCGGGCAATGCGCCGGCGGAAAAATACTTCGTCATGAAGAACCTGGCCGAACGTGTGGATGAGCTGGTTGCGGCCAAGGCCGGCTGACCCCATACCCAAGCCACGCGCCACCGAAACCACGGATCCCTGACGCGATGCGCCTGGAATATTTCCAGATGATAGATCGGGTGGCAGCGCGCGAAGGCGATGCCATCATTGTGGAAAGCCGCATCCCGGATGCCTCCCCGGTATTTGAAGGGCATTTCCCTGGCCACCCGCTGATGCCTGGCGTGCTATTGGTGGAAACCATGGCGCAGGCTTCCGGCTGGCTGCTGCTGGATCTGATGGGCTTTGCGCGCATGCCCTTTCTGATGGCGGTAAAGGAAGCAAAGTTCCGCAGCTTCATCGGCCCCGGCACGGCAGTGCGCGTGCATGCCAAGCGCCTGCATGACGGATCAGGCTTTGCGGTGACCGAGGCGCGGATTGAAGCCGATGGCAAGCGCATCACCGATGCGGAACTGACCTTCCGCATCATGGATTACCCCGCGCCGGAATTGGCGGAAGCCATGCGCGGACGGGGCCGGGAATTGGGGCTGCTATGACAAGGCGCGATGTCGTCATTACCGGGATTGGTTTGGTATCCTCCCTGGGTGAGGGGCCTGAGGCGCATTGGGAAGCACTGACCAAGGGCGCCAAGCCTGTGGTGGATGCAGCAAGCTTCGCGCCCTTTCCGGTGCATCCACTGCCCGCGCTCAGCCTTGATGCGCAAATCCCGAAAAAGAGTGATCAGCGCCAGATGGAACCCTGGCAGCGGCTTGGCACCTATGCGGCTGGGCTTGCGATTGACCATGCCGGGGCGCGCGGCCTGGTTGCCGATATGCATCTGGTGGTGGCCGCCGGCGGTGGCGAACGCGACATCGCGGTAGATGAGGCGATGACGGCCGCACTCACAGGCGCCACGCCGGAAACCTCCGGCGCGCTGCTCAATGAAAAGCTGGCGACTGAATTGCGGCCCACGCTTTTCCTGGCGCAGCTTTCCAATCTGCTCGCGGGCAATATCTCGATCGTGCATGGCGTGACGGGATCATCGCGCACGCTGATGGGCGAAGAGGAAGCGGCGGCGGACGCGATCCGCATCGCCGCCGCGCGCCTGGCGGAAGGGCGCGGCGAGATTGCCTTGGTGGGCGGCGCTTTTGCGTCTCAGCGCTGGGATATGGTGCTACTTTATGCACCGGGTGGCGTGCTATGGCAGGGCGATTACGCGCCGGTTTCCGCGCGTGGCGATGCGGGCGGTTTGATCCTGGGCGCCATGGCGGCGTTTCTGGTTTTGGAAACGGCAGAGCATGCCCGCGCACGCGGCGCCACGGCTCTGGCGCGGATTGGTGGCATTGCGAGCGATGCGGCGCATCAGCGCAGCGGTGGTGGCAGCGCCGCAGCAGCCAAGGCGCTTTGGCAGGGGATGGCCGCACCCCAGGCCGGGCTTGGCGTGATTTCCGGCATGACCGGCGTGGCGGAAGCCCGCGTTGAAGAAGAAGCCTTCCTATCGGGACTTGGCAGCGTGCCGGTACGGCGCAGCGCTTCGCTGCTTGGGCATGGGGTGGAAGCAAGCTTTCCGGCCAATGTTGCGCTCGCGGCACTCGCGCTTTCGCGCGGTGGTTTTTATCCCGCGATGGACCCCGCTGATAAGGGCGATGGCGCGGTGGAGCGCATTCTGGTGACCGGCTTCGGCCAATGGCGTGGTGAAGCGCTTGCCCTGCTGGAGAAAGCGCCATGAAGGATCATCTGGGCCGCCCTTTGGTGGCGGTGACGGGGATTGGGCTGGTGAGTCCACTCGGCTGGGGCTTGGATAAGAATTGGGCGGCGCTTCTGGCGGGCACTTCCGGCATTACGCGCATTCGCCGTTTCGCGACCGATCATCTGAAAACCACCATGGCCGGCACGGTGGATTTGCCGGAAGAAATCGCGGGCGGCGAACCCGTGCCCGCCCCGGTGCGCGTGGAACGCATGGCCGCGGCCGCGATTGCGGAAGCGCTTGTTGCGGCGGGCATGAAGGAAGGCGCCTTTGATGGGCCCCTCATGCTCGGCATGCCGCCTGTGGAGATGGAATGGCCGCAGCGTGTGGCACTCGCCCGGCGTGCGGGTGGCAATGGCCATGCCGCGCTTTCGGTGGCGAGTATCGGTCAGCGCGATTTGTATGAGACGTTTTTGTATGGCGGTGTCGGCGAAAGGCTCGCTTTGCGCTTTGGCACCAAGGGTGCGCCAATTGCCATTACCACCGCCTGCGCTACCGGGGCTTCCGCCATTCAGCTGGGTGTTGAAGCTATCCAGCGCGGTGAGGCGAAATCCGCCATTGCGCTTGGCACGGATGGATCGGTGCAGCCGGAAGCGGTGATCCGGTTTTCGCTGCTCTCCGCGCTATCGTCACGCAATGAAGACCCCACCAAGGCATCGCGCCCCTTTGAGAAATCCCGTGATGGTTTCGTGATGAGCGAAGGCGCGGCAGCACTGATCCTGGAAGATCTGGACCATGCTCGCGCACGTGGTGCCACAGTGATTGGCTTGGTGAGTGGCTGTGGCGAAAGGGCGGATAATTTCCACCGCACGCGATCGAACCCCGATGGGTCATCCATCATTGGCGCCATGCGGAACGCCATTGCCGATGCCGGCTTGCAGCCTGGCGATATCGGCTATGTGAATGCCCATGGCACCAGCACGCCGGAGAATGACAAGATGGAAGCGCTTGGCATGCGCGCCGTATTTGGTGATGCGCCGCCGCCGATATCCTCCAATAAATCCATGATCGGCCATACGCTTTCTGCGGCTGGGGCGATTGAAGCGGCCTTCAGCCTGCTGACGCTGCGCGATCAGATCCTTCCGCCCACCATCAATCATGTGGAGCCCGACCCGACCCTTGGGCTGGATGTGGTGCCGAATGAGGCGCGGCGGGTTTCGGGCTTGCGCCATGTGCTGTCCAATTCCTTCGGCTTTGGCGGGCAGAATGTCTGCCTGGTGCTGAGTGCCGCGCCATGATGCGTGCGCTTCGCCTGCATGGGGATCGTGATCTGCGGCTGGAAAACGTGGCGCCGCCGCCGCCACCCGCCGCGCATGAGGTGCAGATTCGTATTCGCGCCGTCGCGTTGAACCATATTGATGTCTGGGGCTTTCGCGGCATGGCCTTCGCCAAGCGCAATCTGCCGCTGACGGTGGGCGCGGAAGCGGTCGGAGAGATTGTCGCGGTTGGTTCCGGCGTGACAGGCTGGAAAATTGGCGATCACGTCGCGCCCTATGGTGCCGCAACCTGCGGTGTGTGCAAGGCGTGCCGTGAAGGGCGGGATAATCTTTGCGAAGATGTTGGCGGCGTGAAGGGTTTTCATTTGGATGGCTTCGCGCAGGAGCTGATGAACCAGGATGCGCGGCTTCTGGTGCGCGTGCCGGATGGGCTTTCCTTCGAAGATGCCGCTTGCGGGCCGATCACCTTTTCCACCGTTGAGCACATGCTGTTCGACAATGCGAAATTGGAAGCGGGCGAGACCATCCTGATTCATGCCGCCGGTTCCGGTATTGGCACGGTGGCGGTGCGCATCGCGAAAGATTTGGGCTGCACCGTCATCGCGACCGCCGGGGATGATGAGAAATGCGCCAAGGCCAAGGCTTTGGGCGCGGATCATGTGGTGAATTACTCGACGCAGAATTTCCCGACCGTGGCGCGGCGTGTCACCGGCAAGCGTGGCGTGGATGTGGTGTTTGAACATGTCGGCGCTTCCACCTGGTCTGGCAGCTTGCTCTCGCTCAAGATGGGTGGGCGGTTGGTGACCTGCGGGTCCACATCCGGCGTTTCGGCGGAAACCAATCTGATGATGCTGTTTCAGCGTCAGCTCCGCATCTTCGGGTCCTTTGGCGCTTCCATGCGCAATATTGCCGATGGCTATGCGAAAATGGCGCGTGGCATACTGCCGGTGCTGGATACGGTGGTGCCTTTGGAGCGTTTCTCGGAAGGGCTTGAGCGGCTGGAAAGCCGCCGCGTCTTCGGCAAGATCGTGGTGACGTTGTGAAGCGCGCCGCGAAACACGGATGAATTTTCTGATCGGGCTTGCGTTGCGCGCGGGCTTTGGCCT
>JADCFP010000020.1 GCA_020249465.1 Roseomonas sp. | reverse complement strand
CATTCTCGGCCGATAATGTCGGGCCTTTGGTGCAAACGGCGCGGGATGCGGCGCGTTTCATGCAGATAATTTCCGGCCATGACCCGCGCGATGCCACCAGCGCGCGCGAAGCCGTGCCGGATTATGAGGCAGCTTTGACCGGTGATTTGCGGGGCATTTCCGTGGCCGTGCCGCAGGAATATTTCTTTGACGGTGCCGATGATGTGGTGGTGAAGGCCTTTGATGCCGCGCTTGATGCCATGCGGGAACGTGGCGCGAAAATCACGCGGCTTTCCTGCCCATCACTCCGCGCCATTGCCGCCTATACCGCGCTGGTCAGCCGGTCAGAAGCTGCGGCGATCCATGCCGAATGGATGCGTGAAAGGGCAGGCGATTATTCCATCCATCTGTCGTCACGGCTTTATGGTGGCTTCCCGATCCCTGCGCATCTTTACATTGAAGCGCTATCACGCCGTGGCCCGCTGCTGCGCCAATTCTGCGCCGAGGCGATGACAGGGCATCATATTGTCGCAACCCCGGCGCTGCGGACCCGCGTGCCCACATTGGCCGAGACGGATATTGATGCCGATGCGGCGAATTGGTCCCGCTTCATGGCAGTTTCGGCCAATACGCGGCCCTTCAATTATTTGGGCCTGCCGACCATCAGCGTGCCGTGTGGCTTTGATGATCGCGGCCTGCCGATTGGCCTGCAATTGGCGGCGCGACCCTTTGCCGAGGCGCGGGTGCTGGCAGTGGCCGATGCCTTCCAGCGGGTGACGGATTGGCATAAGCGCGTCCCTGCGCTGTGAAGGGAGGGCTTGCCCAAGAATTGGGCGTGGCGGATACCGAGCGGGCAATAATGCGCCGCCTGGCGTAGTTTTTGGGCATCACAGGCTTGTGTGGCGCGCCCTTTGACCCGATCTTCTGAGAAACAGGAGGTCAGTCGGGCGATGGCGGAACCCATCAGGGCCTTTGACGAGATGGGGGAGCCAGGCGCGGCGCGGGCGGCCTATGCCGAGATTGCGCGCTGGCTGGCGGCAACACCCAACGCGCAATTGGAACGCAAGCGCCAGGAAGCTGAACTGCTGTTTCGCCGCATCGGCGTGACCTTCGCGGTTTATGGCGAAGGCGGCGATCCGGAACGGCTGATCCCCTTCGACATCATCCCCCGCATCCTGGCTTGGCAGGAATGGGAGCATTTGTCGCGTGGCCTCACGCAGCGGGTGCGTGCGCTGAATATGTTTCTGGCGGATGTTTATGGGCCGGGGGAAATCCTGAAGGCCGGGCGCATTCCGGAAGCGCTGATTTTGCAGAATGAAGCCTATCGCCCGGAGATGCGCGGCATCACGCTGCCGGGCGGGATTTACGTGCATATCGCGGGCATTGATGTGGTGCGCACCGATGCCGCGCAATTTCATGTGCTGGAAGATAATTGCCGCACGCCATCGGGCGTTTCCTATATGCTGGAAGGCCGCGAAGCCATGCTGCGGTTATTTCCTGGGCTTTGCGCGGCGCATCGCATTGCCCCTGTCAGCCATTACCCAAGCGATTTGCTGGAAACCTTGATGTCGGTAGCGCCGCCTGCCTGCCGCGGCCTGCCACGCGTGGTGCTGCTGACGCCTGGTGCCTATAACAGCGCCTATTACGAACATTGCTTCCTGGCCGATGAAATGGGCGTGGAGGTGGTGGAGGGTCAGGATTTATTTGTCGAAGATCGCGTGGTTTACATGCGTACCACCGCAGGCCCGCAGCGCGTTGATGTGATCTATCGCCGGATTGATGATGATTATCTGGACCCTGCGGTGTTTCGCGCTGATTCCATGCTGGGTGTGCGCGGGCTGATGGAAGCCTATCGTGCCGGGAATGTCGCGTTGGCCAATGCGCCGGGTGGCGGCATTGCCGATGATAAGGCGGTTTATCCTTACGTGCCGGAAATGGTGCGGTTCTACCTCGGCGAAGAACCGATCCTGGCCAATGTGCCGACTTATCTTTGCGAAAGGCCGGATGATTGCGCCTATGTGCTCGATCATTTGCATGAATTGGTGGTGAAGCTCACCAAGGGTTCGGGCGGCTATGGCATGCTGGTCGGGCCACATAGCACTGCCGAACAGCGCGCTGAATTCGCCGCGCGCATTCGCGCCAATCCAGCCGATTATATAGCGCAACCGACGCTGGCGCTTTCCACCGTGCCAACCTTCACCGGCAGCGGCACCGCGCCGCGCCATGTGGATTTGCGGCCCTTTGTGCTTTCCGGTGCGGAGACACGCATCGTGCCAGGGGGCCTGACGCGCGTGGCCTTGCGTGAAGGATCGCTTGTGGTGAATTCATCGCAAGGCGGTGGCACCAAGGATACCTGGGTCCTTGCCCCGGATGTGCCATGCTGAGCCGTACCGCCGATAGCCTCTATTGGCTCGGGCGCTATATGGAACGCGCCGGCAATACGGCGCGCGCGCTGCAAGTGGCGCTACGCGAAGCGGGCATGGGCGGTGGGCGGCCGGCGCAGGGGCAAGGCTGGCGCGCGCTTCTGCTGACCAGTGGCGATATCGGGCTATTGCAGGGCTTTGGCGCCGCCCCCGATGCAGCGCAGCTCATCCAGCATCTGGTCATGGATCGCGCCAATCCTTCTTCCATCCAATCCTGCATTGAAGCGTCTCGGCAGAATGCACGGCAGGTTCGCACGGCGCTCACGGTTGATATGTGGGAAGCGGTGAATGACACCTGGGGCCAGATGCGGCGCTTGGATAATGCCATGCCAAGTGCGGATGATCTGCCTGGGTTTCTGGATTGGGTGAAGCGCCAGACCATCCTGTTCAATGGCGCCTATGATGACACCATGCTGCGCGATGAAGCCTGGCGCTTCGTGCGGCTTGGCACCATGCTGGAACGCGCCGACAATACCGCGCGCGTGCTGCATGCACATGCCGGGGCGCTCAGTATCGCTGAAGCTGGCACGGCGGAAGATTATCTGAATTGGCAGGCGATATTGCGCAACTTCACCGCGCTCCGCGCCTATCAATGGGTGTATCACGGGCGGATCGAACCGCGGCGGATTGCTGAGTTGCTGATTTTGCGCGGGGAATTGCCGCGTTCCATGATTGCCTGCCATGCCCGGATTGAGGGCGTGCTGGATGAAATCGCTACAGCCCATGGCGGACGGCGCGGGGAGTGTCATCGGCGGGCTGGGGAAATCCATGCGCGGCTGCGCTTTGGCAGGGTTGAGGATATCTTCACCCAGGGGCTTGAGGCCTTCCTCAATGAGATGATGGCGCGCAATATTGATCTCGGCGGCCAAATCGCCGAATTCTATCTGCATAACTGATAGGGCGCGGAGAGCTTGCCATGACCTATTGCGTCGGCCTGTTCCTGAAGGATGGGCTTGTTCTGCTTTCCGATACGCGCACCAATGCGGGGCTGGATCACATCTCAAGCTTTTCCAAGATGCATGTCGTGGAACAGCCTAGTGAGCGCATGCTGACGCTGATGTCGGCGGGCAATTTGGCGATCACACAGGCCGTTTGGAATCGCGTGCAGGAGGGTTTTCCGCTGGGCGAGGAAACCCTCACACTCCGCGATGTGCCAAGCATGTTCCGCGCCGCGCAATTGATTGGCGCGGCCGTGCGTGATGTATTTGAAAATGATGGGCCTGCGATGAAGGCGCAGGGGGTTTCCTTTGATGCGTCTTTTTTGCTTGGCGGGCAGATTGCCGGCGGGCCGATGCGGCTATTCCTGATTTATGCCGCGGGCAATTTCATCGAAGCCACGGTGGATACCCCGTTCCTGCAAATTGGTGAGCATAAATACGGCAAGCCAATCCTGGACCGCGTGGTGAAAAGCGACACATCCTTGGCCGATGGCGTGAAGCTGGTGCTGATCAGCATGGACAGCACGCTCAGATCCAATCTTTCGGTCGGGCTGCCGATTGATCTGATGGTCTATCGTGAAGGCGGGCAAAAGGTGACGCTCAGCAGGCGCATTACGGAAGATGATGCGTATTTCCGACAAGTCAGCCAGCGCTGGTCCGATAGCCTGCGCGAAGCCTATCGCGCCCTGCCCTCCCCCGGATGGATCGCGGATTGACCCTTGCGGGCCGGACAGGCTTGGGCCAGATGAGCCCAGATTTGCCGGGGGGATTGCCATGATTTCACGCAGAACGGGTTTGGTTTTGGGGGCGGCGCTGCTCGCCGGGCGGCAGGCGAAGGCGCAGGCTTGGCCCACGCGGCCCATCCGCATCATCGTACCTTTCGGGCTTGGCGGGTCCGCCGATGTCGCGGCGCGGTTTTTGGCGGAGCCCTTGCAACAGGTTTTGGGTCAGCCGGTGGTGGTGGAAAACCGCCCTGGCGCGGGCGGCACCATTGGTGCGGATCAGGTGGCCAAGGCAGCGCCCGATGGGCATACGCTGCTGTTGATGTCCAACACGCATACCGCCAATGAAACGCTGCTGCCCAATCGGCCCTATGTGCTGATGCGTGATTTGGCGCCGGTGGCCTTCGTGAATGTCGCGCATCACGTTTTGGTAGTGCATCCATCGCTCGGCGTGAATTCGCTGGCCGAGCTGATCGCCTATTGCAAGGCCAATCCGGGGAAGTTGGATTACGCGTCTTCCGGCCCCGGCACGCCGTATCATGTGGCGGGTGAGATTTTCCGCGCCATGGCCGGCGTTGAGATTACCCATATCCCCTTCCGTGGTTCAAATGAGGCGCGCACCGCGTTGATAGCGGGCCAGGTGCCGATGATGTTCGATGCCATCCCCACCATGGCGGAACAGGCGCGTGGCGGGCGCGTGCGGGCGCTGGCGACGACGGGGCCTCGGCGTAGCCCGCTTTTGCCGGATGCGCCGACGGTGGCCGAAGCCCTGCCAGGCTATGAAGCCAGCATTTGGCTTGGCGTGATGGCGCCGGCGCAAACGCCCGCGCCCATCGTCGAAAGGCTGAATGCGGAAATCAATCGCGTGATGTCTCTGCAAGCCACACGTGAGGCGCAGTTGCGCGCCGGCGCTGCGGTGAACCCTATGGCGGTTGCGGCTTTCGGTGATTTCCTGCGTCAGGATATCATCAACCAGGCGGAAGGCATCCGCATTTCCGGCATGAAGGCGAATTGATCCAGCAATGATTTCTCTGAGCCTTGCCTGCACTGCCACGGATCGTACGCGCCCCTTGATGGAAGGGCGCTTCAAGGTGCCGGGCGCTGACATCACCTTTTTGCCCGGTGAGCCCGAGGATATCTTCCGCCGTGCGCTGCGCGACCGTGCCTTTGATATCTCGGAACTATCCATGGGCAGCCATATCGTCACCAGCGCGCGCGGTGATGCGCCTTATATCGGCGTGCCGGTGTTTCTTTCGCGCGCCTTTCGGCATTCGGCGATCTACATCCGTACGGATCGCGGCATCAATAGCGCGGCTGATTTGGCGGGGCGAGAGATCGGCCTGCCGGAATATCAGCAAACCGCAGCGCTTTGGGTACGCGGCATTTTGCGTGACCATTACGGCGTGGACACGAAGGGCATTTCCTGGCGTACCGGCGGTGAACGTGTGGCGATTACGCTGCCGGATGGCTTCAAGGTGAAGCCCATGGGGGAACCCTTGGAAGAAGCGCTGGCAACCGGGCGGATTGATGCGCTGATCGCGCCCCGCCCGCCGGCTTGTTTCAGTAATGGCAGTGCGCCAGTTGCGCGGCTTTTCCCGGATTATCGGCGGGAAGAGGAAAGCTGGTTCCGCGCTTCGGGCTTTTTCCCGATCATGCATTGCCTAGCGGTGCGCAAGGATGTGGCGGAACGCCATCCTTGGTTGCCGGTGGAATTGTTTCGGGCGTTCAGCGCGGCCAAGGCAGCGTCTTTGGCGGAAATGTCGCTGGTGAATGTGCTGCGTGTGTCGCTGCCCTGGATCGCGGCGGAAGCGGAAGCGCAAAGCGCAATTTTTGGCGGCAATCCCTGGCCCTATGGCTTTAAGCGCAACCGGGACGAGATTGCCGCCATGATCCGCTATGCAGTGGAAGATGGGCTAGCGGCGCGGCAGATAGAAACGGAGGAGTTGTTTCATCCTTCCGTGCTCGATCTGATGGAATAGGCATAAGAAACGAATGGGGGACCGCATCATGAAGTTCACACGTCGTGCAGCCTTGGGCGGTTTGGCCGCTGCAAGCATTCTGCCGGCCAAGGCCCAAGGCAATGCCATACGCATTGTCGTGCCCTTCGGGCCGGGTGGTTCAACGGATGCGGTGGCGCGCTTGGTCTCTCCGGGGCTGATGCAGCGTCTTGGCGCAACGGTCATTGTAGAAAACCGCCCAGGTGCGGCGGGGTCCATCGGCACGGATGCAGTGGCCAAGGCGCGGCCCGATGGCCAGACTTGGCTGCTGACCTTTGACAGCCACGCAACCATGCCGGCGCTGCTCGCCAATCTGCCCTTCAACCTGACGCGTGATCTTGACCCGGTGATGCTGATTGGCGGTGCGCCTTATGTGATTGCGTGCCGTGCGGATAAGCCGTTTCGCTCACTCGCGGATGTGGTGGCGGCGGCAAAGGCGCGGCCCGATGCGGTTTCCTTCGGGTCAACCGGGAATGGCACGATCGGGCATTTGGCCATGATCCAGTTCCAGGCGCGCAGCGGCACGCGGCTGACGCATATTCCCTATCGCAGCGGTGGGCTTGCGGTGAATGACACCATGGCAGGCACAGTGGATATGATGATCGGCTCTGCCGCACTGGTGGCGGCGCAGATCGCCGCCGGCACTTTCCGTGCGGTGGCGCAATTCGGCCCCGCGCGGCTGCCCGCCTTGAGCGATTTGCCGACGGCCGAGGAAAGCGGCTTTCCTGGCTTGCAGGCAGAAGCCTGGTGGGGCGTTTTCGCGCCTGCCGGCACACCTGCCGAATTGGTGGTGCGCATGAATAATGCTTTGCGTGAAACCCTTTCCGAAGAACGCATCCGCACGCAAATGACTCAAACTCAACAGGCGCGGCTGGTGATGTCTGACCCTGCGGGCCTGGCGCGCTTTCTGGATGGCGAAGTGGCGAAATGGGGCGCGGTGGTGCGCGAATTCAATATCCGCCCCGATTGATCAGGCAGGCTGTATGCCGCGCCGCGCATCATGACGGCGCAGCCAGTGAATGAAGGGCAAGGCCAGTAATACCATCCAGGCCTTGCCGATGATTTGGCCTGCCAGAAAATCCAGACTGCCAAAGGCGAGAAACAGAAAGACGACGCTATCCACTACAAGGCCAACCGCACCACTTGCGGCGACGGCCAGTGTCAGGCCGCGTTTTTGCAGCGGTGTATAAACCGCCAAGTCAGCGGTCTCGCTCAGTAGAAAAGCAGCTGCTGAGGCCAGCACCAAAGCGGGCGGCGCGAGCAGGGCAGAAAGCACCACGCCAAGCGCAATGGCGGCAAAGGCCCAGGCAAGGCCCAGGCGGCGCTGCACCAAATCCCGCAGCACCAACGCAAGACCAATCATCAGCACGCCGGATGGTGCCATGATGCCAGGCGCGACCGGGATCAGGCAGGGGCCATTCGGCACGCAGAAGCTACCGAGATTCCCGATCATCCAATTCGCCGCTGGAATGCAGAGCGCGAAGCCGATCAGGAAGGCGAAGCCTTGAAGGCGGGGGGAAAGGTTCATGGGATTGCAGCGGCTGAATAGGCCGCCCAGCCCTTGGCGCGCAAGTCGCAGGCAGGGCAGGTGCTGCAGCCATAGCCCCAGGCGTGGCGCTGGCTACGATCCCCCAGATAGCAGCTATGGGTATGTTCCAGGATCGCATCCACCAAGGGCGCGCCGCCCAGGCTTTCCGCCAGCCGCCAGGTCGCGGCCTTGTCCAGCCACATCAGCGGCGTTTCCAGGACAAAGCGCCGATCCATGCCGAGGTTGAGCGCCACTTGCAGCGCCTTGATGGTATCATCGCGGCAATCGGGATAGCCTGAGTAATCCGTCTCACACATGCCACCCACGATGTGTTTGATGCCGCGGCGATGGGCGATGGCGGCGGCGAAGCTCAGGAAAATGATGTTACGGCCAGGCACAAAAGTATTGGGCAAGCCATCGGCGCTGAAGGCGATGGTGGTTTCTGAAGTGAGCGCGGTATCGGAGACCTGACCCAGCGCATCCAGCCGGATCAAATGATCGGGGCCGAGTTTCGCCTGCCATTCCGGGCGCGCTTGCAGTAAGGCGGTTCGAAAACCATCACGGATATCGAGTTCGATCCGGTGGCGCTGGCCGTAATCGAAGCCAATGGTCTCGACCTCTGCGAAACGATCCAAGGCCCAGGCGAGGCAGGTTGCGGAATCCTGCCCGCCGCTGAATAGGACAAGGGCTTTTTCTTGGGTCATGCGGTTTGGTCCAATTGTGCGGCGGCCCAGGCGGCAGCTTCGGCCACCACGGGGTCAGCATCGGTGCAAAGCGCGCGCGCGGTTTCCTGCAAGCTGGGATCGTTGGAATTGCCAATGGCAATCAGCACATTGCGGATGAAGCGATTGCGCCCGATACGCTTGATGGGGCTGCCGGAAAACAGGGCGCGAAAGGCGGCATCATCCAGCGCGGCCAATTCCGCCAGTTTTGGCGCGGTGAGTTCCGCGCGCGGTGCAAAGGCCGGTTCTTCATGCACAGCGGCGAATTTATTCCAGGGGCAGACCGCCAGGCAATCATCACAGCCATAGATGCGATTGCCCATGAGCTTGCGAAATTCCTCAGGGATCGGGCCGTGATGTTCGATGGTCAGGTAGGAAATGCAGCGCCGCGCATCCAGCCGATAAGGCGCGGGGAATGCCTTGGTCGGGCAGATATCAAGGCAGCGCGAGCAAGAACCGCAATGATCAACCTCAGGCGCATCAAGGCTGAGATCGAGCGTGGTGTAAATTTCACCAAGGAATAACCATGAACCATGGGTGCGGGAGACTAGATTGGTATGCTTGCCCTGCCAGCCCAAACCCGCCTGCTGCGCCAAGGGTTTTTCCATTACCGGCGCGGTATCGACAAAAACCTTGACGCCGACATCAGCAAATTCCGCCACCATCCAACGCGCCAACGCCTTCAGGCGCTTCTTGACCACATCATGATAATCGCGATTGCGGGCATAAACGCTGATCGTTGCGCGGTCCCGCCAGACGAGGCTTTCCAGCGGATCGGTCTCAGGCGCATAGGACAGGCCAAGGGCGATCACGCTGCGTGCTTCAGGCCAAAGTACGCGCGGATCGGCGCGTTGGTCGGCGCGGGCTTCCATCCAGCCCATCCCGCCATGCATGCCGGCCGCGAGGAATTCTTGGAGCCTTTCGCGCGCCTCCGGCCCCAGCCGCGCTGGCGCAAAGCCAATAGCATCGAAGCCGAGGCGCTGAGCCTCCGCCCGAATGGCGTCAGCCGCGCCCACGATAGGGCTGCACTTCCTGCGCGGGAATCCAAACCGCTTCCGGCGGTGTGCCGCTTTGCCAGAAGACATCAATCGGAATACCGCCGCGCGGATACCAATAGCCGCCGATGCGCAGCCAATGCGGCGCGAGCAAGCCCATCAGGCGCTGCGCGATATCAAGCGTGCAGGCTTCATGGAACGCCCCATGATTGCGAAAGGAAGCAAGATAAAGCTTCAGCGATTTGCTTTCCACAATCCAGGCATCCGGCACGTAATCAATCACCAAATGCGCGAAATCCGGCTGTCCCGTGAGTGGGCAAAGTGATGTGAATTCCGGCGCGGTAAAGCGGATGCAATAGCGCAGGCCAGGATGCGGATTGCCCACACGTTCCAACACTGCCTGTTCCGGGCTTTGTGGTTGCTGAGTGGTCTGGCCAAGTTGCGAAAGTTGCGAAAGATCGCTCATGCTGCATTTTCCTTTTCCGCCTGCCAGCCGGCTTCAATGCGCGCGGCAGTGCCGGCGAGATCGCCTGCCAGAATACCGGCGCGGAGTTCCGCCATCAGGTCCTGATAGTATTGGATATTGTGCCACGTCAGCAGCATGGGCCCCAGCATTTCATTTGCCTTGAACAGGTGATGCAGATAGGCACGCGAATGGCCCCTACAAGCGGGGCAGGGGCAGTCAGGATCAAGCGGGCGGTTATCCTCAGAATGGCGGGCGTTGCGGATATTGATCACGCCGCCCCGCGTATAGGCGCGCCCGGTGCGGCCCGAACGCGTGGGCATAACGCAATCGAACATATCTATGCCGCGCCGCACCGCACCGATCAGATCAGAAGGCGTGCCCACACCCATCAGATAGCGCGGCTTGTCGCTGGGTAGCAGGGGTGTGGTGCATTCCAGCGTGGTGAACATGGCTTCCTGGCCTTCACCAACAGCAAGCCCGCCCACCGCATAGCCTTCAAAGCCAATGCCGGTGAGTGCCGCGACACTTTCCGCGCGCAGATCAGGGAAAACACTGCCCTGGACAATGCCGAACAGGCCATGCCCCGCACGCGGCACAAAGGCGGCACGGCTGCGCGCCGCCCAGCGCATGGAAAGCCGCATGGAAGTCGCGGCTTGTTCATGTGTGGCGGGAAAGGGCGTGCATTCATCAAAACACATGGTGACATCAGCACCGAGCAGATGCTGGATTTCGACACTGCGTTCCGGTGTCAGCCGATGGCGTGATCCATCCACATGGCTTTGAAAGGTGACGCCATCCGCATCCATCTTGCGCAAGCCCGCCAGCGACATGACTTGGAAGCCGCCGGAATCGGTCAGGATCGGCCCGTGCCAATCCATGAAGCGGTGGAGACCACCCAGCCGCGCGATGCGTTCAGCGCCAGGCCGCAACATCAAATGATAGGTATTGCCGAGAACCATGCGCGCACCGGTGGCGCGCACCGCATCCGCGGTCATGGCCTTGACCGTACCGGCGGTGCCAACGGGCATGAAAACAGGTGTGGGCACGGTGCCATGGGCCGTGTACAAGACACCGGCGCGCGCGGCGCCATCTTGGTCTTCATGCTGCCAGGAAAGTGTCATGGCGCATCACCCGCGCGAAACAGCAGGGATGAATCGCCATAGGAATAGAAGCGATATTGTTGCGCGATGGCATGGGCATAGGCGGTGCGCATGTGCTGGTCACCGGCAAAGGCGCAAACAAGCATAAACAGTGTGCTGCGCGGCAAGTGGAAATTCGTCATCAGCGCATCAGCGCTGCGGAAGGTATGGCCCGGCAGCAGATATAAATCCGTCAGGCCGCAAAAGGGCGTGATGCTGCCATCCGGTTGCACCGCGCTTTCCAACAGGCGCAAGGCGGTGGTGCCTATGGCGATGATGCGCCCGCGCGCCGCGCGCGTCGCGTTCAATTGCGCGGCGGCTTCCGGGGTGATTTCGCCCCATTCCTCATGCAGCTTGTGCGCCCGCGCATCATCGGTGCGCACCGGCAGGAAAGTGCCGGCGCCGACATGCAGGGTGACGGTCACGCGCGCAACACCGCGCGCATCAAGCGCTCGCAGCAGCGCCTCGGTGAAATGCAGGCTTGCGGTGGGGGCAGCGACAGCGCCGGGGCGACGCGCAAAAATCGTTTGGTAATCACTAGTATCTTCGGTGGTTGGGCCTTCGGGGCGGCTGATATAGGGCGGCAAGGGAACCTCACCGGCCTTGTCCAGCGCTGCGGCCAACCGCGCCTGGTCGGGGCCGAAATCCAGCCGCGTGGCGCCGCCTTCGGGGTCATCCAGCACGCGCGCGGTGCACTCCTCAGCGCCCTCAATCGCGATCTCATCCCCGGCCTTGAGGCGGCGGGCATTGCGGATCAGCGCATGCCAAATGCCCGCTGCCTCATGCCGGTTCAGCATGATTTCAACCCGCGCTTGGCCACGCCTGGCATGGAGCCGCGCGGGGATCACGCGCGTATCATTCACCACCATGACATCGCCAGGGCCAAGCAAGGCGGGCAGATCGCGCACGCCGCGATCTTGCAGGCCATCCGGGCGCACCACGAGCATACGCGCAGCATCGCGCGGGCGGATGGGCGCCTGTGCGATCAGGTGTTCAGGCAGGATGAAATCATAATCATCCAGCCGCAAAGGGGTTTGTTGAGCCAGCACCCGGGGGCGGTAGCGCGAAGCAGCCCCCGGCGCAACCGGCCCGCCCCGGAGCTGGGGGCCTTATTCCGCGGAACGGAGCCCGGTTGCTTCAATCAGGCTGCGGAACTTCTCGCTCTCCGCGCGGGAGAAAGCGGCGAAATCGGCGCGGTTGCGATAGAGAATGGGCTGGGCCACGCGCTTCATGCCCTCAATGAAGCCCTCGGCCTTCACTGCCCTTTCGCAGGCGGCTTCCAGCCGCGCCATAACAGGTTCCGGCGTGCCGGCGGGGGCGTAAAGGCCGCTCCAGATCGTATAGACCAGGTCATGGCCTTCTTCGCGCATGGTCGGCACATCGGGGAAGTCCGGATTGCGTGCCTCGGTCAGAAAGGCAATCGGGTGTAGATCATATTGACGGATCAACAAGGTCTGGTCCGTGAAAAGCTGCAATTGCCCCTGTTGGAACGCGAGCATCACCTCACCCGAACCACGAAACGGCACGTGGTTCATTTGGATATTCGCCGCGCGCATCAGCGCCACCATGGAAATATGCGGAATGCTGCCAGCGCCGGTAGAGGCGAAGGGCATGCCGCCATTCTCGGCCCGCGCACGCGCAATCACATCGGCCACGCGCTTCATGCCGGAATTTTTCGGTGTCATCATGATCACCGGGCTATCGGCCACCTGGCAAATCGCGGCGAGGTTTTCGAGCTTATAAGTCAGGTTGCTGCGAAAATGTGGCTGGATGGCGATGGGGCCGATGGGGGAAAGCAGGATGGTCTGCCCATCGGGCCGCGCGCGCGCCACTTCTGCCGTGCCGATGGTGCCGCCAGCGCCCACCACATTGCGCACGACAACGGGCTGGCCGAGTGCGGCCGCCATGTCATTTTGCATGAGCCGTGCCACGATATCGGACGGGCCGCCGGCGGAGAAATTCACCACCATGGAGATTTGCGCCATGGCAGGCATCGCCCAGGCGGTTAGGCTCACGGCAAGCGCGATGACATATCTCTTCATTCGTTTCCTCCTGCCCGCTTGTCGGCGCGGGCTGATACAGGCAGGCTAAACCCGGAAAGCAGGGGAAGGGAAGCGCCATGGCCGAGACCATGACAGGGGCGCAATGGCTGGCCGGCAGCATCGCCGCTTCGGGCCAGACGCATGTGTTTTTCGTTGATGCGGTCTTGCGGCGGACCTTGTTGGCGCTGGGTGATGCCGGGGTGCAGCCGGTCCTCGCGCACACGGAAAAAGCCGCAGTCTATATGGCGGATGGCTATGCGCGGGTATCGGGCAGGCCGGGCATTGTCGCGGCGCAATCAGTGGGCGCGGCGAACCTCGCGGCTGGGTTGCAGGATGCCTATTTGTCGCGCGCGCCTATCATTGCGCTGACGGGACGCAAGGTGCCGGCGCATCAGCATCGCAATGCCTATCAGGAAGTGGATCACGCGCCGTTTTTCTCACCTGTCACCAAGATGCGGACAGATGTCGCGGATGCCGCCGATCTGCCGCGCGTTCTGCGCCAAGCTTTTGCCGCATCCGTGGCGCTGCCGCCGCGCCCGGTGCATCTTGATTTGTTCGGCTTGCAGGCTGAGGTGATTGAGAATAGTAAGGTCGCGGCACCTATCGCTGATCTTTCTGCCTTCCGCATGCCGATGCATCGCCCAGGGCCGGATATGGCGGCGATTGAAGCGGCAGCACGCGCGCTGCTGGCGGCACCAAAGGTTGCGATTGTGGCGGGTGATGCGGCGGCACTTTCGGGCTGCGGCGCGGAGGTGTTGATGGTGGCGGAAGCGCTCGCCGCGCCGATTGCCACAGCGCTTGGGGCGCGCGGGATGATTTCAACGCGTCATCCGCTGCATATCGGCGTGGCGGGTGCCTATGCTGCGCCGCCGGCCAATCGCATCCTGCAGGAAGCGGATTTGATCCTGTTTGTTGGTGCCGATACGGGCGATATGCTGACCAATTACTGGCGCACGCCGGTAGCCGGTGCGGCAATTGTGCAGATTGATGCTGATCCGCATGAATTCGACCGTTCCTACCCGGCGGCGGTTGCGGTGCAGGGTGATCCGCGTGCAGCGCTGGCGGCTTTAGCCGCAGCGCTTGGCAAGCCGAAGCGCGATGGTGCTTACTTGGCCTCGGCACAGGCGCAAATGGCCGCCTGGCGCGCAGAAATGGCGCCGCGTTTCGCGAGTGAGGCGAAGCCGATTGACCCTGCGCGGCTTGCAGCGGAAATCACCGCTGCTATGCCTACCGATGGGATTCTTGTGGCAGATACGGGCTACTCCGGCATCTGGACCGCGACCATGGTGGATCTGGAACCGGGGCAGACTTACTTGCGCGCGGCGGGATCACTTGGCTGGTCTTTCCCGGCTGCACTTGGCGCGAAATGCGCGGCACCTGATCGGAAAGTTGTCTGCTGGTCTGGTGATGGTGCGCTCTATTATCATTTGGCGGAGCTTGAAACAGCGCGACGGCGCGGCATTTCGGTAACGCTGGTGGTCAACAATAATTCTGGCTTTGGTCAGGGCTGGCCGAATTTCAAGCGGAGCGCGGGTAATCGCCCCGGTGCGGCGGAAGAGATCCTGCGTTTTGGGCCCACGGATTTCACCGCTGTTGCGCGTTCCTTCGGTTTGAATGGCATTCGCGTGGAACGGCCCGAAGATATCGGCCCCGCACTGCGAGAGGCCATGGCGTCGCCAGATACCGTGGTAGTTGATGTGGTGACGGATATTGAAGCGCGCGCGCCCGCCCCCTGGGCGCCGGAAGGAGCATGAGAATGACACGCGTAGCCGTTCTTGGCGCTGGTACCATGGGCCATGCTTTGGCGTTGGTGTTTGCGCTTGGCGGGCATCAGGTACGCCTGACCGACAATAACCCCGAAACCCTGCGCCGCGCGCAAGGGTTGATGGAAAAGGCTTTGGCGACATTGGCCGAAGCGGGTGAGGCGCCGGCGGGCTGGACCTCGGCCCATTTGGCGCAGGCCCTCACGCGGCATGAGGATTTGACCGAATGCGTGAATGGCGCGGAGCTGATTGTGGAAGCAGTGGTGGAAAACCCTGATGTGAAACGCAAGCTTTACGCGGAATTGGATCGGTTGGCGCCGGCCGAGGCGATCATCGCGTCCAATACATCCTATCTGGATATCTTTCCGTTGATGCCAGCGGCGCGGCAGAAAAAGACGCTGATCGCGCATTGGTATACGCCGCCCTATCTCGTGGATTTGGTGGATATTGTGGCAGGGCCGGAAACCGATCCGGCAGCGGTGGAAATGGTACGCAAGCTTTGCGCCGATATGGGCAAGAAGCCGATTGTGATGCGCAAATTCATCCCCGGCTATATCGCCAATCGCATCCAATCCGCGATTGGGCTTGAAGTGCAGAAACTGCTGGATGAGGGGGTGGCAGATGCGGCGGAAATTGATGCCTCAATCATTCATGGCATCGCGCTTCGCCTGCCGATTTTGGGGGTGCTTGCCAAGGCAGATTTCACTGGCTTGCCGATGATGCAATTGGCGCTCAAGAACCGCATGTATGATCCGCCGCCGGTGCGCGGGCGTAGCGAAGCACTGGACAAGCTGATCACCGAAGGCAAGACCGGTGTGATGTCTGGCGCTGGTTTTTATGATTGGGGCGGTAAGGATCCCGCGTCATTATTTGAAGACCGGGACCGTCGCCTACTCGCGCTGCGCAAGGCGTTGCGCGAAATTGGAACCCTGGCAGGAATGGAGCGTGACCAATGACCGCAAGCTATGATCTGAAAGGCAAGACCGCGCTGGTGACGGGGGGTGCTTCCGGCATTGGCCTCGCGACCGTCGAAATGCTCGCGGCCAATGGCTGCAAGGTCGCCATCAACCATTTGGCGGGGGATGAGCGTGGTGCGGCTGAAGTGGCGCGGCTCCGCGGCCTGGGGCGGGATGTGATAGCCGCACCCGGCAATGTGGGCGATGCGGCGGATTGCAAACGCATGGTTGAACAGGCGGTCGCTGATCTCAGCCGTTTGGATTATTTGGTGAATAATGCCGGCACGCCGGGGACGAAAACCACGATTGCGCCGAATGAATTTGACCGGCTGACGGAAGAATTATGGGACACGGTGTTGCAGGTAAATCTGCTTGGCGTGTTTCGCTGCACCAAGGCAGCGGCACCGGCCTTGCGTGCTGCCGGTGGCGCAGTGGTGAATGTGGCATCCATCGCCGGGCTTAATCATGCCGGGTCTTCCATGGCTTATGGGGCGACCAAGGCGGGGGTTGTGAGCCTCACGAAAAACCTCGCGCGCGGGCTGGCGCCGGAAGTGCGCGTCAATGCGGTGGCGCCTGGTGCGGTTGATTCCACCTGGATGATTGAATGGACCGAAGAACAGCGCCGCGGCAGCATTGAAAAGGCGCTGCTCAAGCGCCGCTGCACCACGGCGGATCTGGCGGAAGTGATGGTATTTCTGCTGGCCGGTGCAGCCATGGTGACCGGACAGACCATTGTGGTGGATGGTGGGCTGACCCTGTAGGGCCTTTTCAGTGGTGCCGGCCACGCTGCCGACGCCCAAGGGCCGGGCCGCTGAAGGCAGCCAACATCGCCAAATGGCTGCCATGGTCGGCATCCCGCAATGGCAGGCGGAGCAGCCTGCCTTGCCCGTCACGCATATGGAGTTCAGCGCCGGCGCTGGTTTCCAGCAGGGCAACGCAGGTGAAAGCGGCTTCGGCTATTTCAACGCGACGGTTGGTTTGCATGGATTTTTCGCTCCTCAGAATCACGCTTGTTGTGACGCGCTTAAGAAAAGCCCATCCCTGGTTGTTGAACAGTTAACAGGAGTGGTTTCTGAGCGATTTTCTTGCTAAGAATTTCTTGGTATTAATCAAAGGTAAAATTCCTCAACCAAAGGTTCCCGCCATGGTGCAGATCAATGCCGAGCGTTTCCTTGCCGATCTTCATGAGCTGCGCAAAATCGGCGCGTATAAAACCGGCGTGCATCGCCCGACCTTCTCACCGCAGGATATGGAAAGCCGCCATTGGCTGGTGGAAAGGCTAAGGGAATGCGGTTTGGAAGCCAGCATTGACGGCATTGGCAATGTCTATGGCCGACACAAGGGAGCCGGGCCGCATTTGCTGGTGGGCAGCCATATTGAAAGCCAGAATTACGCGGGCTGGCTGGATGGCGCGCTGGGTGTCATGGCCGGTGTTGCTCTGGCGCGCGCAGGGCTGCCCGTGGATGTCGCGGCTTTTGCTGACGAGGAAGGGCATTTCGAAGGTGGCTTTCTGGGCAGCCGTTCCATCATTGGCGATTTGACGGAAGCCGAGATTGATCGCAGCCGCAGCCGCAATGATGGCACGCCCTTGCGTGATGCGCTGGCAGCAGCGGGGCTTGCCGGCAAGGCGCGCCTGCAATTGGAACCCGGGCGGCATAAGGGTTTCTATGAAATGCATATCGAACAAGGCACGCAGTTAGAAAGTGCCGGGCTGCGCGTGGGTGTGGTGACTGGCATTGTTGCTATCTGGCAATGGCGTATTCAATTCCAGGGCCAGCAGGACCATGCCGGCGGTACCACCATGGCGGAACGCAAAGATGCCGGGCTTGCGGCTGTTCGGTTGCTGGCCGCGATTGATCAGGAATTCCCGCGCATTTGTGGCCCGCGCAGCACCTGGACCACCGGGCGCATCAGCCTTGACCCCGGCGCGCCTTCCATCATTCCCGGCAACGCGGATGTGTTGTTTCAGTTCCGTGATGTCTCCGTGCCCGTGCTGGAACGCATGGAAGCCGGGCTGCGCGCCTTGGTGCAGGAAAGCAATCGTCGCGATAAATGCCCCGCGACGCTCACGCAAATGAGCCGCGCGACGCCTGCGATTTGCGACCCCGCCATGATAAAGGCTTTGGAACAGGCGGCAGAGGCGCATGCGCCAGCGCTTTGGCAGCAAATGCCATCAGGCGCGGGACATGATGCGCAATATATCGCGCGGCGCATGCCGGCTTCAATGATCTTCGTGCCTTCCATTGGCGGCATCAGCCATCATTGGGCGGAAGACACGAAGGATGAGGATTTGGCGCTGGGCTGTCAGGTGCTTGCCAGCGCGGCAGAGAAATTTCTGGCTGGATAAGCAGCGCTATTCCAGCTTGATATTCGCCTCCCGGATCACGCGGCCCCATTTTTCAGTCTCGCCCCGCAAAAACGCTTCAGCTTGGGCTGCGGAATTGGGTTGCACCACCATGGCAAGCTGGGCGTAGCGCGCGACCACTTCCGGGTCCTGAGCTACCTCGTTCAGGGCTGCATTCAGTTTTTCAATGATGGCAGCAGGCGTGCGGGCGGGGGCCAGGATGCAGTTCCATTCATAAGCCTCATAACCCGCAAGCGTATTGCCAATGGCGGGCAGGTCCGGGAAGGCAGCAATGCGCCCGCGCCCGGTATGCGCCACGGCGCGCACGCGCCCGCCTTGCACGAAGGGCAGAGACACATTCGAATTGCTAAAGAAATAACCGACCTGACCGGCCACCACATCAGTCAGGGCCGGGCCGCCGCCGCGATAGGGCACGTGGTTCACCGTAATGCCCACCGCACGCGTGAATAACTCGAGCGCCAGATGCTGCGCCGACCCATTGCCCGATGACGCCCAATCGAGCGAGCCAGGCCGCGCCTTGGCGAGTGCGATCACCTCATCCAAGGATTTCGGTGGCTGGTTCGGGTTCATCACCAGCAGCATCGGCACCTGCATGGGAAGGAAGACCGCCTTCAAATCGGCCAGCGCATCGAAGGAAACACGGATCAGGAAGGGATTGATCGCAAGCGGTGTTGCATCATGCAGCAGCGTATAGCCATCAGGCGCGGCGCGCGCGACTTCCGCGGCACCGATGCTGCCGGAAGCGCCGGGGCGGTTTTCAATCACGAAGGGCTGGCCAAGCTTTTGCGCAAGCTTCGGGAAAATCATGCGCGCCGTGGTATCGGCACCACCGCCTGGGGGCCAGGGTACCACCACGCGTACGGGGCGATTGGGCCAATCGCTACCCTGCGCCTGGGCGTTGATGGCAAGAAAGGGTGTCGCCAGCAGCGCCGCAAGCGCCGTACGGCGACCAGGATTAAAGTGCGTCATCATGCTCCCTTTCACGCCGCCCGGCGAATAAGGTCTGATGCGCGTTCCGCCAGCATCAGTACTGCCGGGTGAATGTTGGAAGATGGCACCAAGGGAAAGACCGAAGCATCCACCACGCGCAAGCCCTGCACGCCGTGCACGCGCAATTCCTCATCCACCACGGAACGCTGGTCGGTGCCCATGCGATTGGTGCCGCAGGGGTGATACACTGTCGTTCCATTGCCACGGATATAATCCAGCATTTCATCTTCTGAATCCGTGCTGGGGCCGGGGTATTGTTCACTTTCGATCAGCCCGGCGAAGGGCTCGGTTGCGGCAATGCGGCGGCCGAGCTTGGCGGATTCCAGCATGATGCGAATATCGGATGGCGCGGTCAGGTAATTCGCGCGGATCACGGGCTTGTCCGCGACATTGGGTGAGCGCAGCGTCAAATCACCGCGGCTATCGGGCCGGCAGACGCAGAAATTGAAGGTGAAGCCGGGATGCTTTGCGAGTGAATTCGCCGAAGTGCCCTGATTGCCGCCCAGGCTGAAATTGACGAATTGGAACTGCACTTCGGGCTCTTCAGACCCCGGCAGCACACGCGCAAAAAGGCTCGCTTCCGAAGCGCCCACGGCCATCTGGCCCTTGCGGCGCAGCGCCCATTCCAAGCCAAGCCCGGCGGCGCGGATGGGATTAGCCATGATTTCATTCAGCGTGCCGCATGGCTTGGTGCGATAGGCGAAGCGCACCATGAAGTGATCCTGCAAATTCTTGCCCACTTCCGGCGCATTCACCTGCACCTGAATGCCCATTTCCTGAAGGGCATTGGCATCGCCAATCCCTGACAGCATCAGCATTTTTGGGCTTTCGATGGCGCCTGAAGACAGGATCACTTCCCGCCGCGCGCGATAGGTTTCCTCACCGGCAGGGCCGCGCACCACTACGCCGACGGCGCGGCCATTTTCGATCAGGATGCGCTGGCCCAGGCGTTCGGTTTCCACGCGCAGATTGGGCCGCTTCAAGGCGGGACGTAGATAAGCCACAGCCGGGCTCCAGCGCCGCCCGCGATGCACATTCAATTGATTGGGCGCAACGCCTTCATACCAATCACCATTATTGTCGCGATTGCGCGTGAAACCAAGCTTGACACAGGCTTCCACAAAGGCGCGGCAACCAGGCGAGGGTTCCGGCACCTCAGCAATCTGCATGGGGCCATCCTTACCGCGATATTCACTTTCAGGCCCTGCGAAGCTCTCTAGCCGCTTGAAATAGGGCAGACAGTCTTCATAGGACCAGCCGCGCGCGCCGGATTGCGACCAGCGATCATAATCGCGCGGGCTGCCGCGCAGAAACACCAGGCCATTGACGCTGCCGGAGCCACCAATTACGCGCCCGCGCGGCCAATAAACGCTGCGCCCGCCAAGCTCCCCTTCTGCTTCGGTCTGGTAATTCCAATCGAATTTCTTCGTCACATAAAGCCGCGCAAAGCCCATCGGGATATGGATCCAGGGGTTGCGATCCCAGGGGCCGGCTTCCAGCAGCGTGACACTCGTGCCCGGGTTTTCCGAAAGCCGCGTCGCCAGCACGCAGCCGGCCGAGCCCCCACCCAGAATGATATAATCCGATTCGTGCTGCGCCATGGCGGCTGCCCCCCTGTTTCTGGCGACAGCATGCCATTACCCCTCGGCAAGCCGCAATCTTGGTCTATAAGGGGGCATGGAATGGTCCTCGATTTACGGTTTTCTGGGCTTTTTGGGCGCAAGCTTCGCGGCGGCCATGTCGGGTGCCGTCTTCACCCCGGGCCCCTGGTATGACGCGCTGAGAAAGCCAAGCTGGTGTCCGCCCAATTGGCTTTTCGCCCCGGCCTGGGCGGTGCTGTTCCTGATGATCGCGATTGCCGGCTGGTTGATATGGGAAGCTGTGGGCTTCGCCGGCGGCGCGGTGGCGCTTGGGCTTTTCGCGCTGCAATTGGTGCTGAATGCCGCCTGGTCCGGCATTTTCTTTGGCATGCGGCGGATGGATTTGGCCTTTGCCGAGCTTTGCCTGCTGTGGATTTCCATCCTGGCCTGCATCGTCGTCTTCTGGCCGATTGATGTGCGCGCCGCGCTGTTGATGGTGCCCTATCTGGCCTGGGTCAGCTTTGCGGGGTTACTGAATTTCACCATGTGGCGGTGGAATCCGAACCTGCCGCGCTGACCATTGCGCCAAGCCGCCGAAGGCGGTGAGATAGGGCGCATAATGCCGGAGCAAGCGCCATGATCCGCCTTTTCGCCCTGACCCTGATGGGGCTGCTTTCCCTGCCCGCCAGCGCACAGCATTTGCGCATTGGCATCGCCTCAGACCCCGATGTTCTGGACCCGACGCTGTCGCGCAGCGTGGCCGCGCGGCAGGTCTTTGCCGCCATGTGCGACAAGCTGGTGGATATTGATGAAAAGCTGAATATCGTGCCGCAGCTGGCGACTGCCTGGCGCTGGGAGGATCAGGGTCGCGCGCTGGTGCTGGCCCTCAGGCCCGGTGTGCGCTTTCATGATGGTGCGGCCCTGGATGGTGAGGCAGCGGCGATTGGGCTGCGCCGGCATATTGAAACTGCGGCGTCCACGCGCAAGGCAGAGCTTGGGCCGGTGCGCGAAGTGGCCGCGACCGGGCCGCTGGAGGTGACCATTCGGCTGTCAGAGCCCTTCGCCCCCTTGTTGGCGGCGTTGACGGATCGAGCGGGGATGCTGGTTTCACCGCGGCAGGCGCAGGTATTGGGCGCCGATTTTCAGCGCGAACCTGCCTGTGCTGGCCCCTTCCGCCTCACGCGCCGCGTGGCGCAGGACAGGATCGAACTTGAGCGCTTCAATGAATACTGGAATGCAGCCGCCATTCATGCGCAGCGTGTGACCTATCGCCCGATCACCGATGCCACGATCCGCATGGCGAATTTGCGCGCTGGCGCCTTGGATGTGGTGGAACGCATCAGCCCATCCGATGTGGCGGATATTCGCGCAGATCGGCGCACAAGGTTGGTGGAAGCGCCATCGCTGGCGTCTTTTTATCTCGCGATCAATGTTGCGCATGGGCCGGCGGCGAATACGCCGCTCGGGCGGGATGCGCGGGTGCGCGAGGCCTTGGAACGCGCCATTGACAGGCAAGCGCTGGTGAATGTTGCGTTTGAGGGGCTTTGGATTCCGGGCAATCAATCCGTCCCGCCGGGCCATGCCTTTTATGCCAATAGCCAGCCGATTCCGCCGCGAGATGTGGTGCGGGCGCGTGCGCTACTGCGTGAAGCCGGGCATGATCGCGTGCGGATGAAGTTATCCGTTCCGAACACCACCGATTACCTGCAAGCATCCGAAGTGATCCAGGCCATGGCGCGCGAAGCCGGGATAGATATTGAATTGCAGGTGATCGAAACCGCAACGCTGCTGCGCCAATGGACGGCCGGCGAGTTTGAAGCGCTGATCATCCAATGGTCAGGGCGCGTTGATCTTGACCAGAACCTTTACAATTTCAACGCCTGCGGCCAAGCGTTGAATGGTGGGCGCTATTGCAACCCGGCTCTTGATACGCTGCTGAATAAGGCGCGGCAGAGTGTTGATCCGGCAGCGCGTGCCGCGGCCTATGAAGCGGCAGCGCGGATTTATCTGACCGATCGGCCTTATATCTATTTGTGGCATTCGCGCGTCTTGCATGGTGTGGGCGCCGCGATACAAGGGCTGCAACCGGTGCCTGATGGCATCATACGTATTCAAGGCCTGACAGGCGCAAGGGGATAGTAGCATGACCGAAACCATGAAGGCAGCGGTGGTGACTGCCGAGGGCGTGAGAGTGCAGCAAGCGCCGCGCCCGGTGCCGGGGCCGGAACAAGTGCTGGTGCGGGTGCGTGCTGCGGGTCTCAACCGCGCTGATCTAGGCGTGGCCGCAGGGCATTCGCATGGGCGCATGGGCGGTGCTGGCACCATCCTCGGGCTTGAATTCGCTGGTGAGGTTGCCGCCGTGGGCGCCGGCGTTTCCGGCATCAAGCCCGGTGATCGCGTGATGTGCGCGGGTTCGGGCGGCTATGCGGAATATGCCATTGCCGATATGGGCCGCGTGCAACCCGTGCCGGACCGCAACATGTCCTGGGAAGATGCCGCGACTTTGCCGGTGGCGCTTGCCACCATGCATGATGCGCTGATTTCCAATGGGCGTTTGGCGAAGGGCGAAGCGGTGCTGATCCTGGGTGCTTCCAGCGGCGTTGGGCTGATGGGCATGCAGATTGCGAAATATATGGGCGCGGGGATGGTGATTGGTACGTCCACCAATGCCGAACGGCGGGCGCGCTTGAAGGAATTCGGCGCGGATCATCCCGTGAACACCAATGATGCGGATTGGGCCGATCAGGTGCTGGCGCTGACCGAAGGGCGCGGGGTGCAGCTGGTGATTGATCAGATCTCCGGCGGGACCATCAATGCCGCCATGCGCGCCACCGCCATTCTGGGCCGCATTGTGAATGTCGGGCGACTTGGCGGCGCGCATGGCGATTTCGATTTTGATCTGCACGCCACGCGCCGCATTGCCTATATCGGTGTGACGCATCGCACGCGCAGTGTCGCGGAGATTCGCGAAGAGGAACGCGTAGCTCGGCGCGATTTGCGCAAGGGCGTGGATGAAGGCGTGTTCCATTTGCCGATTGACCGCGTCTTTGCGCTTGATGAAGCGGTTGAGGCACTCGCGCATATGAAGGCCAATGCGCATCTTGGCAAAATCATCCTGAAAACCTGAAGGAAACCCCCATGGCACGCGACGCAAGCCTGATTATTCGTGGTGGCACGCTGGTGGATGGCACGGGTGCGCCGCCCTATGAGGCCGATATCGCCATTGGCGATGGGCGCATTCTGGAAATCGGCAAGATCTCTGCCCGCGCGCCAGAAGAGATTGACGCCAAGGGCCTGATCGTCACGCCAGGCTTTGTGGATATCCATACCCATTACGATGCCCAAGCGACTTGGAGCAACCGGCTGCTGTCTTCTTCCATCAATGGCGTGACGACAGCGCTGCTTGGTAATTGCGGCGTGGGTTTTGCGCCTTGCCGGCCCGATCGGCGCGATATGCTGGTGAAGCTGATGGAGGGTGTGGAGGATTTGCCGGAGGTTGTGCTGACCGAAGGCCTGCCCTGGAATTGGGAAAGCTTCCCGGAATACATGGATGCGCTTGATGCGCGGCCCTATGACATGGATGTCGCCGCAATGGTGACGCATGCGCCCTTGCGCGTGCATGTCATGGGCGAAGCGGCCGAAGCGCATGCAGTGGCGACACCCGAACAATGTGCGGAGATGGCGCGACTGACCGCTGAGGGACTTGCCGCCGGCGCGCTTGGCTTTTCGACCTCGCGCGCCATTGCACATCGCACCTTGGATGGGCGGCATATCCCAACCCTCGGCACGCCGGAGGCCGAGTTGGAGACCATCGCGCGCGCCATTCGTGAGCAAGGGTCGGGCTGGATGCAGGTGATTTCGGATTTTGACGATCCGGAAGATGAATTCGCGCGCCTGCAACGCATCGCCGCGGCATCGGGCCGGCCAATGACATTCTCGCTTTTGCAACGGGAATCCAAGCCGGGGCTCTGGCGCTGGCTGCTCGATAAGGTGGAAGCCGCGCATGAAGCCGGCGTGCCCATGTATGGCCAGGTGATGGGCCGGCCCGTTGGCTTGATGTTCGGCTTTGAGCTTTCGCAGCACCCCTTCCTGATGCGTGCTTCCTATCAGGCGATTGCGCATCTGCCCTTTGAACAGCGCATCGCTGCGCTGCGTGATCCGGCTTTGCGTACGCGTATCCTGGCCGAACCCACGGAAGACCCAGCGCTGCGTGTGCGGCTGAATAATTGGGAGAAGATCTTCGCGCTGGGTGATCCGCCGGATTATGAGCCTCCGCCAGAAAAATCCGTTGCTGCCATGGCGGCGGCGCGTGGCATGGACCCGGCGGCGCTTTGCTATGATTTGATGATGGAACAGGATGGCCGCGCCATTCTGAACCGGCCCATTCTGAACTATGCCGATGGCGACCTTACTGCCATTCGTAATATGGTGACGCATCCGCATACGCTGATGGGGCTTGGCGATGGCGGCGCGCATGTCGGCTATATCTGCGATGCGTCCTGCATGACGCATATGCTGGTGCATTGGGCGCGCGATCGCGCTCGCGGGCCACGCCTGCCGTTGGAATTCGTCGTGAAGCGCATTTCGCGTGACAATGCGCATGCGCTTGGCCTCAAGGATCGCGGCGTGCTGGCTCCGGGCAAAAAGGCCGACATCAATGTGATTGATTTCGGCCGGCTGGGGCTGGAGATGCCGAAAATGCATTACGATCTGCCCGCCGGTGGCAAGCGCCTGATCCAGAAGGCTGATGGCTATGTCGCCACTATAGTTGCCGGCACGCCGGTGTATCGCGAAGGTGAGGCGACCAGGGCGCTACCCGGGCGCCTGGTGCGGGGCGCCAAGGTAGCCTGACGGTTTAGCCCACAGTTGCCGGCAAGCCCGCCCAGATTTCGTCAAGGCTGAGCGGGCGCGCCATCAGCCCCTGATCGGCGCACCAGCGTGATGCCAATTCCAGCGCTGGGTTCAGCACGGCGCGGCTGCGTGGCGCCGTGCCAGCCGCGTTGAATTGGCGCAGCACTTCGCCGACCAGCGCGGCATCACGCGCATGGGCGCCCTTGATCACCACAAGATGATTGACGGGCTTGAAACCGTAGCGTGCCTGAAACGCCGCACCCGCTGCGGCGGGGTCAGGGAAGACGGTGCGCACATCGTCACCGGCGGGCAATTCAAAACCCATAATGGCGGCATCAAGCGCGCCGCTTTCGAACATGCCATTCAGGGTTTCGCTGGCGCTGGCACGCTGCACCCAGGGCGGGTCGCGGAAACTTGGTTCATGCGCGTCTTCAAACGTCACCCACCGCATCGCATCCGCGCGTAGCCCAAAGCTTTCCTGCAAAACGCCCCTGATCCACATACCGGTGGTTTGGCTATAGGCGCGCACACCCACACGTTTGCCGGCCAAATCGGCGGGGGTTTCAATGCCCTTCCCCGCGCGGCAGAACATCGCGGTTTCCTGAAAGCGTTCCGCCACCACCAGTGGTAGCAGCACCAAATCGCGCCCGGCGGCTTTCGCCATCAGAAAGGTCGCAATCGCCATTTCGCTGATGTCAAAACGCCCTTCACGCACCATGGGCGCGAAAGCCTTGCTGATGGGCTTCACCACTTGCATGGCAAGGTTAAGCGACGCACTTGCGGTCTCTCCACGATGCAGCGCCATTGTATGCGGGTAGTCATCCACGCAAATGGAAAGAGTCATGGCATTCATGCGCCAATCTCCTCAAAGAAAGCATCCACCAAGGCATTGAAGGCGCTCGCGCGCTCAAAATGGCCGGAGTGGCCGGCCCTATGCAGCACGGCGTAACGCGCACCTGGAATAGCACTCGCCATCGCACGTGCGGCGAAGGGCGGCAGCACGATATCTTCCTCGCTTGGGATAAACAGTAGCGGGCATTGCGCAGCGGCGAAGGATTCCGGCGCGCGATTGCGCCCTGCCTGCAGCCGCGCGCGTACCGCTTCACGATCAAAGCCCTGAGTCAGGCCATAGACATGGTTATAAAGGTGATAAAGCGCGGGCTGTTCTGCCGCCATGCGCGCGCCAGCTGCCGGGTTGATGTTGCGCTTTAGCCCCGCTTCACGCGCCGCCGCGCTTTCTTCCTGCCAGGTTTTCAGCCGTGATCGTTCGGGTTCGCGCATTTGCTGTGGATCGAGCGTGCCAGTGGTGGCACCCAGCACCAACGCCTTCACGCGCCCGGGGCGGAGCAGCGCATATTCAACGCCAGTCCAGCCGCCCATGGATTGGCAAATGATGCGAATATCGCCCAGGCCAAGCTCATCCACCAAAGCTGCCAGATCGGGGGCATAGGCCGCAGGATCAGGCCCTTCCGCCGGCGCAGTGGAGGGGAAAAAACCGCGATGGGAAAACGCCACGCAAGTATAGCGCGGCGCAAAATGCGCCACTTGCTGCCACCAGGACATGAGATTCCCGCCAAGCCCATGCGCAAAGACAATGGCTGGGCCTTGGCCTGTGACTTCATAGCGGATGCGCGCATCGGGGCGCTCGATCCAGCCGGCGCGGCGCGGCGGGGCGGTGAAATCTGCTGGGTTGGTCATGGCGGTCTGCTCCCCAAGGCTTGCCCGGCATCATGGGCCAAAATGCCGCGCCTGTCTTGGGCTGGCGCAGCTGCCAAAGCTTGCTAGGATTCGCCCCGAAAAGCATGAGGAAGCAACCATGGCACAAGCGGATGCCGATACCTTCGATTACGTGATTGTGGGTGCCGGGGCGGCGGGGTCCATCCTTGCGGCGCGGCTGACGGAAGACCCGGAAACCACTGTCTGCGTGCTGGAAGCCGGCCCGCCCGATACCAACCCCTTCATCCATATTCCTGCTGGTTTCATCAAGGCTTTGGTGAACCCCGACATCACCTGGCAATTCAGCACAGAGCCCACCGAGAATACCGCTGGGCGTCGTGTGAAAACCGTACAAGGCCGCACTTTGGGAGGCGGTTCTTCGATCAATGGCATGATCTATAATCGCGGCCAGCCGGGGGATCAGGATAGCTGGGCGCAACGCGGCAATCGTGGCTGGGGTTATGCGGATTGCCTGCCCTATTACATGCGCAGTGAAAAACGCCTTGGCTTTGGGGAAGAACGCCGCGGGCGCGATGGTGGTGTGCCGGTGACGGACATGGATTGGTTCAATCCAGTATCGGAAGCCTTTATCGCCGGCTGTGTCGCTTCCGGTATCCCACGCAACCCGGATTACAATAACGGCAATCAGGCCGGGGTTGGCTATTTCCAGCGTGCCATTCATCGCGGCCGGCGTATTTCCGCCGCGCGCGGCTTTCTGCATCCTGCCATGGCGCGCAAGACGCTTGATGTACGCACCAATGCCCGCGCCTGCGGGATTATTCTGGAAGGCAAGCGCGCGGTTGGCGTGCGCTATTTGAACCAGCGGGGCGGCACACCGCGTGAAGTGCGTGCGCGGCGGGAAGTGATCATCTCGGCCGGCACAGCCAATACCGCGCGGCTGTTGCAGGTATCCGGCATTGGTCCGGGCTGGCTATTACAAAAGCTTGGCGTGCCTGTGCTGCATGAATTGCGCGGTGTGGGTGAGAATTTTCGCGACCATTACGCAACGCGCGTCGTGATGCGCGCCAAGCCTGGTGTCACTACGCTGAATGAATTGGCGCGCGGCGTGAAACTAGCGGGGCAAGTGGCGCGCTGGGCAATGGGGCGGCCTTCCATCCTCGCGACCGTGCCATCGCATGTCTATGTTTTCTGGAAATCCTTTGAAGGGCTGGATCAGCCCGATCTGCAATGCGTCTTCACGCCGGGGTCTTATGCGGAAGGCAAGGTCTATGTGCTGGATGACTATCCGGGAGTGACGGCCGGCGCTTGGCAGCATCGGCCAGAGAGTATCGGCTGGGTGCGGGCGAAGACCGCCGATGTGTTTGATGATCCCGAAATCCAGCCGAATTATTTGTCTGATCCCATGGATCGGCGTGTACATCTGGGTGGAATTCGGCTGATCCGGCGCTTGCTCAATACACCGGAACTCAGCCCCTTTCTGGAAGCTGAAACCCTTCCTGGTCCGCATGTCGATTCCGATGATGAGCTGATGGATTTCGCGCGGCGCAACGGATCCACAACCTATCACCTGATCGGCACGGCACGCATGGGCCCCAATACAGACCCGACCGCGGTGGTGGATGATCGGCTGCGCGTGCATGGGCTGGAAGGCTTGCGCGTGGTGGATGCCTCTGTGATGCCGAACATGACCTCGGCCAATACCTACGCCACCACCATGATGATTGCGGAAAAGGCATCGGATTTCATTCGTGGCCGCCCGCCGCTGGAACCCATGATTTAAGGCGCATCCCGTTCACATCCGTTCACGGGACACGTTCTAGATTTTTGTTTGATCGCATTTTCCGAGTCGCCAAATGAAACCATTTGGCTTGAAAATGCTCAGAAGCCGGAGGAAACGACAATGGAATTGCCGCTGCACGGCATGCGCGTGATTGAAGTGGGTCAGGCTTTGGCCGGGCCACTCGCCGGCGTGATCATGGCCGATATGGGTGCCGATGTGATCAAGGTGGAAAAGCCCGATGGTGGCGATGATGCGCGCGCCTGGGGGCCTCCCTTTGGGCCGGATGGTGAAACCTCGCTCTATTTCCACGGTCAGAATCGCAACAAGCGTTCCATCACCCTGGATCTGAAAAAGCCTGAGGATGTTGAAGCGCTGCACAAGCTGGTGGAGAGCGCCGATGTGCTGATCCAGAATCTGCGCCCCGGCGTGGTGGATGAAATCGGCATCGGACCGGAAGCGATGCTCATGCGCCATCCGCGCTTGGTGTATTGCTCGATCTGGGCCTTTGGGCATGAAGGGCCGATGCGGTTAAAACCCGGTTTTGATCCGCTGCTGCAAGCCTATGGCGCCATGATGTCCGTTACGGGCCGCCCGGAAGACCCGCCGACGTTTTGCGGCGCTTCGATCAATGACAAGGCGACCGGGATGTTCTGCGTGATTGGCGCCTTGGCGGCACTCCGCCAGCGGGACCGCACCGGCAAGGGCTGCCTGGTGGATACATCGCTATTCGAAAGCGCTGTGCACTGGGTGGAAGGCCATGTGAATAATCACGTGGCAAGCGGCGATATCCCAAAGCGTCACGGCACTGGTGGCGCGGTGATTGTACCCTATCAGGTGTTTGATACCGCTGACCGGCCGCTTTGCCTCGCTGCCGCGAATGATCGGCTTTGGGCGCGGTGCGCGAAGGTGCTTGGCCATCCGGAATGGGCGAGCGATGTGCGTTTCGCGACCGGCCCCGCGCGCGTGCGCAACAAGGCAGCACTTTTGCCCTTGATTGCGGAAGCGCTGCGCCTGCAACCGCGCGATCATTGGCTGGCCGCGCTGGAAGCCGAGGGCGTGCCGAGCGGCCCGGTGAATGACATTGCGGAACTTGCGGCAAGCCCGCAATTCGCTGCCATGAACATGATGCAAAGCCTGCCAGAAGGCGGCCTGAGCGTGGTCGGTTTGCCGATTTCCTTCAATCGCCGCCGGCCTTTGTCTCGCCGCCCGGCGCCACGCATCGGCCAGCATAATCAGGAGATTTTGGGCAGGCCCTGACACAGCCCAAACACCCTGGACTCTGAGGGGGGTCCGCGATACCAGCCTTGCAACAAGCAAAGGCGGAGTCCCCCATGCCCCTTCCCAGCCGTTTCTGGCAGGACCTCACCTGGCCGGATTTTCGTGCCCTTCCCGCCAATACCGTCGCGGTTTTGCCCGTGGGTGCCATTGAACAGCATGGGCCGCATTTGCCGGTGGCGGTGGATACCGCGATCAATCAGGGCATTGTCGCGCGCACGCTGAAACTCATTCCGGATGATCTGCCTGTGCTGGTGCTGCCAACGCAAGCTGTGGCGCTTTCGGTGGAGCATTTGCGCTTTCCCGGCACCATCACCACGAGTGCGGAAACATTGCTCGCGCTGGTTTGCGATATCGGCGCATCGGTGGCACGCGCCGGCGTGAAGCGGCTGGTGTTTTTGAATAGCCATGGCGGCAATGTCTCGGCGCTGGATATCGCGGCGCGGCGGTTGCGCATTCAGCATGGGCTTTTCGTGGTGAATGCCATGTGGGCACGCATGGGCAAGCCGGAAGCCTTGCGAGACCCGGTGGAAGCGCGTTTCGGCATTCATGCCGGGCGCGATGAAACGGCGGTGATGCTGGCGCTGCGGCCTGATCTGGTACGCATGGATAAGGCGCGGAATTTCGTCAGCCGCTGGCAGGGCGTTTCCGCTGACACACCGAGCCTGGCACCCGATGCTGGCGCGCCACCGGCCTGGCAGGCGCAGGATCTTGGGCCTGCCGGCGCTGTCGGTAATGCTTCGGCCGCCACGGTGGAAATTGGTGAGGTGCTGCTAGATCACGCCGCGCAGCGCATGGCCGCGCTTTGGCAGCAGGTTGCTGGCATGGATATCTCAAGCTGGCTGGATCAGGAGCCCAATCCCGATGCCTGATATCACTGCCTTCACCGCCGAGTTGGGCGGCCTTGAACAATCCACCGATGCCGCGCTGCTGCGCCAGAAAAGCCGCGACTTCTATTGGTATAGCCCCATTCTGAAGCGCCAATTGGATGGCAAGCGCGCGGATATCTGGCTGCGTCCGCAGAATGAAGATGAGGTGATGCGCATCCTGAATGCTGCGCGCCGCCACGGCGTGCCTGTGACAGTGCGCGGAGGTGCGACCGGCAATTACGGCCAATGCGTACCGCTGAATGGCGGCGCGGTATTGGACACCACAGCCATGACAGCGCCGATTGCGCTGAAGGATGGCGTGCTGGAAGCCGAAGCCGGTGCGCGCATGATTGACCTTGACCTTTGGGCGCGCCAACGCGGCTGGGAGCTGCGGCTTTGGCCCAGCACCAAGCGCACCGCGACCATTGCGGGTTTTGTCGCTGGCGGCGGTGCAGGTGTTGGCGGCATCAGCCACGGCACCATGCGGGAACGCGGCAATCTTCTCGGCGTACGTGTGGCGACCTTGCAAGACCCGCCCGCACTGCTTGATCTGGAAGGCGATGAAGCTAATCCGGTCAATCGCACCTATGGCACCACAGGCGTGATCACGCGCGTGCGGCTGCCGCTGACGCCGGCGCAGGATTGGCGCGATATTGCGGTGGTGTTTTCGGATTTTGCCGCTGCGGGGCGCTTTGCACTGGCGTTGGCGTTTGCTGATGGTATCCCCAAGAAAATGTGTGCCGTGTTTGATGCACGCCTGCCGCCCTTCTTCCGTGCCATTGCTGATGTGGTGCCGGCGGATCATGCGCTGGCGCTGGTGATGGTTGCACCCTCTGGCCTTGTTTCCTTGCGCGATATGGCGCGCGAACATGGCGGGCGGATTGTGGCGGATCAGGATACGGTCGCGGCTGAGCGTGATCCGGAAGCAACGCCCTTTTATGAATACTGCTGGAACCACACCACGTTGCAGGTGCTGAAGCGCGATCGTGGTGTCACTTATCTGCAATGCCGCTTTCCCTTTGAAGGTACTTTGGAATCGGTTGAAAAAGTGCGCGCTGCCTTCCCGGATGAGGTTTGGATGCACACGGAATGCGTGCGCTTTGGCGGGCGCACCACCATGACCGCTCTGCCCGTCATTCGCTGGAAGGATGATGCGCGGCTGGCTGAGATCATGGCCGGCTTTGAAGCGGCGGGCGCGGGCATTGCCAATCCGCATGTCTTTACCATTGAAGAAGGTTCTGGCTATCGCCGCGTGCCTGGGGATCAGCTTGGCTTCAAGCGCCGCGTTGATCCGCTGGGTCTCTTCAATCCAGGCAAGATGAAAAGCTTCGATGAACCAGAAAGTAACGCCGCATGAAGCATGATATTGCTGGCCTCATGGCCGCGCTGCCCGATATTCGCTGGGTCACGGATGCCGCGCTGGTGCGCCAACGCAGTCGCGATTTCTTCTGGTATAGCCCCGTACTTAAGCGCCAATTGAATGGCGTAAGCGCGGATGTTGTGGCCGAAGCGCGGGATGAGGCTGATGTGGTGCGCATTCTGGCGGCCTGCCACGCGCGGCGCATTCCAGTGACACCGCGCGGCGCTGGTACGGGCAATTACGGCCAGGCCATGCCGCTGCATGGTGGTGTGGTGCTGGATGTATCGGCGCTTGATAAGCTGCTTTGGGCCAAGCCCGGCATGATGCGCGCCCAGGCCGGCGCCAAGCTGATTGCGCTTGATGAACAGACGCGTCAGCAAGTGGGTGGCGAATTGCGCTTTCATCCGTCCACGAAGCGCACCGCGACCATTGGCGGCTTTGTGGCTGGCGGTTCGGCAGGTGCTGGTTCCTGCATGTGGGGGTCTTTTCGGGAACCGGGCAATGTTCTCGGCCTTCGCGTGGTCACCATGGAAGCCACGCCACGCATTCTGGAATTGCGTGGCGCGGAGATTGAAAAAGCCAATCACGCCTATGGCACCAATGGCATCATCACCGAGGTAGAGATGCCCCTCGCCCCCGCCTATGATTGGGTGGATGTGATGATGGCCTTCCCAAGCTTCATGGAAGCCGCACGTTTTGCGGAAGCCCTGACGCTGGCGGATGGGATTGTGAAAAAGCTCGCCACTGTTGTCGCCGCGCCCGTACCGCAGCAATATTTCCGTCATTTCGAGGGCCGTATTCCGGCAGGCATGAGTGTGGCGATGCTGATGATCGCGGCCCCCTTTCTGGAAGCTTTTGAAGCGCTGAAAATCAAGCATGGCGCAACCCAAGCGGAAATCTATCGCTGCCCCACGGAAGAGGCCGCAGTGCCGCTTTACGAACATGCCTGGAACCACACCACGCTTCAGGCGCTGAAGCTCGATCGCGGCATTACCTATCTGCAAACGCTGTTTCCACCGCCAGGCCACATGGCCTTGGTGGAAAAGATGGAAGCGCTGTTTGGTGATGAAGTGCCGATACATCTGGAATTCGTGCGTTTCGGCGGGCATGTCACCTGCTTCGGTCTGCAATTGGTGCGCTATACCAGCGAAGAACGCTTGGCCGAGATTATTCGCATTCATGAAACCAATGGCTGCCCAGTCTTCAACCCGCATGCCTTCTCCTTGGAAGAAGGCGGCATGAAGCGCGTGGATGCGCGGCAATTGGCCTTCAAGAAGGAAGCTGATCCGCTTGGCCTGCTCAATCCCGGCAAGATGCTCGCCTGGGATGATCCGGAATGGTCGCCCGATCGCCCGCGCACGCATTACATGTATGGCGATCCGGATGCGCCTGAGGTTGAGGAAAAACTGGATTAAGCCAGCGCCATGCGGGTGCTGCTGATCCATTGCCATCCGCGGGCGGAGAGTTTTTCGGCGGCACTCCGCGATACAGCGCGGCAAACACTGGAAGCCAACGGGCATGAGGTGGAATGCCGTGATCTTTATGCGGAAGGCTTCAGCGCCGCGTTGAGCAATGCCGAGCATCGCGATTATCTGAACCCTTCGCTACATACACCCGATGTCGCGGATCATGTCGCTTCCCTGCAAAGGGCTGAGGCGCTGCTGCTGGTCTATCCCACCTGGTGGTATGGACTGCCGGCCATGCTGAAGGGCTGGTTCGATCGCATCTGGGCGCCGGGTATTGCCTTCAAGCTTGGCGATGGCGCGATTGAACCGCTCCTGACGAATATCACGCGCATCGGCGTGGTGACGACTTATGGCTCACCCTTATGGTTATTATGGGTCATTGGTTGGCCGGACAAGAAGCTGATCAACCGCGGCCTCAAGCGGCTATGCGCGCGCGACTGCCGCGTGGAATGGCTGATGCTGACCCGGATGGATCAGCGCACCGGACCGGAACGCGCGGCGTTTTTGGCGAAGGTGAAGGCACGGCTTAGCCGGTGGTAGAGCATTTTCAAGCCAAGTGAACTCACTTGGCGACTCGGAAAATGCGATCAAAAAACTACTCGAAAAGGTGATCCAATTCGCGCCAATCGGGCACTTCCGCTTCCAGCACTTTACCATTGCGCAGCACAATCCGATCCGCTTGCGGGCGTGACAACCACTCAGTCATGTGGCGCGCGCGGAACAGGATAAGATCGGCGGGCGCGCCGGGGCGGATCATGCCTGCCCCTTGCAGCCCCATCGCTGCGGCTGGACGCGCACCGACAGAAAGCGGCCAATCGCCATAGGGATGATCCAGATGCAGGATCCGCGTAGCTTCGCGCATCACCTCCACCATGTCCAGATCGCCATAGGCATAGAAAGGATCGCGCGTATTGTCGGACGCAAGGGAGACAGAAACACCCGCCACCTGCATTTCATGCACCAGCGTCACGCCACGCCAGCGTGGCGTGCGCCCCGGCTCGCGGTCCTGTAAATACATATTGCACATGGGCAGCACCACAATCGCAACCCCAGCATCGGCGCAGGCCTTGATGGTTTCCAGCGCGAATTCATCTGTCTGGCGTGAGAGAGAGCAGCAATGGCCGCATTGGATGCGCCCCTTGAAGCTGCGCCGCATCGCTGTCAGCGCAATTTCGCGCAAGGCACGCGCGCCGGTCTCCCCGCTTTCATCCACATGCAAATCCAGATCAAGCCCGCGCGCTTCGGCAAGCGCGAAGAAATGATCCAGCATGGCGCGGAATTCGGGTGGAATATCATCATGAATGCCGCCGGAAAGCCGCGTCACCATGCCCAAGACACCGCCAGATTCCGCGACAATATCGGCAAGCTGCGCGCCTTCTTCCCCCGCGAAGCGATCAAGCGGCGCGATGGAGGAAGCCTGCAAGGTAATGCGGCCGGCCCAATCATCACGCAACCGGCGGAACATACGCCAGGCCTTGGGCGCATGGGGCATGTAACTATCCAGATGGGTGCGCACAGCCACTGTACCATGGGCATAAGCCGCACGCAGCGCGAATTCAGCCCGCGCGCGCATATCGGCTTCGGACCAATTCACATCGCGATCCGCCATTACGGTGGTGACGGCGCCAATGAAACTGCCATCAGGATTGGCGGCACGTTGCCAGATATGGCCCTTATCCAAATGCGTATGCGCATCCAGCATGCCGGGCCAGATCTGCCCGCCATCCAAGGAAACACCATCCGGCGCCGTGCCAAGCGGCGCGATGGCGGCAATGCGTCCCTGCTCAATCCTAAGGTCAAACCGCGCAATGCCATCGCGGTCCAAAGGTAGCGGCCCGATCCCTTGCAGCACCGCAGCCAGCGCGCGCGCATCACGTAGCCAAAAATCGCTACCCACACCAACCAAAGCCGCGCGAGTTTTTGCCATGGCGCTGCTCATCGCCGATCCCCCCTGCCCATGGCGCTTTCATGCCAATGGCGCAGCAGCAAATGCGTGAGCAGGCTCAGCGCCAGGAAAATCGCAATCCCCGTGGTGGAAACCAGCACAAGGGCGGCGAACATGCGTGGAATCTGCAACTGATACCCCGCTTCCAGAATGCGGTATGCTAGCCCTGAGGCGCTGCCCCCCGTGCCCGCAACAAACTCCGCGACAATAGCGCCAATCAGCGCAAGCCCGCCTGAAATCCGCAAACCCGCCAGGAAGTAGGGCAGCGCGGAAGGCAACAGCAGCCTAGTCAACACCTGCCAACGCGACGCACGATACAGCTTGAATAAATCCTTCAAATTATGATCCGCCGAATTCAACCCGACCGTCGTATTCGATAGGATCGGGAAGAAGGCAACGATCCAGGCACAGATCAGCAGGGATATCGCGATATCATCCACCCAAATGATGATCAGCGGTGCAATCGCCACAATGGGCGTGACTTGCAAAATCACCGCGAAGGGAAACAGCGACAACTCAATGATGCGCGATTGCGCAAACAGAATTGCCAGCGCCAGCCCCAAAATCGCTGCAACCGAAAGTGCGAGGAAGGTGATTTTCAGCGTGATCAGGAGGGATACCGAAAGCGACCCCCAATCGCGCAGCAGCGTCTGCCAAATCGCAATCGGCCCGGGCAAGATATAAGGTGGGATTTCGCGGACCCGCACCATCATTTCCCACCCACCCAGGAACAGCAGCGCGAGTAGAGTGGGCGCCAGAATGCGCAGCCAAGGGCCTTCCAAAAAGCTGCCAGCAGCGGGTGTGGCTTCAGTGCTCTCACTCATGGGCACCTCCCATGGCGGAAGACAGCGCGTGGGATACCGTGCGGCATTGCGCGGCATATTCGGGAGAAGTACGGAATTCCTCGCCCCGTTCCGCCGGCGCGGTGATGCGCACCTCCTCTGCAATGCGGCCCGGGCGCGGGGCCATCACCACAATGCGGTCCGCCAGATAGACGCTTTCAAACACCGAATGGGTCACGAATATCACCGTAAAACGTTCCTGCGCCCAAAGCTGCACCAGATCATTGTTCAGCCGAAAGCGCGTAATTTCATCCAAGGCTGCGAAGGGTTCATCCATCAGCAGAATGCGCGGGCGCGTCACCAAGGCGCGAGCAATGGACACACGCATGCGCATGCCGCCAGACAAGGCGCGCGGATAGGCTTTCTCGAAACCTTTCAGATCAACGCGGGCAATCCATTCAGCCGCGCGTTCTTCGGCTTCGCGCCGCTTCATGCCGGCCAACTCCAAAGGCAGCGCCACATTGCGGATCACGCTGGCCCAAGGCATCAGCGTGGGTTCCTGGAACACAAAGCCGATATCGCGTTCCACATCGCCGGCAGCGTCATGCATGGCCGTCGGCCATTCCATGGTCCCGCCACTCGGCGCGGTAAGCCCTGCAATCAGACGCAGCAAAGTGGATTTGCCGCAGCCCGAAGGCCCCAGAAGTGCGATGAAATCCCCCGGCATGATCGTCAGATCAATGCCATCCAACGCCAGGGTTCCCGTAGCATAACGCTTGGCAACCCCGGCGAGCGAGAGCAGCGGGCGCTGAGGATTCAAGCCAGCCCAGCCCGACGATTGACAAAGCGCAGTGAATAGGCGCGCTTCACATCAAGCCCAGGCGGCATAACTTCCGCATCACGCATAGCGGTATAGAAAGCTTCCCAACGCTCATCCGTCATGGCGCCGATGCCAAGCCGTTCCGCATCGCCCGAGAACACGATGCCGCGTTCATTCAGGGCACGCACGGCGTAATCAATCTTCTCCTGCGTCATTTCCTGATTGTCGCGCATGATCAGCGCATTGGCCGCCGCCACATCCTGGCCGCGCAAATACTGTGTCCAACCCTGCATGGTGGCGTCCACAAAGCGCTGGATCAGATCAGGCTTTTCATCGACAAGCTTGCGGGAGATATCAATCGTCGTCTGATAATTCGGGAAGCCCGCATCGGCGAAGAGCAGCACGCGCGGATCAGCGCCAGCCAGCCGCGCCGCGAAGGGCTCGGATGAGACAAAGCATTGCTGAATGGCCTGCTTATCCGCAAGGAAGGGCTGAACATTGAAGGTATAGGGGCGGATTTGGTTATCCGTGAAGCCGAAGCGCCGCCGCAGGAAGGGCCAATAGGTCACGCGCCCGCCGGCCCCCACCAAAATGGGCCGGCCGCGCATTTGCTCAAAGCTTGTAAAGCCGGCTTCGGCATGGAACATGAAGCCCTGCGGGTCCTTTTGCATGATGGCGCCAATCGCCATGAAAGGCACGTTTTCCCGCACATAATTCAGCGCCTGAAAGCCGGATGACATGATCATGTCCACCCGCCCTGCGAGCAGCAGTTGCGCCGGGTTCTGCTGCGGGCCGCCCATGCGAATTTCGCAATCAATGCCGGCACGGCGATAGAGCCCATTGGCCAGCGCCAGATAATAGCCGCCATGTTCCGCCTGGGCGCGCCAATTGGTCTGGAAGGAGAGTTTTTCCAGCGTCTGTGCCAGCGGCACCCGCGCGCCTGCGACCGCCGAAAGCACAAGGGCGGTACCGCCCGTGAGCAATGCGCGGCGTTCGATCCGATATCTGGTTCTCATGGGGGAATCTCCTCGCTGGGGGGCGGCTTGGCGTGTCTCCATGCCTCAGGCAGATGGGGGCAGCAAGGCATATGCCAATGCTTTGGGCGATTCTTGGGGGTGAATCCCGCCAGCATCGCCTGTTTTTGATGCATTGGGCGCCGCCGATGTGTTCATCTGGCCCGCCTATCCAACCCGGCAGCGCCTCCGCCTAGCCGAGTCGCCAAGGACCGCTGTTTCCCCCGTGCCAGCTTCTGCCCTATCCTACCGCCGGCCAGGAGCCTCCGGGAGGGCGCAAGCCTCATGACCACCACCGCGGTGCCGCCGCGTCAGACCAGCTTGTTGCTTGGCATTTTCTTCATGTGTGCGGCCTGCACGCTATTCCCAATCATGAATGGCATTGTGCAGGTCTTGAGCCGCACCTACCCTTCGGAACAGATCATCTGGGCACGCACGACAGGGCATTTGCTGATAGTGCTGGCGCTGATTGTGCCGCGCTTCGGGTTGATTGTGCTGCAAAGCCGCAAGCCTGGGGTGCAAATCTCGCGGTCCTTATTGTTGTTGGCATCAACCACCTTCTTCTTTTTCTCAGTGAAGGATGTGCCGCTGGCCAAGGCATCTTCCATTTCCTTCATGTCACCGTTTTTCGTGACGCTGCTGGCGCTGCCCATGCTGGGTGAGCAGATCGGCTGGAAGCGCCTCGCCGCCGTGACGGTCGGCTTCCTTGGCGTGCTCGTGGTGATCAGGCCGGGGTCCGAGGTGTTCCAGCCCGCAGCGCTTGGCATTGTGGCCAGCGCGTTTTGCTACGGGGTTTATCAGATACTGACGCGGCAGGTTGCTGGGCTCGATCGGCCCGAGACATCGGTGATGTATAGTGGACTTTTTGGCGCCCTGGTGATGTGCTGCGTCATTCCCTTCTTCTGGGTGCCCTTCAATAATTGGGTTGATATTTTTTGGCATTTGATGCTGGGCGTTCTGGGCGCAGCGGGCCATTGGTGCGTGGCCAAGGCCATGACCTATGGCGCGGCCAATGTCATCGCCCCCTTCCAATACTGGCAAATGATCGGCGCCATCGCGGTGGGCTATGCCATTACTGGGCTTTGGCCGGATCAATGGACCTGGCTTGGCGCCAGCATCATCATCGGCGCCGGGCTTTACATAGCCATCACCGAAACAAGGTCCCGGAAAGCGTGATGCCCCCTTGCCATCGGCGCCACTTCGGCGAAGCATAAGCCGATCCAGCAAAGGGACTCCGCATGGCGCGCAACAAGACCTATCCGGATTTCGATGCGGCGGTGGCGGATATTCCCGATGGCGCCGTGATTGCCATTGGCGGCTTCGCCGGCCCCGGCACGCCGTATAATCTGATTGCCGCCTTGGCGCGGCGCGGCGCCAAGCGCCTGACCTGCATCGCCAATACCACCGGTGGCGCGCATAAGCCGCGCATGCCCGATATCGGCATGCTGGTGGAAAACGGCCAGGTCGCGAAGGTGATTTGCTCCTTCACCGCCGCGACACGCGCATCCGATGTCCTGCCCTTCACGAAATACTACGAATCAGGCGAAGTCGCTGCCGAAATCGTCCCGCAGGGTACGCTGGCCGAACGGCTGCGCGCTGCCGGCGCCGGCATTCCCGCCTTCTATACGCCAACCGCGGTGGGCACTGAATTGGCCGAAGGCCGTGAAACGCGCGAAATCAATGGCCGGCGCTATTTGCTGGAATATGCGCTACCGGTGGATTTTGCCTTTATTCGCGCGGCGCGGGCGGATGCAGCGGGCAATCTGCGTTTTCATCGCAGCCAGCGCAATTTCAATCCCTTGATGGCAATGGCAGCAAAAACCACGATTGTGGAGCTGGAGGAAGATATCCTGCCCGCCGGCGCGATAGATGCGGATGATGTGCATACTCCTGGCCTTGTGGTGCATCGGCTGATCCGCGTACCGCCTCCCCCCATGGGACTTTGGACCCGCAAGCGGGAGGCCGCACGATGAGCTGGACACGCATGCAAATGGCCGAAAGGCTGGTGCGCGAATTTCAGGATGGATGGGTGGTCAATCTTGGTGTTGGCATGCCGACCATGATTGCCGATGTGCCAATGGGTGATCGCGACATCATCTTTCATGCCGAAAACGGCGTGATTGGTTATGGCGCGGTCTGCGCGCCGGGTACGGAAGACCTCAATCTGGTCAATGCGGGTGGGCAGAATGTGGTGCTGAACCCCGGTGCTTCCATTGTGCATCACGCGGATAGCTTTGCGCTGATCCGCGGCGGGCGGATGGATGTGACAGTGATGGGTGCCTATGAAGTCGCGGCCAATGGCGATTTTGCCAATTGGAAACTGAAAGGCGCCAAGGGTGGCGGCATTGGCGGGGCGATGGATTTGGCCGCCTGTGCCCAGCGCGTTTTTATCATGCTGGAACATCGCACGCGTGATGGCGCTTCCAGATTGCTGCCGCGTTGCAGCCTGCCGATCACTGCCGCGGGCGTGGTGACGCTGGTAGTGACGGATCTTGGGCTTTTCGCACCCATGGGTGAGGGCTTCGTATTGCGTGATCTTGCCCCGGATGTGACGCTGGAAGAAGTGCGCGCCGCCACTGCCTGCCCCATCATCGCTTAAGGAAACCCCATGGCTTTACTGATTGACTACTACGTTTCGCTGAATTCGCCCTGGACCCATTTGGGCGCGGCGCGGATTGACGCCTTGGCAGCGCAGCATGGGGCGGAACTCCGCATCTGGCCGGTGGATTTCGGCACCATCTTTGCCGGTTCCGGCGGCTTGCCGCTGCCCAAGCGTTCCCCGCAGCGCCAAGCCTATCGCTTGCAGGAATTGCAGCGCTGGCGCGATGCGCTTGGTATCCCGATCAATATTCATCCCAAGCATTCCCCGGCCAATGAATTGCCCGGCGCGGCCAGTGTGATTGCACTGCGCGAAACGCAAGGCCATGCGCCGGCCATTCGCCTGGCGCACCGCATCCTGAAGGCGCTTTGGCAGGAAGAACAGGATACGGGCGACACGGCGACCCTCGCGGCGCTGATGCGCGACTGCGGCCTGGATGCGGATGCGCTGCTGCGCTTAGCGGAAGACCCGCGCTGGCTGGAACAGCGCAAGGCCGATACCGCCGCCGCGCTGGAACGCGGTGTTTTTGGTGCGCCTTGCTATGTGATTGGTGAGGATATGTTCTGGGGCCAGGACAGGCTTGAATTCGTCGCCAAGCGATTGAGCAAAGGCACTTGATGTTCAGCGGCAAATCCATCGCAAGACTGGAAGATACACGGTTTCTGACCGGGCGCGGGCGTTACGTTTCGGATATGCTTCCCCCTGATGCGCTGCATGCCGTGGTACTGCGATCACCCCATGCCCATGCGGTATTGCATGAGGTCAACACGGCAGCAGCGCGCGCCATGCCGGGTGTAGTGAGTGTGTTTACTGCCGCCCATCTAGCCGCCGATGATCTGGCGCCTTTGCCCTGCACAGCAGTAGTCGCGAGTGTGGCGCCGATGATTGTGCCGCCGCGACCAGTGCTGGCGATGGATCGCGTGCGGCATTTGGGTGAGGCGGTTGCCCTGATCATCGCGACCAACGCCTCTGCCGCTCGTGACGCGGCGGAGGCGATTGAGGTCAGCTACGATCCCCTGCCCGCCGTAATTGATGGCGCGTCTGCGCTTGGCGCAGAGGCGCCGCAAATCTGGCCACAAGCGCCGGGCAATGAGGTATTTCGCTTCCTGAAAGGCGATCGCGCTGCAACCGATGCGGCTTTCGCCCAGGCGGATCATGTTGTCAGCCTTGAACTGTTCAATAACCGCGTTCATGCCGTACCGATTGAACCGCGTGCGGCGCTGGCGCGTTTTGATGATGAGCGGTTTAAACTGATTTTCACTGGCATGGGCGTGCATGGCATTCGCCGGCAACTCGCGACCGTGTTTCGCCTGCCGGAGGATGCCTTTCATCTTGTCTGCCCCGATGTGGGCGGTGGCTTTGGCGCCAAAAATTTCCTATTTCCAGAATATGTGCTGGCGCTTTGGGCAGCGCGTCGGCTTGGCCGCGCCATTGCCTGGCAAGCGGAACCGAGCGAGGAATTCGCCGCCGCCGTGCATGGCCGCGATTTGCGCGCTAAGGCAAGGCTGGCTTTGGCTGGTGATGGTCGCTTTTTGGGCCTGGACATCAGCAGCATTGCCGATATGGGCGCCTATCTTTCCGCCGTTGGCCCGCATTGCCCGACCAATGCTTTCTCCACCGCGATGGGCGGCGTTTATGCGATCCCCGCCATGCATCTGGAAGTGCGCGGTGCCTTCACCAATAGCCTGCCGGTGGATGCCTATCGCGGCGCCGGCAAGCCAGAGGCGAATTACATCATCGAAAGGCTGGTGGATGCCGCCGCGCGCCAGTTGGGGCGCGATGCCGCAGCCTTGCGCGCGATGAATATGCTGCCCGATGCGCTACATCGCACCGCCATGGGCATGGCCGTGGATGGCGGGCGCTTCGCCGCCAATCTTGCAGCCCTTGACAAGGTTTCCGACGCGGCGGGCTTTGCAGCGCGGCGCGCGGAGGCAGCGCAGCGCAGCATGTTGCTTGGTCGCGGCGTTGCCTGTTTTCTGGAAACCGCGCGCGGTGCGCCAGGCGAATGGGCTTCGGTCAGCGTAGATGCATCCGGGCAGGCCCGCGCGGCGATTGGCACGCAAAGCAATGGCCAGGGGCATGAAACCAGCTATGCGCAGATTGTAGCGGACCGGCTTGGACTGACCCCCGCCGAGGTGCAGGTGCAGCAAGCCGATACGCAACTGTTGCCCAATGGCAATGGCCATGGCGGCGCGCGTTCACTGCATTTGGGCGGTGGTGCATTGGTGCTTGCACTTGATGCGCTCATGGAAAAGGCGCGCCTGATCGCCGCGCATTTGCTGCAAGCCGATCCCGCTGCGCTTGCTTTCGCGGATGGGCGCTTCACCCTGCCGGATAGAGAGCGCTTCATCACCTTGGCAGAAGTCGCGCGTGCAGCAGAAGATTCCACAAGCGTCCCCGAAGGCATCACGCCAGGGCTTACCGCATCGGGTCATAATACCTCGGACCTCGTGACCTTCCCCAATGGCAGCCAGGTCGCGGAAATTGAGATTGACCCAGAAACTGGGCATGCGCGGCTCACACGCTATGTCGCGGTGGATGATTACGGGCGCCTTATAAATCCACGCCTGACGCAAGGGCAGGTCCAGGGCGGGCTGGTACAGGGCATTGGTCAGGCCATGCTGGAAGAAATTATTTATGATCGCGAGTCAGGCCAATTGGTGACCGGCTCCCTGATGGATTATGCGCTACCTCGTGCGGATGATGTGCCGGCCATTGAAGTATTTTTGGAAGGCACGCAAACCAAATCCAATCCACTCGGCGTCAAGGGCTCTGGCCAGGCAGGCGCCATAGCCGCGCCGCAAACAGTGATGAACGCCATTGCGGATGCGCTGGCGCTGCGGGGCGCCACTGCGCCCGATATGCCCGCAACGCCCGAGAAGATTTGGCGCGCGCTTCAGAACGCCCCTGCCCCTGAAAGGATTTGATGCCATGACCTATCAAGTCACGCGAGATTTCATCGGCTACGGCGCCAATCCGCCCGATCCGCAATGGCCAGGCGGCGCGAAGCTCGCCGTGAATTTCGTCATCAATTATGAGGAAGGCAGTGAGCCGTCCTTTGAACTTGGCGATAGTATCACAGAAAACGGGCTGACCGAAGCGCACGGCCTCAATCAGGTGAAGTCCGGCCGCGATTTGGCTGCCGAGGGCATGTTTGAATATGGCAGCCGTGTTGGTTTTTGGCGACTGCATCGGCTGTTCCAGGAACGCAACCTGCCGGTGACGATTTTCGGCTGCGCACTGGCACTTGAACGCAACCCTGAGGCCGCCGCCGCCATCAAGGCTGCGGGCTATGATGTCTGTTCCCATGGCTGGCGCTGGGTGAAGCATTTCGAGCTTTCGGAAGAAGAAGAACGCGACCACATTCGAAGGGCGATTGAAAGCCAGCAAAAGACTGTCGGGCATCGGCCAGATGGCTGGTATTGCCGCTATGGACCTTCCGTGAATACGCGCCGGTTGGTCGTGGAGGAAGGCGGCTTTCTATATGACAGCGATTATTACGGCGATGAATTGCCAATCTGGACGCGCGTGAATGACAAACCGCATCTGATCGTACCCTATTCGCTCACGAATAATGACGGCAAATATGCCGGCTGGATGGGCACCTCCGATCAATGGTTTTCTTATATCCGTGATGCTTTCGACATGCTCTACGAAGAAGGCCGCAAGGGGCAGCCCAAGATGATGTCGGTTGGGCTGCATATGCGCCTGATTGGCCACCCGGCGCGCGCGGTCGCGCTGCAAAGGCTGCTGGATTACATGGCGGATAAGCGCGACGTCTGGATCACGCGCCGCGTGGATATCGCCCGACATTGGATGGCCGTGCATCCGGCGAAGTGATGTAATGCCCTCGACGTCGTGCCGTGAACATGATGAACTGAGACAAATAACCAACCCTTGGAGGTCTTCATGATGTTGAAAAAACTCCTCGCCGGTGTCGCAATGGCGTCCGGCATCGTCTTCTCGGCTGCGGCGCAATTGCCGACACTGCCCGCCGGCACGCCGATCCGTATCTCTGCCGTAACGCAGCCATTACCGACCCAGCCGCAATATACGCGCGTGGATATTCCGGTACTGCGCGATGGTACGGCAGCGCGCAGCAATGGCCGCGTGCAGGTGCAGCTTTCAACCCATGCGGAGCGTAATCTCGCGGGCAATGAGATTGTGCGCCTGGTGCGGTCTGGCCAGGTGGAAATCGGCGCTGGTACTCTCACGACACTTTCGGGCGACGTGCCCATACTGGATGGCATAGACCTTGCAGGGCTGGCACCTGACATCAATGATGCTCGACGCATTGCGGAAGCGGTGCTGCCGGTTGCAAACCGCGATTTGGAACGCTTCGGCGCGCGGCTTGTCGCCATGTATCCCTTCCCGGCGCAAGTCGTCTTTTGTCGTGCTGCCTTCACGAGCCTGAATGATTTGCGCGGTCGGCGCATCCGTACCTTCGGAAATTCGCTGGTGGATTTCTTCACCGCCCTTGGTGCGCAGCCCGTCAGCATCGGCTTCCCGGAGGTGTATTCTGCCTTGGAACGTGGCGTGGTGGATTGCGCCATCACGGGTTCTGGTTCAGGTGCGGCGGCGCGCTGGCCTGAAGTTTCCACGCATATCTCTGACCTCCCGGTTTCCTGGGCGGTTGCAGGCTATCTGGTGAATTTGAATTGGTGGAACCGTCTGGAACCTGCCGTGCGCGATTTCATGGAAGCGACCATGAAAGAAGTGAGCAATCAGCAATGGGCGCTCGGCCTTGCCGCCACGCGCGATGGCATCGATTGCAATATTGGTCGCGCTGCCGGCTGCAGCATCCATAACCTCGCGGCGCGCCCCATGACGGAAGTGAGTGCCTCGGCCGTCGATAAGGCCCAGGCGAAGGAGATTTTTCGCACCACCGTATTGCCGGGTTGGGTGCGGCGCTGCGGTGCTCGATGCGGTGAGGTCTATAACGACGTGATCGCGCCGATCAGCGGTATGCGCTTCGGCGGATGAGCAACGGCGCCAGCACGGCCCCCGCATGGCTCCATTTCTCGCGGCGACTCAGGATTTGGGTCGCCGCGGTTGCTGCCGTGATGGCGCATATTGCCGGCTGGAACTACATTCTCTGCGCCTGTTTCATTACCTTTGATATCGTGGCGCGGAGTTTTTTCGGTTTTTCTTCCAAGGCGACTGTCGAAGTCACCGGCTATATGCTGGCGGCTGGCATCGCCTGGGCCTTGGCGCATACGCTGGCGCGGCGCGCGCATATTCGCGTAGATGTCTTCATGATGCGCCTGCCGCTCGGACTGCGTGCCTGGCTGCATCTTTTCTCCCTCACGCTGCTTCTGGGGCTTGGGATTTTCTTCGCCTGGGCAGCGCTTGAACTGGTGGACGAAAGTGCACTGTTTAACGCGCATGACAATTCTGCCTTGCGCATTGAAATGATCTGGCCGCAAGGCATTTGGGCCTTTGGCCTTATCAGCTTTGCCGTCATGGCACTGGTTCTGATGCTGGAAGCAAGCCTTTCGATCCTCGCCGGAGAGCCCGAGGCTTTGGATACCCTGCTTGGCTCCCGCACCTTGCAGGATGAGACTGAGGAAGCCTTGGAAGCGGTTGCCATGGCGCATGAAGGGCCGGGGCGCAAGCCATGATCGCGATTGTCTTTCTGCTCGGTCTATTGGCTATCACCATCTTTGCCGCAGCAAGTGGCGCGCAAGCGCTGCCGATTGCCGAGATCATGATGCTGGTCGGCATTTTCGTGCTGTTCTTCGGCTCGGGCGTTTATATCGCGGCTGTCTTGGGCATCCTTGGCGTTTTGATCGGTTTTCTATTCTCTGATCGTCCCTGGTGGGCCTTCATGGGGCAAACACTTTGGGCGCCGTCTTCGAATTTCGTCCTGGTTGCGGTGCCATTGTTTCTGCTGATGGGTGAAATCCTGCTGCGTGCTGGACTGTCTGACAGGCTCTATCGCGCGCTGAACGTCTGGCTGAACCGCATGCCTGGCGGGTTGCTGCATACCAATATCGTTTCCTGCGCGGTCTTCTCTGCCATCTCGGGCAGCTCGGTAGCTACGGCTGCTACCATGGGTTCGGTGGCGCTGCCCTATTTTCAGGATACGAAATACAGCCAGCGCATGGTGTTGGGCTCGCTCGCGGCGGGCGGCGCGCTCGGTAATCTCATTCCACCTGGCATCACCTTCATCATCTATGGGCTGATTACGGAAACCTCGGTCGGCGCGCTTTACATCGCGGCAGTCATTCCATCGCTGCTCGTCACCGGGCTTTTCATTTTAGTCATTCTCGCCCATGGATTGAAGCATCCCATGGAGAAGCCGGCCAAGCTACCGCTCGCCATGAAACTGCGTGCATTGCTTGATCTGGTGCCGACGCTTCTCCTGATCCTATTGGTGCTGGGGTCCATCTATGGCGGCTTTGCCACGCCCACGGAAGCAGCGGCACTTGGTGTTGTTGGTGCCGCGATTTTTGCTGCACTTGAAGGCAAGCTGACGCTCCGCATGCTGAATGCCTCAGCCGAGGCGACCGCGCGCAATACAGCACTGCTTGGTCTGATCCTGTTCGGCGCCTATTTGTTGAATTATATCCTGACACTGATCAATGTGCCGCAGGCGCTCGCCGGCATGATCTCTGGCCTGCCCATTCCGCCTTGGGCCATCATGCTCTGCATCATCGCCCTTTACGTGGCGCTTGGAACCTTCATGGAAGGTTTTTCCATGATCATCACCACAGTGCCCGTGGTATTCCCCATCGTCACTGCGCTCGGCTATGACCCGATCTGGTTTGGCGTGATCGTCACCATGCTGGTGGAAATCGCCCAAATCAGCCCGCCTGATGGGACGGTGATGTACGTCCTGCAAGGCATGCGAAAACGGGCGGGGCCAATTACGGATGTCTTCGCCGGCGTCATGCCCTT
>JADCFP010000002.1 GCA_020249465.1 Roseomonas sp. | reverse complement strand
GGTTGGGTTGCCGAAGCGCGAATATTGGTAATGCACTTCCGTGCCGGCAAAAGTCGCCTCCGCCTGGGCTGCGCTGTCATAGACAAAGCCCGAGGTCAGATACATCGCTTCCGCCAGCTCATCGAAATTCGAACGCATGAGCCCGCCGCGGACAAGCTGCGTCGCGGGGCGAAGGGGACGGGCGGGGCGGGATTTTTTCGACATGGCACGGACCTCTCACACAATGATGGCGTCCAGCCCCTACCGGGAACGGGGCATGATAACCCCGCGGCCCTTTAGCGCGTTTGTTTTCGGGGGTGTCGCCACCCACGCCCTTTCGGAACCTCGCCGCAAGCAGACCGGACAAATCGCGAGGATCGGTTTTGCAACTGATGATTGAAGCATAGGGCGTGATGCGCCCGCAGGTCAAGAATGTCGTGTGGCTTGCATCGCGGCCGCGCCCGTGGGTTCATCGTACCCGGAGGAAGTTATTATGACCAATACCCGTGTCACCCTGATTGTCGGCGCCAGCGGCGCTGCCGCGAGCCGCGTCATGGAAGCCGCACAAGGCGATCCTGCCTTTACGCCGATTGGCCTGACACGGCGCGATCCCGGCATGTGCATTCCCTGGATCACTGCCGATCTTTGGGATGGGTCGGCGCTCACGCGTGCCATCGCCGCGCGGCCGGACATTACCCATATCGTCTATGCTTCCCGCGCGCCGCATGGCGAAACCGGCGTCGAAGATGTGCCCGGCAATGTTACCATGCTGCGCAACCTGCTGGACGCGGCCGAGGCATCGCTGCCGCGCTTTCAGCATTTGCACATGATCCATGGCGGCAAATGGTATGGGCTGCATATCGGCCCCTTCCCGACGCCGGCGCGCGAAGATGACCCGCGCCATCTGCCGCCCAATTTTTATTACGACCAGCAGGATATGGTGGCCGAACGCCAGCGCGGCAAAGCCTGGTCCTGGTCAGCCAGCCGGCCCAATTTCGTGCTGGATGTGGCGCCGGGGCGCGCGCGCAACATGGTCTCGACCCTTGGCGCCTATGCCGCGATTTGCCGGGAATTGGGCGTGCCCTTCGACTTCCCCGGCAAACCCGGCGCCTTCACGGCGCTGCATGAGGTCTCGGACGCCAAATTGCTGGCCGAGGCGATTTTGTGGATGCTGGGCGAACCGCGCGCCGCCAACCGTGCCTTTAATGTCACGAATGGCGATGCCTTCCGCTGGTGCGACATGTGGCCCCATCTGGCCGGGTTGTTCGGCGTGGCGCCGGGCGGGGTGCGCACCATGTCCATGGCGCGCTGGATGGCCGACAAGGCCCCGGTCTGGGAGAAAATTCGCGCGCGGCACGGGTTGATTCTGCCCATTGAACAAGTCGCCAGTTGGGAATTCGCCGATTTCGCCCTGAATATGGATTATGATGTGCTGGCTTCCATGACGGCGGCGCGTCAGGCGGGCTTCACCGGTTTCCGGGATAGCTGGGCCATGTTCGCCGACCAGATCGAAGGCTATCGGGCTGCCCGGGTGCTGCCGCCGCGTTGAAAATAATCGAGGGTCGCGGCGCCCCCTGCCTTGACCCTGCCACACCCCCCTGCAATACGCCCTTCGCCTTGGGCGTTCCGGGGCAGAGCATCGTTGGGCTGAACCAGCGAATCCCGCGACAAGAGGCCGAACCACGCCATGCGCGATAAGGGCGAATATCTTTTCACCTCGGAATCCGTTTCCGAAGGCCATCCCGATAAGGTGGCGGACCGCATTTCAGACACCGTGCTGGATGCCTTCCTGACCGCCGATCCCTATGCCCGCGTCGCTTGCGAAACGCTGGTCACCACCAATCGCGTGGTGCTGGCGGGCGAAGTGCGCGGCCCCGCTGAAATCACGCCGGAATATCTGATCCATCTGGCACGGCTCGCGATCCATGACATTGGGTATGAGCAGGAAGGCTTTCATTGGCAGCATGCCGATATCGCCTGCCATTTGCATGCCCAATCGGCGCATATCGCGCAGGGTGTGGATGCTGCCGGCAATAAGGATGAAGGCGCGGGCGACCAGGGCATCATGTTCGGTTATGCCTGCCGCGAAACGCCGGAACTGATGCCGGCACCGCTCTATTATGCACATGAAATCCTGCGCCATATCAGCACGCTGCGCCGCGCCAAGGATAACGCCGTGGCCGGGCTGCTGCCGGATGCGAAAAGCCAGGTGACTTTGCGCTATGTGGATGGCAAGCCGGTTGGCGCGACCTCCATCGTTGTCTCCACCCAACATGAGGAATCGCTGGAACAGGCCGACATCAAGCGCCTGCTGCGCCCGATTGTGGAATCCGTTCTGCCCAAGGGCTGGATGTGCCCTGATAGCGAATTCTACGTGAACCCGACCGGCACCTTCATCATTGGCGGACCGGATGGCGATTGCGGCCTGACCGGGCGCAAGATCATCGTGGATACCTATGGCGGTGCGGCGCCGCATGGTGGTGGCGCCTTCTCCGGCAAGGACCCGACCAAGGTGGACCGTTCGGCGGCCTATGCCGCGCGCTATGTCGCGAAGAATGTCGTGGCGTCTGGCCTCGCCGATAAGTGCACCATTCAGGTGAGCTACGCGATTGGCGTTTCCAAGCCGCTATCGGTCTATTTCGACCTGCATGGCACGGGCAAGGATGTGGATGAGGCGAAGTTGGCGAAGGTGATTGACGGCATGGTCAATCTCTCCCCGCGCGGCATTCGTGAGCATCTGAAGCTGAATCGCCCGATCTATGTGCCGACCAGCGCCTATGGCCATTTCGGCCGCGTGCCGGATGCGGCGAAGGGTACCTTCACCTGGGAAATGACCGATCTGGCGGATGAGCTGCGGCGCGCCTTCGGGCGTTGAGGCGCTGATCGGATGAATTTTGGGGCGGCGGGTGTAAGCCTGCCGCCCTTTTCTTTTCAGGGCAGTCAATGACCGCTGATCGTCCCCCGCTGGCTGATGGTGTGCCGGACCGGCTTTATGGCCGGCGCCGCGGCCATCCCTTGCGCCCACGCCAGCAGCGCTTGCTTGAAGAAACCCTGCCGCGGCTTCGGCTAACCCAGGCGCAAGCCACCGATCCGCGCGCGGCTTTCGGCATGGGTGATGTGCCGCTTTGGTTGGAAGTGGGCTTTGGCGGCGGCGAACACACGTTAGATCAAATCGCGGCGCATCCTGAAGTTGCTTACATCGCCTCCGAAGTGTTTGAGAACGGGCTTTGCGCCTTGCTCACGCGCCTGGTGCCGGAAGGGGCGGAAGCGAGCGGTGCCTTGCCGCGCAATTTGCGCCTTTGGCCGCAGGATGCGCGGCATTTGCTGCGCGCGCTGCCGGAAGCTGGCTTGGATCGGCTGTTTTTGATGTTCCCCGATCCCTGGCCCAAGGCTCGGCATGCCAAAAGGCGTTTTGTGCATCCGGAATTGCTGCCCATGGTGGCGTGCGCCATGAAGCCGGGCGGGATTTGGCGCATCGCATCCGATGATCCAACATATCAGGCATGGGTCCGTGACTGCATGGGCGCGCAGGAATTTTTCACGCTGGAAAGCCTTGCGGAAACCCGCCCCTCAGGCTGGCCGCCGACACGCTATGAAGCCAAGGCGCTGCGTGAGGGCCGCCAGCCGTTTTATTGGGAATGGATCAGACGGTAAGGCGATACTCGGCCTGGACCTCCGAAGCCTCAGGCGTCGGCCTTATGCGCCACGCCCTTTTCCTTGAGCAGGCCGGAAAGCTCGCCGGACTGGAACATCTCGGTAATGATGTCGCAGCCGCCCACGAATTCACCGCCGACATAAAGCTGCGGGATGGTCGGCCAATTCGTGAATTCCTTGATGCCTTCACGGATTTCCATATCTTCCAGCACATTCACGCCCTTGAAGGGCACACCCATATGCGAAAGAATTTGCACCACACGGGCGGAAAAGCCGCACTGCGGAAAAACCGGTGTGCCCTTCATGAACAGCACAACGGGGTTCGCCTTGATATCGGCTTCGATACGTTCAAAGGTTGGGTTGCTCATGGTCTTGGCTCCTATTCCGGGGCAGAGGTTTGCAAGGCCAGCGCATGAAGAACACCCCCCATGCGGCCCTGTAGCGCGGCATAGACAATCTGATGTTGGCGCACGCGGGGCAAGCCCTTGAAGGCCGAGGATACGACTTTCGCGGCGTAATGATCACCATCGCCGGCCAAATCCTCGATCGTCACTTCCGCATCCGGCAGTGCTGCCTTGATCAGCGCCTCAATTTCCGCGGCCTGCATGCCCATGGCTGCTATTTCTCCCCCATCAGCGCGGGCAGCGTAGCCTCATGGGCCGCCGCCAGCGTTGAGACGGATATGGCAGCGCCATCGGTCAGAACCAAGTCCCCCCCGCCAGCAGTGCCGATCAGCCGGGCGGGAACCCCCGCCGCGCTTGCCTTGGCAATCAACGCCGCGCCATCGGCCACCGCCAGCACATAGCGGGCTTGGTCTTCACCGAACCAGAAGCCATGGGCGGGAATGCCCTCGGGCGCCGGGGTGAGCTTCGCGCCAATGCCACTCCCCATCGCCATTTCCGCGAGCGAAACCAGCAGCCCGCCATCGGCGCAATCATGGCTCGCCAGCACTTCGCCCGCCAGGATGCGTGCGCGCACAAAATCGCCATTGCGGCGTTCGGCGGCCAGATCAACCGGCGGTGGCGCACCTTCTTCGCGGCCCGCGATTTCCCGCAGCCACAAGGATTGCCCAAGCCAGCCCGTTGTCTCGCCAATCAGCACCAGATCAGCCTTGGCCGGCATGGCAAGTCCCACCGCCTGCGCCGCTTTTTCCAGTACACCAACGCCACCAATCGCTGGTGTCGGCAAAATCGCGCGACCTTCGGTTTCATTGTAAAGCGACACATTGCCCGAGATGACTGGGAAATCGAGCGCGATGCAGGCCGCCGCCATGCCCCGCACAGCCGAGGCAAATTGCCCCATGATTTCGGGCTTTTCCGGATTGCCAAAATTCATATTGTCGGTGATTGCCAAGGGCAGTGCGCCAACGGCGGTGATGTTCCGCCACGCCTCGGCCACGGCCTGCTTGCCGCCTTCTTCCGGGTCCGCCAGGCAGTAGCGCGGCGTGCAATCCGTGGTCATGGCCAGCGCGCGGTCATGATCTTCAATCCTGACCACGGCAGCATCTGCGCCACCCGGGCGCTGCACCGTCTGGCCATTCACCAGGCTGTCATATTGATTCCAAATCCAGCGGCGGGAGCAAAGATCAGGGCTGGCAACAAGCGTCATCAAGGCTGGCGCAAGCCCGACCGGATCAGGAATGGCGGCGGCCGCCAGCACCGGCTGCTTCGGCGTTTCCGCCGTGGGGCGGCGATAGAGCGGCGCTTCGGATTCCAACGGCGCCAGAGGGATATCAGCTTCCAGCACGCCCTTATGGCGGATCACGATGCGGCCCGTGTCAGTGAGTTTGCCGATCACCGCGAAATCCAATTCCCATTTGCGGAAAATCGCCTCAGCCTCGGCCTCTCGGCCCGGCTTCAGGATCATCAGCATGCGTTCCTGGCTTTCGGAGAGCATCATCTCATAGGCCGACATGCCTTCTTCGCGCTGCGGCACGGCTTCCAATTCAAGCTCAATGCCCATGCCGCCCTTGCCGGCCATCTCAACACTGGAACTGGTGAGCCCCGCTGCGCCCATATCCTGAATCGCGACAATCGCGTCCGTTGCCATCAATTCCATGCAGGCTTCGATGAGCAGCTTTTCGGCGAAGGGATCGCCGATTTGCACGGTGGGGCGCTTTTCTTCCGAATCGGCGCTGAATTCCGCACTCGCCATGGTGGCGCCGTGGATGCCATCGCGCCCGGTCTTGGACCCGACATAGACAACGGGATTGCCGATGCCGGTCGCCTTGGCGGTGAAAATGCGATCGGCGCGCGCAATGCCAACCGTCATGGCATTGACCAAGGGATTGCCATTATAGCGCGGGTGGAAATTCACCTCGCCCCCCACGGTCGGCACGCCAACGCAATTGCCGTAACCGCCAATGCCGCGCACCACACCATCAATGATGCGCTTCATGCGCGGCGCATCCGGCGCACCGAAACGGAGCGCATTCAAATTCGCAATGGGCCGCGCGCCCATGGTGAAGACATCGCGCAAAATGCCGCCAACGCCTGTCGCCGCGCCATTATAGGGTTCGATGTAGGAAGGGTGGTTGTGGCTTTCCATTTTGAAAACCGCAGCCAAGCCTTCGCCGATATCAATCACGCCCGCATTCTCACCGGGGCCCTGGATCACCCATGGTGCCTTGGTTGGCAGTTCCTTCAACCACACGCGCGATGATTTGTAGGAGCAATGCTCCGACCACATCACGCTGAACAGGCCAAGCTCAGCCAAGCGCGGCGCCCGGCCAAGGATGGCGAGCACCCGTTCATACTCATCGGGCTTCAGGCCGAATTCGGCGGCAAGCTGGGTGGCGCGTTCGGGCGGGAGAAGGGGGGCGGCAGCGGTCATGATGGGGATGTGATGGCCCGGCGGGGCGGGCTTGTGAAGCCCAAATCCGGCATCAGAACAGATGGAGCGCGTGCGGTGCCCAGAAGGCGAAGCCGCTGAAGACCAGCCCAACAACGCCTAGCCCGCCCGCCACTATGGCCAATAAGCCCACCCCGGTAATGATGGAGGCTGAGGCCAGCACAATCGCCACCTGAAAGGCCGCCGAACCGATTTCGTAATTGTGATAGGCAGCGCTGGCGGTATCGCGCTTTTCCTCAGCCGCCTTGGCGCGGGCCATCAATTCGCGGCGACCTTCGCCGGTATCGGGCTCACTCTCCCAGCGGGTTGCGGTTGTACGCCAGGCTTCGATCTGGCGCTGCATGGCGGCGCGCTGGCCCTCAGGCGCGGCGGCCATATCAAGCGCCACCTGTTCGGCTGCCGTGCGCACCGTGGTTTGGCGAATGGTGCGCGCCTGGAAAAACGCCCAGAGATTGGCGGCTTCCACATTCTTGGCCAGCGCTTCGGTCTGCGCGCTTTTCGCCCCGGTTTCCGCCAGCGCCAAAAATAGCGCCAATACCGCAATCAACAGCGCAACGCCCTTATGGCCTTCGCCGCCATGATCCGCGCCATGCCCATGCCCCGCCATGATCGTCTTTCCTTCAAATGGCGCCCGAATCGGCGCTTTCCCAGCGCATCATGGGCGGTGCCGGGAAACTGTCCAACCGCATGCCAACCTTCGCGCCGTCAGCCCACGCCTTCCATGCCCGCAATGGCGAGAATTGCCGCAAGGCTGGACCGCATGCCGCGCAGCGCTTCGGTTGGTTCCACATCCAGCCATTCATCGAGCGAATGCGCCCGTCCGCCCCGCCCGCCCGCACCAATTTTCAGCGCTGGAATGCCAAGTGACATCGGAATATTCGCATCTGTCGAAGACCATTCAAAGCTGGGCCGATAACCCTCCGCTGAAACCGACGCTGCCGCCAGGGCGCGGATCGGGCTGCCCGCCGGTGTTTCGCCTGCCGGGCGATCGCCAACTGGTGTGACCTCGGCGGTGATGGCGCCATTGGCGGTGGAGCGTGCGGCGTTTTCGGTGGCGACGGCCTGATCCACAATCTCCAGAAATGTCCGATCCAGCTTGGCAAGTTCGGCCGCCGAGGCGGAGCGCAAATCAACCTCGATCACCACACGATTGGCGATGGCATTGATGGAAGTGCCGCCCGAGACAACACTCACGCAATGCGTGGTGGGCGGGTTATCGGGCACTTTCACGGCGGCAAGCCCGCGCGCGCATTCCGCCATGGCATACATCGGGTTCACCAGGCCGAAAGCGGCGTAGGAATGCCCGCCCGGCCCCTGGAAGGTCACGCGATAGCGCTTGGACCCAACACCGCCGCTGACAATGCCTTCCACCTGCGGACTATCTACGGTCAGAAAACCACGAATGCGCGGCCGGTGCCGGCCTTTGGTGAAAAGATGGCGAATGCCGCGCAAATCGCCGAGGCCTTCTTCGCCCACATCACCCACAAAAAGCAGATCATGTCGCGTGCGAATGCCCGCCGCATCAAGGGCGCGCAGAAAGCCAAGATTGACCGCGAGCGACCAGGTATCGTCACTCACCCCCGGTGCGAAAAGCTTATTGCCTTCGCGCCTGACGCGCACATCCGTGCCGGCGGGGAAGACAGTGTCCAGATGCGCGGCCACCACCAGAATATCGCCATTGCCGAAACCCCGGCGCAGCCCCATCACATTGCCAATCTCATCCTGCTCCACCTCCTCAAGCCCATGATCGCGGAGCATGGCAAGATAGGCGGCCGCGCGTTCTTCTTCGGCAAAAGGTGGTGCCGGGATTTGCGTGAGCGTGATGCAATCTTCCACCATGCGCGCGTGATCCGCGGCGAGTTTGGCGCTGGCAACGGCGAAGCGCGCATCAGCGCGAATGGCGGCAATGGTCTCATCTGGGGCCATCATAGTCTCCTCACGCGCGGCGCCAGCGCATCACGCCGGCGGCATCCGGTTCCGCAGCCGCTTGGCCCATCACCTGCAAGCGGCGCAAATGGGCAAGGGTCTCACCAAGCCCAAAGCCAAGATTACGCACATCGAGCGGGCGACGGAACAGCACCGGCAGCAGATCATGCGCGCTGCTATCCGCCATGGCATCCATCAGCAGCGAAAGCCGCTCCGCATGATGCGCGGCCAGCCAATCAAGCCGCGCATGCAGGCCATAAAATGGCTCCCCATGCGAAGGCAGCACCAGCGTGTCTTCCGGCAGCGCACGGAAGCGATCCAGCGATACAAGAAAGGCGCCGAGCGGATCGGCGGCAGGTTCACCCGCATGGAGCCCGATATAGGGTGAAATGCGCGGCAGGATCTGATCGGCTGCGATCAGCACGCGATCTTCGGCATTGAACAGGCAGGCCATATCGGGCGCATGGCCCTGGCCGGTGATCACGCGCCAGGGGCGGCCACCAATGGTGATGTGCTGGCCATCAGCAATGGCTTCAAAGACCCTCGGCAAGGGTGCGACGGATTTCACATAGAGCGGCCCGCGGGCGCGGATGAAATCCGCATATTCAGCGGGCGCGCCGGCGGCTTCGGCAAAGCGCGCCTGGTGTTCCACCATCTCAACGCCTGTGTCGAACCACAGCGCGCGGGCTTGCAGCCATTCGATCTTGGTCATCAGCGGCACCAGCCCATGCCCTTCTGCAAGCCAGCCCATCAGCCCGGCATGATCCGGGTGGAAATGCGTCACCAGCAGGCGCTGCAAGGGCCGCCCGGCAAAGGCCTTGCCACCCAGCGCTTCGCGCCACAAATCGCGAGAGGCATCATTGGCGATGGAACAATCAATCGCGAGCCAGCCGGGCCCATCTTCAAGCAACCACACATTCACATGGCTCGGCGGGAAGGGCAGCGGAAAGCGCAGCCAGCGCAGGCCGGGGCGAAGTGTTGCGGCCTGACCAAGCGGGGGGATATCGGGGATCATGACCCACCCTGGCGCGGAAGATGGCAGGAGACAAGAGATAGGGGCGAAACCCTTTCTTCGCATTTCTATCGCTTTGTGCTTTACGATGAAACACAACGTGCCGAGGCAATTGCGTCTTGGCAGATCAGGTCTCGGCTCGACCCCAAAGATGAGAGAAGCGCCTCGTACCCCGCAGCAGCAATTCGCCGCTGCACTTGCCTTGTTGCAGGGACAAGACTTCGCCGCTGCCCATGCAGCTTTTCAGGCATTGTTGAAGCGTCAGCCGCGCAATTTTGATATGCTGCATCTGGGCGGGATTGCCGCGGTGCAGGCTGGCCATGCTGAAGAAGGTGTCACGCTGATCAGGCGCGCCTTGGCGATCAATCCACGGCATGCGGATGCTTACAGTAATTATGGCAGTACGCTGATCAGGCTTGGCCGTTATGATGAGGCACTATCAAGCCTGGACCGCGGTTTGGCGCTGAACCCGAAGGCGCCCAACCTGCATCATAATCGTGGAGTAGCCCTGAAAAGACTGAAACGTTTAGAAGAGGCCATCCTGGCATTTGATCGCGCGATTGCAGCACAGCCGGATCATCCCGAAGCGCAAAATGAACGCGCCGGTGCGCTTATGGATCATGGCAAGCTCGCGGATGCCCTGGCTGGCTATGAAAGGGCACTCAGCCTGCGGCCGGAATCTGCTGGCTTCATGGTGAATGTCGCCATGGTGCTCTGCCTTTTGGGGCGCCATGCGGAAGTCCTTCCGATGACCGAAAGGGCGCTCCGCATCAAGCCCGATGATACTGGCGCGCGGATTGCGCGCACTGAAGCGCTGCTGTCTCTGGGGCAGCCAGCGGAAGGTCTTGCGACCATTGATGCCGCGCTCAAGATCAATCCGGGATTGGTTGACGGATATCTTTGGCGTTCAAAGGCACTTATCCTGCTTGGTCATCCCGAAGCGGCCTTGGCGGCGGCGGAAACCGCACGACAATTGGCACCGCAGAACGCATCTGCCCAACGCGGTTACGGATTTGCGCTTGGCCATTTGAACCGCGTGGAAGAAGCGCTTGCTGCCTATGACCTTGCCTTGACCCTTAAGCCCAATGATGCGGATAGCTTGTGGAACCGCGCCCTGGCGCTGTTGGTGCTGGGATGTTTCGAAGAAGGATGGCTTGCCTATGAAAGCCGGAATCTTCGTGGCAGAGATGTGACTGCACGGAAATACCGCGCGCCTCTTTGGTGCGGCGAGCAACCTGTCAAGGATCAGCGGCTTTACATCTATTGGGAACAGGGGCTTGGCGATACGATCCAATTCGCGCGCTATGCGCTATTGGCCGCTGCCGCCGGGGCGAAGGTGGCGTTTTCCGTTCAAGACCCGCTGCTGCGCCTGTTCAAGGATTTCGCGCCAGAGGTGACGGTGATCGGCCAGAATGAAGCGCCGGCGGAATTTGATTTGCATTGCCCGCTAATGTCGCTACCGCTCGCGTTCAGCACCAGGCTTGCAACCGTCCCGGCCTTTGAACAGGGCTATCTGACCGCGCCGGCTGAGGATGTTGCGCGCTGGGATCAGCGCCTACCCAAGGGACGCCGCCGTATTGGTCTGGTCTGGAGTGGTAGCCAGACGCATGCGAATGACACCAATCGTTCGCTTGCACTCACGAAGCTTCTGCCCCTGTTCACGCCGGGCGATGTCTGGGTGTCGCTACAAAAGGAAGTGCGGGACGCGGATCGCGCGGCGCTTGAAGCCTCTGGCATTATGGATGTGAGCGCGGAGCTTGGCGATTTCGCTGATACGGCAGCGCTGATCACGAATCTTGATCTGGTGATTTCGGTGGATACTTCGGTTGCGCATTTGGCGGGTGCGCTCGGCAAACCCACCTGGGTGATGCTGCCCTTCGCGCCCGATTTCCGCTGGCTTTTGGACCGCGAGGATTCTCCCTGGTATCCCAAGATGCGCCTGTTTCGCCAAGGCCGCGCCGGTGATTGGGACGGCGTGGTGGCGCGGATTGGTGACGCGCTGCGCCCTTAATCCCGGGCGGCAGACAAGCGCGCCCAGGCGATGCAAGATACGCCCATCGCATCGCATCAAGGGGAAACCGCCATGTCATCCGGCAGCTATGATCGCACCAGCTTCAAGGGCCTGACTTTCCAGGATGCCGTGCCGCGCTTCCTGGCCGGGCAGGATAATCCCCGCGCCTATCTGGAACGCTGCCTTGAAGCCATTGCCGCCAAGGATGGCGTGGTGCGCGCCTTTGTCGTGCTGAATGAGGCTGGGGCGCGCACCGCCGCCGATGCCTCCGCCGCGCGCTACAAGGCGGGCCGCGCGCTCTCAGCCATTGATGGCATGCCAATCGGGATCAAGGATTTGATCGAAACCATCGACATGCCAACGCAAATGGGCTGCGGCGCCTTCACTGGCAATTTCCCGAAACGCGACAGCATCATGGTGCGCGCTTTGCGCGATGCCGGCGCCATCATCATCGGCAAGACGGTCACGGCGGAATTGGGCATGGCGCATCCGGGGCCGACCACCAACCCCTTTGACGCCCGCCGCACGCCGGGCGGTTCATCCTCAGGCTCCGCCGCTGCCGTGGCGGCCAATATGATCCCGGCGGCGATTGGCACGCAGGTCGGTGGGTCCATCATTCGCCCGGCTTCCTATTGCGGGAATATCGCGCTGAAACCCACGCAAGGCGCCATCAATCGCGGGGAGAGGCAATCGCTCAGCCAATCCACTGCCGGGGTGCATGCCAATAGCTTCGGAGATATGTGGGCAGTTGCAATCGAAATCGCGCGCCGTGCCGGGGGTGATCCTGGTGCGCCAGGGCTTTTCGGCCCGGCAAGTGCGCCCGCACCCATAAAGCCCGCGCGGCTGATTGTCATGGAAACCGAAGGCTGGGCGGATTTGGATGCGGCTTCCATCGCAGCGTTTGAAGGCTTGCTGGCAAGACTTCGTGCGGCGGGGGTGGAGATCTGGCGGCGCGCCGATCATCCGCTGATCGAGGGTTTTGAACGCGCCTTGGCTGAGGCGAAGGCGATCACCGCCGATATCTGCGCCTTTGAACAACGCGCGGGCTTGCAGCATTTAGCGGAAACTGCGGCGGATCGCGTGAGCCCCCGGCTGTTCACGCGCTTGCAGCATGGCACCAAGGTTGATCTGGAAACCTATCGCGCCCGGCTATTGCAAAGGGACGAGCTGCGCCGGCGTCTGGTATCGCTCGCGCCCTTGGCGGATGGCTTGATTGCGCTGTCATCGCCCGGACCCGCGCCGGTGTGGCTCGGCGATCAGCCAGGCCAGCCGATTGCACCGCGCCCGACCGGGGATATCAGCTTCAATGCCGGGACCTCGGCGCTTGGCTGCCCGGCGGTGAATGTGCCGCTGCTTGCGTTAGAGGGCATGCCGCTTGGCGTGCAGATCATCGGCCAATGGCATGAGGATGCGCGAGCGACCGCGATTGCGGCTTGGGTGGCGGGTATCGCCTAATCCAGCAGCACTTCAACGCCAAGCGCAGCGGCCGCGTTGCGCAAGGCGCGGTCCATGGAAGCCAGCGGCAAGCGCCGGCGCTGCGCCAATCCCAGATAGGTCGCGTCATAGACCGAAAGCGTGAAGCGCTCCGCAAGGCTTAGCGTCGCTTCCCAGGATTTATCGGCGGTTTCATCATCAAGCGTAATCGGCAAGGCGCGCAGCAGGCCGGCAAGCTCTGCCCGTTTTGCCGCATCAAACCGGCGCCGCCGTTCCGCCACCAGCAGGCCATTCAGCGCTTCCAGCGGCCAAAGCAGCGGCGCCATCGCGCCCGTTTCCACCACACGGTCCAGCAGCGCCATGATCGGGGGCGACTGTTCATCCTCAAAGCACCAAGCGAGTGCGACAGAATTATCGAGTACGAAGCTCACTTGCGGCCTTCTTCGACCAATTCCTTGATGGGGATGCCGGCCAGCTTCGCTCCGCGGCTGGCGGCGCGCAGCGCCTCGGCGGTTTGCCGCGCCTTTTCCTGATCGAAGCTTGGTAAAACGGGCACCAGTTTCGCCACCGGGATCCCCCGGCGCGTGATGGTGACTTCCTGGCCGCGGACCACTTGATCAACCAGGGCGCTGAGCCGGTTTTTGGCATCGAAAAGGGGGACATTCATATTGCTGATCCATCTGGCCAGATAGCTATCTAGCCAGATGGCGCGGCTTTTGTCCAGCACATAAGCGGCCGCCTAATCCAGCAAGGCCGCGCGGAAGCCAGCAAGTCGCGCCGGTGTCAGGCCAAGCCCATCTTCCAGCAGACCAGCCTCAGACCCGAAGGGTGCCACCGCCGCCTCCAAGGCAGCGGCCAGCAGCGCCGGGTGGGTATCCAGGATGGCCTGCTTGGCTTCCTCTGGCGCCTCATCCGGCAGGGGGTGGTCGCGCCGCCAGAATTGGTCGGTTGCCACATAATCCGCCAGGATTTGCTCCCGCGAAACGCCAAGCGCGGTCAGGATCAGCGCCGCCCCAAGCCCGGTCCGGTCCTTCCCCGCCGAGCAATGGAACAGCAGCGGCCGGCGCTCATCTTCCAGGATCAGATCACAAAGCTGGCGATAGACCGGCAATTGCTCGGTCGCGTAATTCAAATAGGCAACGCCGAGCAGCCGCGTTGTCTCGGCCCGCGTTGCCGCGCCATTGGCCAAAAGATCACGGAGCGAGGCGCCGATGCGCGGTTCAATCGGCAGCGGCACGGCCCGCGCGCCTGGTGGCAGGCGGGAAGGGGCGGCGGCGGCTTCATGCCTGCCGCGCAAATCGCAGACGGTGCTGAGGCCCGTTGCTTCCAGCGTCAGCAAATCCTGATCGGTCAGCCGATGCAGCGCATCGGACCGGAACAGCACGCCATGGCGCAAGGCCCGGCCCTGATGGCCGCGCCAGCCCCCCAAATCACGGAGGTTGGAGGCACCTTCAAGCGGCAGAAGCCGCGGCAATTGCTGGGTCATGGGCGATTTATGCCAGAAAGCGCGGCGCTGGCCATGCGGCTGGATTGTTTCAAGCGGGGCGAAACTGATTTAGAAGGCGCGCGGCATCTGCCGCCTTTGGGAATGTAAAATGGGCACGGCCCTGGAAATTCTGATCATCCTGCTGCTGGTTCTGCTGAATGGTGCCTTTGCCATGTCGGAATTGGCGATTGTGTCGTCCCGCCGATCCCGGCTGATGGCCATGCAAAAGCGCGGCGTGCGGGGCGCAGATACGGCGCTGGCGCTCGCCGAGGACCCGCAGCGCTTCCTGCCCACCGTGCAGGTTGGCATCACCATGGTTGGCATTATCGCCGGTGCCTTCGGTGGCGCGCGGCTGGCCGGCACCGTTGCCGCCGGCCTGGAAATGCTGCCCTTCCCAGTGCCTTTCGTGCAGGAAGTGGCGTTTGCGCTGGTGGTGCTGGTGATCACCTATCTCAGCCTGATCCTGGGCGAATTGGTGCCCAAGCAATTGGCGCTGCGCGAGCCCGAGAAGATCGCCATTCTAGTGGCGCGCCCGCTGGCGCTGCTCGCGCGCTTCACCGCGCCGATGGTCTGGCTTTTGGGCGCATCTTCCGCCCTGGTGTTGCGGTTTTTCGGCCCTGTCAGCGCCTCCGATCAATCCGTGACGGAAGAGGAAGTAAAGGCCGTGGTGGCGGAAGGTGCCCAGGCCGGCGCATTGGAAACCGAAGAACGCCACATGATCGAACGCGTGCTGCGGCTGGGTGACAAGCCCGTGCGCGCGCTGATGACGCCGCGCAATGACATCGCCTGGCTGGACCGTAATGAACCTTTGGAAAACCTGCCCGAGCGGCTGCGCGCCGCGCATGTCACGCGCTTTATTGTGGCGGATGGGCGGGTGGATAATGTGGTCGGCGTGGTCGCGGCCAAGGATTTGCTTGATCAACTTCTGGCGGGCGGGCCCATGTCGCTTGATGCTGCCCTGCGTCAGCCCATGGTGCTGCCCGATACGCTGACCGCGCTGGATGCGCTGGAACGCCTGCGTGGCGATCCGCTGGGCATGGCGCTGGTGATGGATGAATACGGGTCCTTCGAAGGGATGGTGACCGCGTCTGACCTGCTGGAGGCGATCATCGGCGAATTGGGTCCAAGTGAGCCCATGCCGGCGGAGGCGGCGGTGCTGCGCTTTGATGGATCCCTTTTGCTGGATGGCAGCATGCCATCCGATGAATTGCGCGCGCGGCTTGACCTACCGGAAATGCCCGGCGCCGGGACTTATCACACCGTGGCGGGGCTGATGCTGGCCCTGCTGCGCCGGGTCCCGCGTGAGGGGGATCGCATCGTCTGGGCCGGCTGGCGTTTTGAGATTGTGGATATGGATGGCAGGCGCGTGGACAAGGTGCTGGCCAGCCGGGAAGAAGCCGGTGGCGATGGCGGCGGGGGGTAGAGCCATAAATGATGAAAGAGCAAATTGAGGCTTCGGCGACAGCGCCTTTGATAATGACCGAGCGCGATAGCCTGCGCATACTGGCGCATTTGGAAAACCCGCCAGCACCGACTGCGCGATTGGTGCGGGCAGCGCTGGTAATCGCGGAATTTGGCTTGGATGCACCGGCGTAACGCCCCCAAGCCTTATTGGGACACTTACACCTAACGCCTTGGCGCCGAGGCCTCAGCGATCTCACCTGCCAGAATGTGAGCGACGAAGGCGCAATTCACACCGAACCCTTGCGCTCCACCACCAGAATACGCGCCGCACCAATCGGGTGGGCGACATGCTCATCGCCGACATCCGCCACAAAAACATCGGTTGGCCCCAGGCGCACCGAATGTTCTGCCCCGTTCAGCCGGTATTTCATCTCAACCGCGCCATCAAGCACGACGAAAACCTCGGCGCCATCATTGACGTGCCAGATATAGGGCTGGTCGGTCCAATGCAGCCGCACCGTGGCGCCCTCGATTTCCGCGAAATCACGGGCACCCCAGGCGCGGGAAGCAATGAAGCTGCGGTTGTCCTGATAGATGTCGGGCATGGACGTATCCTGATATGGTGCGAGGAAAACCTATTGCCCCGCCGATTTCGCAATCGGCGCGATGAATTGCGGCTCGGTATCCCAGGGGAACAGGATCCAGGTATCCTGGCTCACTTCGGTGATAAAAGTATCCACCATCGGCTTGCCGGCGGGCTTGGCATAAACCGTCGCGAAATGCGCCCTGGGCAGCAGGGCGCGCACTACCCGCGCCGTGGTACCGGTATCCACCAGATCATCCAGCAGCAGCCAGCCTTCGCCATCGCCAGCCGCATCGGGCATTTTCACCACGCGCGGCTCGCCCTTGGTTTCCTCATCGTAAGTGAGGACCGAGACGGTTTCGATCAGCCGGCAATCCAATTCCCGCGCCACCACGGCGGCCGGGATCAGCCCGCCGCGGGTGATGGCGACGACGCCGCGCCAGGGGCCGCGCTCCAGCAGGCGCCAGGCCAGCGCCTTGGCATCGCGGTGCAATTGGTCCCAGGAAACCGTGTAGTATTTCTGCGCCATCAAAACATCCTTCCGCCATTCGGCACGCGTTGATCCGGCCCCAGCAGCACAACGGCCCCCGCTTCATCGGGCATACCCAGCACCAGAACCTCACTCATGAAGCCCGCAATGCGGCGCGGGGCGAAATTCACCACCGCCGCCACCTGCCGCCCAACCAGGGCTTCGGGCGTGTAATGCACGGTCAATTGCGCTGAGGATCGCTTCACGCCGATCTCGGGCCCGAAATCAATGCTGAGCTTGATGGCGGGCTTACGCGCCTCCGGAAAGGGTTCGGCGGTCAGGATGGTGCCGACCCGGATATCAATCCGATGAAATTCATCAAGGCTGGCTGTTGGTTCCATGACGGGGCTTTAATCCAGATTCGCGGGGGGTGAAACTGCCCGGGGCTTTTCCCCGCGCGCCAGAGGGGGCATGAGGGGGTCTGTAACTCTACCTGATGGAAGCCTGACCCGATGCGTGATCTTCACCTTGCCGGCCGCAGCCCCGCTTATGGCACCCATGGCATGGCCGCAACCTCCATGCCGCAAGCCACTTTCGCCGCGCTTGAAATCCTGCGCGCCGGCGGCAATGCCATGGATGCCGCGATTGCGGCTTGTGCCGTACAATGCGTGATCGAACCGGAATCGACCGGCATTGGCGGGGATTGCTTCTGCCTTTATGTGCCCGCCGGCAGCAGCACGGTGATTGCGCTGAATGGTTCCGGCCGTGCGCCGGCTGCCGCGACGCCCGAGGCGCTGCGTGCCACCGGGGCGACCAAGATGGAAAACACCTCGGCCCATTCGGTGACGGTGCCGGGGGCGATTTCGGCTTGGGAATTGCTCAATCGCAGCCATGGCAAGCTTGGGCTTGATCGCATCCTGCAAGCGGCGATCCATTATGCCGAAGAAGGCTTCCCCATCAGCCCGCGCGTGGCAGCGGATTGGGAAGGTTCGGTCGGGAAATTGCTGAAGCACCCCGCATCGGCGCGGCGTTTTCTGGATAATGGCGCGGCGTTCAAGCTGGGCACGCGCTTCCGCCAGCCGGAATTGGCCAAGACCTTGCGCGCCATCGCTGCGCGTGGCGCGGCGGCCTTCTATCAGGGCGAAGTGGCCGCCGATATTGTGGCGACCCTGCGCGCCGCGGGCGGTCTGCATACCGAAGAAGATTTCGCGAATGGTCAGAATGTCGCGGAATTCGTGACCCCCATTTCCATCCCCTGGCGCGGGATGGAGGTTTATCAATGCCCGCCCAATGGATCGGGCCTGCATGCGCTGCAAATCCTGGGCACGCTCGCCAATCTGCCAACGCCGGAAGGCGGACCGCTTTCGGCCACACGGCTGCATCGGCATATCGAAGCCGCGCGCATGGCCTATCGGGACCGCGATGCCTTCCTCGCGGATCCTTCGCAAGTGAATGTGCCGGTCGAAAAGCTTTTGAATGCGGATTACCTGAAGCGCCTTGCGGGCCTGATTCGCGATGATGCGGCGCTGCCGGAATTGCCGGCAGCCGGTGAGAGTGATCTGAACAAGCATAAGGACACGGTCTATCTTTGCGTGGTAGATAAGGATGGCAATGCCTGTTCCTTCATCAATTCGCTGTTTGAAGGTTTCGGGTCTGGCATCCTTGCGGAAAAATCCGGTGTCATGCTGCAGAATCGCGGTTTTGGTTTCCGCTTGCAGGAAGGCCATCCGAATTGCATCGCGCCCAATAAGCGCCCGCTGCATACCATCATTCCCGGCATGGTGATGAAGAATGGCCGCGCCATCATGCCCTATGGCGTGATGGGCGGGCGCTATCAGCCGACCGGTCATAGCTACTTCCTGACCAATCATTTCGAATTCGGTTTGGATGTGCAGGAAGCGATCGATCTGCCGCGCCTGATGCCGCAGGATGGCAAGGTGCAGGTGGAACGCGGCTTCAGCGGCGCGGTGATTGATCAGCTGAATCGCCTTGGCCATGTCTGCGAAGGCATCGACAAGCCCCATGGCGGTGGTCAGGCGATTTTTATTGACCATGAAAAGGGCTGCCTGGTGGGTGGTTCTGACCCGCGCAAGGATGGCTGCGCGATGGGCTACTGATCAGCCGCGCAATTTCAAGAAAAAACCAAGGAAACGCCGATGACCGAACCCTGTGACCTGACCGCGATTGAAGCGCGCCGCCTGATTGGGCGGCGCAAGCTTTCCCCAGTGGAATTGCTGGAAAGCTGCCTGAAGCGCATCGGGGAGGTGAACCACGCGGTGAATGCCGTGGTGGCCCTGGATGAGGACCGCGCCCGCGCCGCCGCGCGCGAAGCCGAAGCCGCCGTGATGCGCGGCGATGAATTGGGCCCGCTGCATGGCTTGCCCGTGGGCATCAAGGATTTGGAGGAAACCGCGGGGCTCCGCACCACCTATGGCAGCCCGATCTTTCGCGATTTCGTGCCCGATGCGGATTGCGGCATGGTCGCCAATCTTCGCGCCAATGGCGCGATTGTTGCGGGCAAGACCAATACGCCTGAATTTGGTGCCGGCGCCAATACGCGCAACGCCGTCTATGGCGTGACAGGCAATCCCTTTGATCCGATGAAATCCGCTGCCGGGTCTTCAGGCGGTTCAGGTGTGGCGCTGGCGACCAATATGTTCCCGATCTGCTCCGGCTCTGACACCGGCGGTTCGCTCCGTAACCCGGCGGCCTTCAATGGCATTGTCGGCTATCGGCCATCGCCCGGCCTGGTGCCTTCCGAAAAGCGCGCCCATGGCTGGTCTGGTCTGCCGGTGCTTGGCCCCATGGCGCGCAGTGTGGCCGATGTTTGCCTATTGCTGTCGGCCATGGCGTCTGATGATGCGCGCGATCCTCTCGCCTATACTTTGCACGATGGCTATGTGCGTGAAGAGCCGAGCCTCTATTTCCCCGTGCCGCGTTATGACCTTGCCAGCCTACGCTTGGCTTTCAGCCCGGATTTCGGCCAGGCGCCGACCGAAAACCATATCCGCAACATCTTTGCTGACCGCGCCGGCGCCATCGCCCCCATGTTCGGCGCGGCGGAAGCGGCGCACCCGGATTGCACCGGCGGTGATGAGGCGTTTGAGGTGCTGCGCGCGGCGGGCTTCCTGACCTCTCACCTGGAAAAATGCCGTACGCGCCCTGAGGATGTTGGGCCCAATGTGCGCGCCAATGTGGAAGAGGGGCTGCGCTATAGCCTGGATGATTACGCCCGCGCCGCGGCGGCGCAGACCACGATGTACCGCGCCTGGCAAGGGTTTTTCGCCGCGCATGATGTGCTGATCACGCCAGCGATCACGATCTCGCCCCGGCCCTGGAAGGAGCTTTTTCCGGCGGAAATTGATGGCCAGCCGACGCGGACCTACTTCCATTGGTTGGCGCTTGCCTATTACCCGACGCTCTGCGGCCATCCGGCGATTTCGATCCCGATGGGGCTGGACCGCAACGGCATGCCCTTCGGCTTGCAGGTGGTGGGGCCGCGCGGCGGGGATCGGCTGGTGCTGGGGGTCGCGGCGGCGATTGAGGAAGCCTTTGCGGGCGATCCGCTGCGCTGTCGCCCCCTGCCGGATTTGGCGAAGCTGAAGGCGGCCAAGCCGGTGAAGGAGATGCCGGGCGCGGTTGGCTGGGATTGAAGGGATCAAAGCCCCAGCTTTGAGTGACAAAATGGCAACAGTGCCGTAGTTTTGTGACTTTCATGCCAAGGCATGCGTTTGGCTCGTGTGCCAGCGATTTATCTCTCTGGTGCCTTTGCGCCAAAAAATTGCTTGGCGCGCGAATGGGGCCCAGTCCCGCCTGGGGCTTAAGGCGGAGTTGTTGAAAATCCCTTTAAATCAAATAATTGACTCAAACTAGCCATGTGCTTCATGCCTGTACAGAAGGAGTGTTTAGCCGTTTGTTGGGGGGCGTGGAGCCTGCGGGATGACCAAATGAAGGCATTTCGGTAGCGCCAAGGTTGGCCACGCATGCTCTTCTGGCCCGCAGCCACTGGTTAAATTAAGTCTTTCATTCCGCGGCTAGGGAGGTATTATGTCGATGATCATGTTTTTCGAGGAGAATCTCCTATGCGTTCAACAATTCGGTCTGTCGCGGCCGCCTCTGCCTTTGCTCTGATTGCCGGTGGTGCAGCCGCGCAAAATATCCAGGGCCTTTATGTGGGCGGCGGCGTCGGAGCCATTTGGCAGAATGAGGATGAGGGCGGAGCTGGCAGCAGCATCTTTAATAATTCCTTCTCCACGGGCGCTGTTGGCGTTTTGAGCCTGGGTTACGGCTTCGGTAACGGGATCCGTGCCGAAGTTGAAGGGGCCATTCGCAGCAGCGATGTGGACTCGACCACGATCAATAACCGGGCCGCGACTGGCAGTGGCCGGTATCAATCACTCGCCTTCATGGCGAATATTCTCTATGATCTAGACCTCAGGCTGATCGGTATCGATACCACAGCTATCGTGCCGTATATTGGCGGCGGTATTGGTTATCACTCTGGTTCGGTTGATGATGCTCGCATGAGCAACGCGACCACCCGAATCACGGCAGATGGTGATGATGGCAGGTTCGCTTATCAAATCATTGCCGGCGCGTCCTTCCCGATTGCCAGCGTTCCTGGGCTCGCCTTCACTGCCGAGTATCGGTATTTCAACGATGACAAGGGTCCTATGATTAAGTTTACGGACTCTGCAACCGGCAAGAGCAACAATGGCCGTACTGAATTCGGCAATCATGGTGTGCTGTTCGGTCTTCGCTACGCCTTCAATGCCGCGCCCGTGGTTGCTGCCGCGGCCCCGGTGGCTGCGGCCCGCACCTTCCTGGTCTTCTTTGACTGGAGCAAGGCGGACCTGACCGATCGTGCCCGCCAGATCATCGGTGAAGCTGCTTCTGCTCGCGGCGCTGGCGTGACCCGCATTGAAGTGAACGGCTTTACTGATCGCTCTGGCCCGGCGGATTACAACATGCAGCTTTCCATCCGCCGCGCGAATGCGGTGGCGGCTGAGTTGGTGCGCCGTGGTGTGCCGCGGAACGAAATCGTGACACGCGGCTTCGGCGAAGAAAACAACCTGGTGCCGACCGCCGATGGTGTGCGTGAACCGCAGAACCGCCGCGTGGAAATCATCCTGAAATAGGCTTCCCAAAGCCCTTTGAAGGCCGCTGTCCCGGCATCGGGCGGCGGCCTTTTTTGTTGCTCCACGCAAGGCTTGTCAGCGGCTGATTAGTCGGCCAATGCAGAGACCCATGCGGCCCTTGCTGATCGGATCGGACATCTATCGCGGCTCCACCTATGGGCCGAAGCATCCGCTGGCGATTCCCCGCGTTTCCACCACGCTTGATCTGATCCGCGCGTTGGAGTGGGTGGCGCCCGATCAATACATTGAAAGCCCGCGCGCATCGCCGGAAGAATTGCAACGCTTCCATCACGCCGATTACATCGCCGCCCTGATGCGCGCTGAGGTAACCCAGAGCGTGAGCGCCGAGGATCGCGCGCGGTTTCGTATCGGTGCCGATGGCAACCCGGTTTATCGCGAAGTGTTCCGTCGCCCCGCCACCAGCGCCGGCGGTGTACTGCTGGCGGCGAGGCTCACTGCCTCGGGCGGCGTTGTGCATGTGCCCGGCGGCGGCACGCATCATGGCCGCGCAGATCGCGCTTCAGGGTTTTGTTATGTGAATGATGCGGTGCTGGGCTTGCTCGCCTGGCGCGATCAGGGGCTTTCGCCGCTGCTTTATGTGGATATTGATGCGCATCACGGCGATGGCGTGCAGGATGCCTTTCATGATGACCCGCATGTTGTCACGCTTTCGGTGCATGAGGATGGGCGCTGGCCCTTCACCGGTGGCTTGGGTGACAAGGCCGGCGGCCATGCGGCGAATATCCCGGTGCCGGCCGGCTTCAATGACAGTGAAATGGCCTGGGTGCTGCATGAAGCAGTCCTGCCCATTGCGCGGAGCCTGAGGCCCGCCGCCATCATGCTGCAATGCGGGGCCGATGCGCTGGAAGAAGACCCGCTCTCGCGCCTCGCGCTCTCCAATAATGCGCATCGCGCTGTGGTGGGCGCGCTGATGGGCCTCGCGCCACGGCTGATCGTGCTGGGCGGTGGCGGCTATAATCCCTGGAGTGTGGCGCGTTGCTGGGCCGGGGTTTGGGGCGTGCTGAATGGCCATGCCCTGCCGGAACGCCTGCCCGATGCGGCAGAGGCGGTGCTGCGGACCCTCAGCTATCACCGCGCCGCCGGGCGCAACCCGCCCGAGCATTGGTTCACCACACTCGCCGATGCGCCGCGCCCTGGCGTGGTGCGCGCCGTGGTGCGCCGTGTGGCGGCAGCGGCGCTTGAGGCGCTTCCCGATCCCATGCCATGAAGGTTTCCATGCAAAGACGTTCCTTCCTGGCGCTTGCCGCGCTGCTTCCCATCGCCGCTGTCGCGCAGCCGGGGGTAGATCGCCCACAGCCGCGCCTGCCGACGGAGCCCCTGGTGTTTGAAACCCGCGATGGGCGCCGGCTGACCTTTACAGTGGAAATGGCTGTTCAGCCGGAACAGCAGATGATCGGCCTGATGTTCCGCCCGGAAGTCAAACCGGATGAGGGCATGTTGTTCGATTGGGGCGCGCCGCGCGAGAGTTCGATGTGGATGCGCAATACCATCACGTCGCTCGACATGGTGTTCATCGCCGCCGATGGGCGCGTGCATCGCATTGCGGAGCGTACCGTGCCCTATTCGCTTGCCAGCATTTCAAGCAATGGGCCGGTGCGCGCGACGCTGGAACTGGCCGCTGCTACGGCAGAGCGGCTCAATATCCGGGTTGGCGACCGTGTGCTGCACCGGATATTCGGTACCGCGCCATAGGGTCATATCGGATCTGATGGGATCATCGGATTGGATTTGCTGTTCAGAACCTGACCGAGCGAAAGCACGTTAAACCGTTACTATAATGAAACAGCCGACGCGGCTTTGGTTATGCGCCATGCCCCGATTTCCTTTACCCGGTGGCCTATTCCATGCACCTTGGGACATGGTAATCGCGCCACGGCCTGTTTGATCGCATTCTCCGAGCCACCAAGTTTCCCACTTGGCTTGAAAATGCTCTGGGCCCATGCGTTAATCCGTTAAGTTGAATTCCCGTTCCGAGGAAGGAAAGCCAGATAATGTTCGCAACCCTCTCCACGCGCCTTCGCCAAGGCGCCATGCTTGCCCTGCCGCTGCTCGCGCTGGCCGGCTGCGCGACCGACCCGCCGCCGCCGGTTGTTGCGTCCTCCACGCGCGAAATTGTGGGCGCGGTAGACCGTGTGGATGCCCGCACCCGGACCATTGTGGTGCGCGGCCCGGATGATAAGCCACAAACATTGCAGCTGGGTCCTGAAGTGCGGAACTTCGCCCAGATCCGCCGTGGTGATCGGGTGCGTGTGCATTTTGAGGAAGCGGTCGCCGTGCGCATGGCACCCCCAGGTACCAGACTTGAACCCGAAGCCGTGGTTGGCGCCGCGCGCGCCGAACCTGGTGCCCGGCCTGGTGCTGGCGTAGCAGCGGCAACCCGCGCCCGGGTGCGGATCACCGCCGTTGACGCCGCCAATAACACCGTAAGCTTCGTTGGTCCTTCGCGTGAGGAACGTACAGTTGCCGTCCGCGCCCCCGAATTGCGCGAATTCCTGAAGACATTGAAAGTCGGCGATCGGGTTGATGTTGCCTTCGCCGAGGCCGCCGCCATTCGGGTGGAACCAGCCGAGCGTTGAGGGGCAAGGGTGCCCGCCCATGGGCGGGCACCCTAAACTCCCCTATTGATCTGGATTACGAAATCTCCATATTATTCACGTAAGGGGAATCATCCCCGTCAACAGGAGTTCGTCTCGTCATGGCCTTTGGTCCCGACACGCGTTTCAACACCGGCTGGGGTCGCCCCGTCGCAGCCGATGCGGCCGCGATTGATGCCGGGCTGCGGGCGTATATGCTCCGCGTCTATAACTGGATGGCATCTGGCCTTCTGGTTACCGGTATTGTTGCCTATGTGATCGGCTCCTCGCCGGCGCTGCAACAGATGTTCTGGGCGGTGACCCGCGCTGCCAATGGCGCGCGCATCATCGAACCGACCATCCTGGGCTGGGCTGCGATGCTCTCGCCGCTCGCCTTCATCCTGGTACTGTCCTTCGGCATCAACAAGCTGTCGCGTCCCGCGACGCAGGCGCTGTTCTGGGTGTTTGCCGCCTGTATGGGTGCGAGCCTGTCGAACATCTTCCTGCGCTATACGGGCCAGTCCATCGCCAGCACCTTCTTCATCACGGCGGCGATGTTCGCGGCGGTTAGCCTTTATGGCTACACCACGAAGGCGGATCTGACGCGCTTTGGCAGCTTCATGATCATGGGCCTGATCGGCATCATGATTGCGGGTCTGGTCAATATCTTCCTGGCTTCCTCGGCGCTCGCTTTTGCGATCAGCGTGATCGGTGTGGTCGTGTTTGTTGGTCTCACGGCCTATGACACGCAGCGCATCAAGGCGGATTATATCCAATTCGCCTATGCTGAAGGCACGGACGAAGCCGGCAAGCGGAGCGTGATGGATGCGCTGGCGCTCTATCTGAACTTCGTGAACCTGTTCCAGCTGCTGCTGTCCTTCATGGGTCAGCGCAATAACGACTGATCAGCGCCTCCTGGCCTGAACGAAAACCCCGGGGGAGGCCCCGGGGTTTTTTATTTGGTGACAAGAATGCTTCAGAGCAGATCACGTTCAGATGGAAAATCTGGGCGTGTGAAGATGGGCGAAAAACAACGAGGTAGAGCGGGTGGCGTGAACCCATGTGAACGCAACACGCTGTACGCGGCCTGCGTTCGAACGGATGCGCTTTGCCGTTCCGCAGGCGTTTCCAAGCTTTTCTGGCTTCCACCAGATCGGATACTGATCACGCCCCCGCGAGCGTCAGCCCTTCAATCCGAAGGGTCGGGCAATCTGTCCCGCGCCGGAAGACCAGATCATTGGCGGCTGTAATGTTCAGGAACATCTGCTTCAGGTTGCCCGCCACGGTGATCTCGCTCACCGCTTCCGCCAGCACGCCGTCCCGGATCATGAAACCCGCCGCGCCGCGGCTGTAATCGCCCGTCACGCCATTCACGCCCATACCGATCAATTCCGTGACGTAGAGCCCTTCCTTGATATCGGCCATCAGCGCCTCAGGGGTCAGCGTGCCGGGCGTCAGCCACAGATTGCTCGGCGCCGGGCCGGGTGGGCCGCCGGTGCCGCGGCTGGCATGGCCGGTGGAAGCCAGGCCCAATTGCCGCGCGCTCCGCCAATCCATGATCCAGCTGGTCAGCACGCCGTCCTGCACAATGGCGCGGGCCTCACCGGGCATGCCTTCCCCATCAAAGGGGCGGGAACGCAGGCCGCGCGTCCGCGTTGGGTCGTCATGCACCGTCAGACCTTTGGGCAGGATTTGCTGGCCCATAGCATCCTTGAGGAAGGACGTGCCGCGCGCCACCGCCGCACCATTGATGGCGCCCACCAAATGCCCGAGCATGGAACCGGAAACGCGGGGATCGAGCACCACCGGAATGCGCGCAGTCCTGGCGCGCACCGGGTTCAAGCGGCGCACGGCCTTTTCTGCCGCGACGCGCCCGACCAAGGCTGGGTCCGGCAGATCGGCCAAATAGACCGATTGCCAATAATCATAATCCCGCTCCATCCCCGTGCCTTCGCCGGCGACGGCGGTGGCGGAAATGCCATGGGATGTGCGGGCATAAAGCCCGGCGAAACCGTTGGAAGCGACCAGCGCAATTTCAGTCCGGCCCCAGCCGGCGCCCGCCCCTTCGCTATTGGTAATGCCCTTCACGGCAAGGGCCGCTTCTTCCGCCGCCGCAGCGCGGGCCAGCAGGGTTTCTGCTGAGGGTTCGCTCGGGTCTTCCAAATCCAGTGCGCGGGCGGGAATGGCAACGGCTTCCGGCAGACCGGCATAGGGGTCTTCCGGCACCACGCGCGCCATCGCCACCGCGCGTTCCGCAAGCGCGGCAAACCCCTTCGGGTCGGGTTCCGTGGAAGCCACTATCGCTTGGCGCTTGCCGACCAGAACGCGCAAGCCGAGATCGAGGCTTTCCGAGCGTTCCAGCTTTTCAATCGCCCCCAGCCGCCGCTCCACGGAAAGCGAGGTCGAGGCAATCAGCAGTGCATCCGCCGCATCCGCCCCCGCCGCGCGGGCGGCCTTGATCAGATCAGCAAGCGCATCCAGCCGGTTCATGCCGCCAAACGCTCCATGATCGTGCCAAGGGTTGGCACCTCTGCCGATGGTCCCATTACGGCCAAGGTCGGGCGCTGGCGGAAAGCCTGGGCGGCGGCCTGCTGCACCTGTTCAACCGTGACCGAGGCAATGCGCTGCTTGGTTTCCTCAATCGGGATCACGCGGCCATGCACCTGCAATTGCCGCGCAAGCTGTTCGCAGCGGCTGCCGGTGGATTCCAGGGACATCAGCAAGGAAGCGCGGAGCTGCGCCTTGGCGCGGGCCAATTCATCCTCGGTCACGTCACGCTGCACCTTGAGCAATTCCTCAAGCGTCACGGGCATCAATTCTGCGGCTTCCTTCTCACCGGTGCCGGCGTAAATCTGGAACAGACCGCCATCCTTAAACGGTGAGGCAAAGGCATAGATGGAATAGACCAGGCCGCGCTTTTCGCGGATTTCCTGAAACAGCCGCGAAGACATGCCGCCACCCAGCAGCGTGCCCAGCACTTGTGTTGGCCAATGCATCGGGTCGCGATAGGGCGCAGAGGGAAAACCAAGCACGATATGCACCTGGTCCAGATCACGGTCTTCGCGGAATTCACCGCCGGCATAGCGCGCGGCTTCCGGGCTTGCGATCTCCACCTTGGGCAGATCAGCGAAATGCTTGCCGACCAAATCAAGCAGCGCATCATGATCCAGCGCGCCAGCGCCGGCGACCACCATGGAGGAAGGCCCGTAGTTGCGGCCCATATAGCCCCTGAGCGCGTCGCGCGTCATGGCCTTGATCGATTCCTCGGTGCCCAGCACGGGCCGGCCCATGGGCTGATCCGGAAAGGCCGTGGATTGGAAATGATCAAACACGATATCATCCGGCGTATCATTCGCCTGGCCGATTTCCTGCAAGATCACGCCGCGTTCGCGTTCAACTTCTTCAGGTTCAAAGGTTGAATGCGTCAGGATATCGCCGATGATATCAACAGCGAGTGCCGTGTCTTCCTTCAGCACCTTGGCGTAATAGGCGGTCTGCTCGCGCGCGGTATAGGCATTGAGATGCCCGCCGACATTTTCAATCTCCCGCGCAATCGCCGCCGCATCGCGCCGCGCCGTGCCCTTGAAGGCCATGTGTTCCAGGAAATGCGAAACGCCATTGTCTTGCGGCGTTTCATGCCGCGTGCCGACCGAGACATAGGCGCCAAAGGAAACGGTTTCCACGCGCGGCATGTTTTCGGAAACAACGGTCAGGCCATTGGCAAGGTGGGTAACGCGGACGGCTTCGGTCATGGGTGGGTTGATCTTTTCAGGCTGCATTGCGACGGGCATGGGCACGAACCGCGGCTTCCACCGCGCCGAGGTCATCGGCCAGGACGGAAAAGCGTTCTTCCCGATCATATAGGTCGGCAAGCCGCGCTGGCAGAGGGGGGCGCAGCCCCGTTGCGCGTTCCACCGCATCAGGGAATTTCGCCGGATGCGCGGTGGCGGCCACCACGACCGGAATGCTAGGGTCTTCCGGCGCCAAGGCGCGCGCGGCGGCAGTGCCGACCGCGGTATGCGGATCGGCCAAATACCCCGCAGCCTGATGCAAATGCCGGATTTCGGCGAGTGTCCCGGCATCATCCAGGGTGAAGCCCGCGAATAGCCGGGTGGCATCCCGCCAAGCCGCATCGGGGATGGGCATGCGGCCTTCCGTGCGGAAGCGGCGCATGGCTTCCGCCGTGACCGTGCCATCGCGGCCCAGCAATTCGAACAATAGGCGTTCGAAATTGGAGGAAACCTGAATATCCATGGAAGGCGAGAGCGATGGTTCGACCGGCCGCGCGGTCATGTCATTGGCCGCGAGGAAGCGCGCCAGGATGTCATTGCGGTTCGACCCCACAATCAGCTTGGCGACCGGCAGGCCCATGCGCATCGCCGCCCAGGCGGCCAGCACATTGCCGAAATTACCGGTGGGCACGCTGAAGGCGACAGGCCGGTCCGGCGCGCCAAGCGCCAAGGCCGCTGCGACATAATAGGGAATTTGCGCCGCAATCCGCGCCCAATTGATCGAATTCACCGCCGAAAGCCGCATTTCCTGGCGGAAGGGCGCGTCATTGAACATGGCCTTGACCAGGTCCTGGCAGGCATCGAAATCGCCCTTGATCGCGATATTGCTGACATTGGCCGCCAGCACGCTGGTCATTTGCCGGCGCTGCACTTCGCTGGTGCGGCCCTCGGGATGGAGGATGACAATATCAACCGCCGCGCGATCCCGGCAGGCTTCAATGGCGGCGGAGCCTGTGTCGCCTGAGGTCGCGCCGACAATCGTCACGCGTTCGCCGCGCTTGGTCAGCACATGATCAAAGAGCGGTCCCAGTAATTGCAGCGCCATATCCTTGAAGGCGAGCGTCGGGCCATGGAACAATTCCAGCGCGAAAGACCGCTGATCCAACTGCACCAGCGGCACAATGGCGGGATGGCCAAAGCCGGCATAGGCTTCCTGGCACAGCTTATTGAGCGGCAGGCCAGCCCCGGCAAACAACCCGATGATGCGCGCCGCGAGTTCCGGATAGGAAAGCCCACGCATGGCGCGCCATTCGGCGGGCGAAAGCTCCGGCCAATGGCGCGGCACGAAAAGCCCGCCATCTTCCGCGAGGCCCGCCAGCAATACGCCTTCAAAATCCCGGGCCGGCGCCTGCCCGCGTGTTGAGATATACTCCATGGCGGGAGACATAAAGCCTGCGGCGCGAAAGCGCGAGGGGCGGCGTTGCAGGGCATAGGCAAAGCTCATGGCAAGCGTTAACCTTTTCCCATAAGAACATCCAAGAATGAGGAAGTGTCATGAAAATTCGCTTGCCCCGCCGGGCCGCTTTATCCTTGCCCTTTGCCGCCCTGGCCACGCCTGGCTTGGCCCAGTCTTTTCCACAGCGGAACATCACCATCATTGTTCCCTCTGCACCTGGGGGAACGCTTGATGCCCTGGCGCGCTATTTCGGCCAGGCCCTGGCGCCACTGCTGGGCCGGTCTGTCGTGGTAGAAAATGTCGGCGGCGCAGGCGGGCTGATTGGCATGCAGCGCGCCGCACGCGCTGAAGCGGATGGGCATACGCTGGTCTTTGGCAATATGGGTGTCATGGCCGTTGCCCATGTGCTGAACCCCAATGCCGGCTTCGATCCCAGGCGTGAATTGGCCCCGATTTCCATGGTGGCGGATGTGCCCATGGTTTTGGCGGCTTCGCCTCGCGGGCAAATTCGCGATCTGCAGGGGCTGCTGGATCACATTCGCCGCAATGGCGACAAGGCTACTTTCGGGACCGCCGGTTCCGGCACGACAAGCCATCTTGCGCCTGGATACCTGCTGCATCTCGCGGGGCTAAAGGCGACGCTGGTTTCCTATCGGGGCGCCGGTCCCGCCATGATAGATTTGGCGGCTGGCACCGTGGACGCAGTGATTGATCAGACCGTCACCATGATTCCCGCGCATCGCGGCGGTACGGCGGTGGCGCTAGCGGTTTCCGCGCCCCAGCGCATCCCACAATTGCCCGATGTACCAAGCTTCGCCGAGGCGGGCCTGCCAGGTTTTGATCTGGTGATCTGGAACGCCTTTGCCGCGCCAGCAGCAACCCCTGCCCCTGTCATTGCGCGCCTGGCTGAGGCGATTGAGGGCGCCCAACAGGACCCGGTCCTGCAAGGGCGGCTCCGGGATTTGGCCAGCACTGCCCCTGCCCCGGCGGCGCGCGGCCCCGAAGCGCTCCGGCACAGGATCGCAGCGGATATCGCCAAATGGACCGAGATCATCGGCGCATCCGGCCTCAATCGGGAATAGCGGCGCCTGGGTAATCAAAGGGCAATCATCGCCAGAACGCCCCGGTTCCGCCTGACCGCGCGCCATAGCCTATCGCATCATTTTCTGTTGCGATTGCGCATAGATCCTGCTTAACCTTGCCCAAGACAGGGCGCAAAAACAGGTCTTTGGAACGCGCTATCCTACTTGTTGTTGGCGTGGTTGTGGTGGGAAGCCTTCTGTTAGGCGTTCATCACAACCCAAGCTGGCTTTGGGTAACTGGCCTTATGGGGCTGCATCTTATCCAGGCGTCATTCACGGGCATGTGTCCGGTAGTGCGACTTTTCCAAAAGCTTGGCTTGCCGCAGCGCGCTGCCTTCGGCTGAAACTGATGCGATCTGGTGCGGGTTCCAGACGGCGGGGCGGCGCCCCCCCTAAACCGTCGCGGCCCCGCCCAGAATGACCGTACTTTGCGCCGACAGCACGCCGCCATTGCCATGCACAATCGCGGTATCGTGCTTTTGCACCTGCCGCGCACCGCATTCGCCGCGGATTTGCCGCACCGCCTCAATCAGCAAGTAAAGCCCATACATGCCCGGATGGCAGTAGGACAGGCCGCCGCCATTGGTGTTCACCGCCAAGGTACCGCCGGGCGCGATGCGGCCATTGGTGACAAACGCACCACCTTCGCCCTTTTTGCAAAAGCCGAGGTCTTCCAGGAATAGAATGGTGTTGATGGTAAACGCATCATAAAGCTCCGCCATATCCATATCCTGCGGGCCAAGCCCTGCCGCTTGATAGGCCCGCGCGCCGGACGCAATCGCGCCGGTGCGTGTCAAATCCGGCATATTGGAAATGGTTGCATGGGTGATGCTGGTGCCTGTCCCCAGCACATAAACTGGCGGCTTCTTCAGCGCCTTTGCCCGCGTGGCAGAGGTCAGCACAATCGCACCGCCACCATCCGTCACCAGGCAGCAATCGCGCACGGTGAAGGGGTAGGACACCATCTTCGCGCCAAGCACACCCGCGATATCAAGTGGCCTTTGATCAAAGGCCACGGGATTGAGCTGCGCCCAACGCCGCGCCGCCACCGCCACTTCCGCCAATTGTTCCCGCGTGGTGCCGAATTCATGCATGTGGCGATTTGCTGCCATGGCATAGGCGGTGGACGGCATGAAGGGTTTGAAGGGTGTCTCGTAAGGGTTGAATTCCCTCGGCGAGGCGTTCTTCCGCCCGGCAGAACGCTGCGTGCTGCCATAGGCAACAACGGCAACTGAACAAAGCCCGGCTTCAATCGCGGCTTGCGCATGCGCCACATGAATTTCAAAGGATGACCCACCAACAATGGTGGAATCCACATAGGCATCCGGCTTTTTCAGATATTCCGCGAGCGACATGGCGGATGTCCGCGCCTGCGTCGTCGCACAAAAAAGCCCATCCACATCAGCAAGCGTGAGCCCCGCATCTGCCAATGCGCGCACGGTACCCTGCGCCATCAGATCAATCACCGACATATCAGCGGCAACACTGCCGATATCCGATTCCGCCGCGCCCACAATGGCGACACTGCCGCGTTGCATGCTGGCCATCGCCTCAGCCCTCCATCGCCGTGAAAACCGGGATGGGCGCTTCGTCGCCGCCCTGATGATGCGTGCGGAACTTCACGCGCATGCCGATTTTCACCGCCATCGGGTCAATATCCTCAACCCGGCTCATCAGCCGATAGCCTTCATCCATATCCACCAGGCAGACATTGTAAGCCTCGCCCTGCGCGGGATGCACCACCGTGGTTGCATGCACGGTGCCAAGCCCCTTGGAGATTCGCCATTCCAGATCTTCGCTGCCCGTATAAGGGCAGATGATGCGCGGGTAGAACACTGGCTTGCCCACGTTTGGGCTGAATTGATAGGCAAGCTCGCCCCGCTGCAAATGTTCATTGTAAATGCCGAGGGGGGATTTCTTGGCGTTTTCCATCTTGTCCTGCCGCATGTGTTGAAGGCTGCCTCAGGGCAAATCGAAACGCACGGCAATGGCGGCCGAGGCAATCACCGCCTTGTCATGCCGGCCTTCTTCCGGAACATCCAAGCCGCCCTTCACCGCGCGTGCCGTGACCACGCCGTAAGGCAGGGATTTCCGCACCGCTTCGATATCCACCTTATCGGGCTGCTGCACGCCGATGGTCACTTCCACCTGCATTTTCTTGATATCAAGCCCAAGCGTGCGGATGAATGCCAATGATGAATGGTGCAGGGCATCCTGCACCGCACGCAAGGCGGCCTTGGTGTAATCCCCACCATGCAGATCATTGCCGCTGCCCATTTCCAGGATGATGCGCTTCAAGGCCATGGTCGCTTTCCCCTCACACATCCAAGCGCACAATGGCGCAGCAATTGGCGATCACGGTGCTATTGGTCCCCTCATCATTAGGAATCTCGAGCCCACCTTCCACCAGGGTCACGGTGCCGGTGCCATGGGGCAGAATGGCAAGCACCTGATCCTTATCCACCAGATCAGGCTTGGGCACACCGATCAGCACTTCAACCTGCATGGCATCAACATCCTGCCCAACGGCGGCACCGATGGTGAGCGAATTATGCCAAAGCGCATCGCGAAGTGCCCGCACCGCGGCCTTGGTGTAATCCGCGCCGCGAATATCGGTACCCATGCCAATTTCAAGCACCATGCGTTGCAGGGCCATGATCCCATCCTTGTCCAAACCGGATGATAGCGTGATCCTTTTTGGCGGATCGCGCCATAGCCATGATTGTGTCACCGCGCTTAAACGGGCGAAGCATATTGGCTTTGCCGGTCACAAACCCTGATCAATCGGCACGCGCAGTGCTTCCGCCAAACGATTCGTCTCCGCCGCCATGCCAAGCACGGCGAGCAATTCGCCATGCATCGCCTCCGTCATGCCCTTGGCGCGCGCTGCTGCCGTGTGTGACGCGGTGCAATAGGCACAACCCGCCGCCGCTGAGGCCGCGAGATAGAGCATTTCCTTGGTCAGCGGGTCGAGCGCGCCTGGCGCCATCACCTGTTTCAGGCTTTCCCAGGTGCGCTTCAGGGTTGGCGGATGCACCGCCAAGGCTTTCCAGAAATTATTGACATCAGCGACCCCGCGCGTCGCTTTGATGTCATCAAATACCGCGCGCACCTCGGGCGCGGCATCGGCATATTCAATCAGTGCCATCAGGCAGCGCCGGGCAAGGGCCGATAGGGGAGCGCGGCCAGGCGCGTTGCATGCAGGGTGATGTCCTGCCAGACGCCGCCCTTCACATAGGGGTCTTCGGCCATCCAGGCGCGCGCGGCTTCGTCGGTGGCATGGCGCGTGACGGTGATGGAACCGATCATGCGCTGCCTAGCCTCATCCAGAATGGCGCCACCAACCGCAAGCGTGCCATCGGCGGCCATGGGCTGCATGCGGGCGATATGCGCGGGGCGTGCGGCCTGGCGACGCGCCGGGGCCTCAGCATCCGTGCCGTCATAGGCGATGGCAACCGTATGGGTACGGGTGCTTGCCACGGGGTCGCCCGGCCTGGGCAGGCGCTGATAGGGAAGGGGCGCGATGCGGAAGGGCAGGACCCGCACATCCCCCCAAACGCCTTCCACCGAGAAAGGTTCTTCCGCCAGATAGGCACGAACGCCCGCCATATCGGGCACGTCCAGGATCATGAGCGATCCGGAAGGCACCCATTCGCTGGTGAAGAGCGGTGTGCCGAAAGGCATCCGCCCATCTTCCGCCCAACGGCTGATCACCGCCCGGTGGCGGTCCATCGCCGCGGCGCGGCGGGTTTTATCGGCACCATCGAAAGCAAGTATGGCGTAGCCCATGGCATTTCCCCTTCATTGAAAGGGCAGCATGCCATGGCGCCGCGCTTATGCCAGGGGGGAAATACGCCCCCTTAGCCTCAATACATGTGCTGCCCGCCATTGATGGACAGCGTGGACCCGGTGATGAAATCTGCATCCTCGGCCGTCAGGAAGACCACGCCGCGGGCGATATCCTCGGCCTTGCCAAGGCGGCCGCGCGGGATGCGGGCGATGATCTTTTCCAGAACATCCGGCGGCACGGCGCGCACCATTTCGGTATCCACATAACCGGGCGCCACGGCATTCACGGTAATGCCAAGCTTCGCCCCTTCCTGCGCGAGCGCCTTGGTGAAGCCGTGAATGCCGGATTTCGCGGCGGCATAATTCACCTGGCCATATTGCCCGGCCTGGCCATTCACCGAACCGATATTCACGATGCGGCCAAATTTGCGCGCATTCATGCCTTCCCAAACCAGCTTGCAAAGATTGTAGCAGGAACCGAGGTTAGTATCGATTACCGCATCCCACATGTCGCGGTTCAGCTTGCGCATGGTGGCATCGCGCGTGATGCCGGCATTGTTCACCAGGATCTCGATCGGGCCCACTTCGGCTTCGATTTTCGCAATCGCTTCGGCGCATTGCGCGTAATCGGCGACGTCGAATTTATAGCAGGGAATGCCGGTGCGTTCGGTGAAGGCCTGCGCCGCGGCATCATTGCCGGCATAGGAAGCAACCACGGTCCGGCCTGCCGCTTGCAGCGCTTCGCTGATGGCGGCCCCAATGCCTCTTTGGCCTCCGGTGACAAGTGCAACACGCGCCATGAAATCTCTCTCCTCAATTGCTGATGTCGGGCAGGCCGCCCCATGGCAGCCGTCTAGTTTGGGGTATTTGCGCCAGATCAATAGCGGCTTGGCATTTTCGCGCCACAAGATTCGGGTGGGCGGCGCGATTTTCCGCCCCGTTTGATAGCTTCTCCTCCTTAGACGTAAGACTCTGACGGCGCGGAACCCCCCAACCGCGCCGTATTTTTTTGCCTTGGGCACGGGATGTGCTATCCCCGGGTTATGGCTCCGAAGCTGATTTCTTCCCGAATTACCGCCGCGGCCGCCTGAGGCGCCGGGCTTTGGGCCTGGGCGCCCATCTGGCGGCCGCCTCAGCTCTGCCCCGCCACCCTCAACCGGACCCAAGCCATGCTTTCTGACCCTTTGACCACGCGCTTTGATCTGCGCGCCGAACCCAGCCCCGGCCTGCTGCCGCGGATCTTGCAGCCCTTCGCCAAGCGTAACGTGACCCCTGATTTTTTCCAAGCCCGCCACGGAATTGAGGAAATGGAAATCTCCATCGCCTGCCAGGATCTTGAACCCGGCGTGGCAGCGCTGATTGCGGGTAATCTCGGCCAGGTGATTGGCGTCAGCCGTATTGTGGTGACGCCGGCGGAAAGGCTCAATCGGCAGCAGGCCGGGTGATTTCACCGCGCCGGCTTTCGGCCTAATAAGCAACCATGAAGCCGCTGATCCTGACCATGGGTGAGCCCGCCGGGATCGGCGCGGAAATCACCGCCGGCGCCTGGCGCGCCTTGCGCGGCAGCGGTCCGTGCTTTGCGCTGATTGACGATGCTGGGCGCGACTTCGGCGTACCCGTGGCGCAGATCAGCGCGCCTGAGGAAGCGGGTGCGGCCTTCGGGCAGGCGCTGCCGATCCTGCATCGGCCCTTGGCCGTGCCGGTGGTCCCCGGCAAGCCCAACCCAGCCCATGCGGGGGCGGTGATTGGCGCCATTGAGGAAGCGGTGGCGCTCGCCAAATCAGGCCGCGCGGCGGGCGTGGTGACCAACCCGATCCAAAAGGCAAGCCTGACCGCCGCCGGCTTTCCACATCCCGGCCATACGGAATTTCTGGGTGAATTGGCCGGCACCGGCGTGCCGCCCGTGATGATGCTGGCCTGCCCGGAACTCCGCGTTGTGCCGGTAACGGTGCATGAGGCTTTGGCCAAGGCGATTGCGCGGCTGAACCCGTCATTGATCCAGGAGACAACGCGCATCGTGGACGCGGCGCTCAAGCGCGATTTCGGCATTGCCGCGCCGCGGCTCGCGATTGCGGGCTTGAACCCCCATGCCGGGGAAGCCGGCACCATGGGGCGGGAGGAGATTGAGATTATCGCCCCCGCGATTGCGGCGCTCCGCGCGGAAGGCATTGATGCGCGCGGGCCGATGCCGCCCGATACCATGTTCACGGCGCTCGCACGGCCTGGTTATGACGCCGCGATTTGTCTTTATCACGATCAAGCACTGATCCCGATCAAGACGATTGATATGGCAGGCGGCGTCAATGTGACACTCGGACTTTCCATCATCCGCACCAGCCCCGACCATGGCACGGCGTTGGATATTGCGGGCAAGGGGCTGGCCGATCCCGCTTCGCTGATGGCGGCCATCAGGTTGGCTGGTCAATTGGCTGAAAAAAGAGGTTTGGCGTGAAGCATCTCGACCTATCGGTGAATGTTGATCATGTGGCGACACTGCGTAATGCACGCGGTGGGACGCATCCCTGCCCGGTGGAGGCTTCACGCCTGGCGATTAAAGCGGGTGCGGATGGCATTACCGTGCATCTTCGCGAAGATCGCCGCCATATCAAGGACCGCGACGTGGAGCGTATCCGTGCGGAGGTTGCAGCACCCTTGAATTTTGAGATGGCAGCGACCGAGGAGATGGTCGCTTTCGCCGAACGTATCCGCCCGCCCTATTGCTGTATTGTGCCGGAAAAACGTGCGGAGCTGACAACGGAAGGCGGCTTGGACGTGCTGCGCGCCGGGCCGTTTTTGCGGGAAGCCGTGGCGCGGCTGCGGGCGGCCGATGTGCGCGTTTCCATTTTCATCGAAGCCGATGCGGCGCAAATCGAAGCCGCCGCAGCTATTGGCGCGGTTGCGATTGAATTACACACCGGCACCTATGCCGAAGGTCCGGTGGCGGACAGGCCCGCGCAATTGGCGCGCTTGCAGGCGGGTGTGGTTGCGGCGCGGCGCGCGGGTTTGCTCTGCCATGCCGGGCATGGGCTGACTTATGAGACGGTAAGTGACATTGCGCGGATGGAGGAAGTCACGGAAATCTCCATCGGGCATTTCCTGATTTCGCAGAGCGTGTTTGAAGGTTTGCCGGCCGTAGTGCGGCGCTTCAAGGCGCTGATCGCCGCCGCGCGGCAGCCATAGGGAGAGTGTGATGCCGACATTGAGCGTTGATGGTTATCCGATTGCCTATGCCGAGGCGGGCAGCGGCACACCGGTGGTGATGGTGCATGGCACCCTTGGGGATCAGCGTTCCTTTTCGGGGCAGATGGAAGCCTTTGGCGCACAGTATCACGCTATCGCCATCAGCCTCCGGCATTGCTGGCCCGACAAGTGGCGCGAAGATGGGGATTTCACCATTGCGCGCCATACGGCGGATGTGGCGGGCTTCATTCGCGGGCTTGGCAAGGGCCGCGTGCATTTGATTGGCCATTCACGCGGCGGGCATATCGCCTTTCGTGTGGCGCAGCATCATCCGGAATTATTGGAATCGGTGGTGTTGTTGGAACCAGGCGGTGAGTTGGATGAAAGCCTTGGTGGCGCGCCGCCGGAGGGCAATCAGGCATCGGCCTTTGCGCGCGGCGCGGCCCTGATTGCGGAAGGCAAAATGGAAGAAGGCCTGACGGTTGTTGCCGAACATACCGGCGGGCCGGGCGCCTGGGCCAAGCGTTCTGAGGCCCGCAAGACCGTCAATCGCGACAATGCAACAACCTTGCTCGGGCAGATCAAGGAACAGCGCAAGCCCTATGCGCGGGCTGAGGCAGCGGGGATCAAGACGCGCACTCTATTGGTGGGTGGTGATCAATCCCAACCCCAATTCGGGCGCATTCTTGATGCGCTGGAAGGCGTGATGCCCAATGCAAAGCGTGTGACGATTGCGCGCGCCGCGCATAGTGTGCAGGCCGATAATCCTGCTGATTTCAACGCGGCTGTGTTGCGGTTTCTTGCGTCGTAAGGTTTGGCGGGGTCCTCGGTATTTCTGGTGTGGCTCTACCGCGTCGCCTTTTCCAAAAACCGCAGCAGCGCGGCTAAATCCTCTGCATTATCCACGCGCTGCACCGGCATTTTTGTTCCTGGTGTCACCACATCGGGGCCGCGCGTGAAGAGATCGCCTATGGTGGTCGCGTCCCAAATGATATCACCGCGTGCGAGGCGTTCCGAATAGGCATAGCCAGGCAGCGTCCCCATGCGGCGGCCAAAAATGCCATGTAGGTGCGGCCCGGCCATGGGGCCCGCATCGGCGGTCAGCGCATGGCAGGCGCTGCAGGCGCGAAACACTTGCGCGCCATGCGTATCCAGCCCCGCTGGCAGGTCGGTGGAGGCAGGGGCAGCGATGGGGCCGATGGCGCGGCCGCTCAGCGCATTCCAGCGGCGTACTTGCCGATCCGCGCCGCCTGTCCATAGCAGGCGCCCATCGGGGGCGAAGGCCACGGACCAAACCGGCAGGCCCGGGCCTTCCAGCGTGTGCATCAGGCGTGCTGTCTCTAGCCCCCAGATCGTCACATTGCCGCCGAGGGACGCAACCGCCAGCCGTGCGCCCGTGGTATCAAGGCTGAGTGCCACGATGGGCCGCGCGCCCGCTTCCACTTCGCGCATGGCGCCATTGGGCGCGATCAGGCGCAGCACACCATCCACACCACCGGCGGCGAGGCCGCCATCAGGCAGCGCGACAAGGGCATTCAGCGGCAGGCCAACTTCGGCGATGATCCGGTTGCTGCCATCGGTGGCCCAAAGGCGGATGGTGCCGTCGAAGCCCGCGCTGATCAGCGCGCCATCGGGGCGGAAGGCAACGGCATTAACCTGCCCGCGATGCCCTTCCAGGATTTGCGTACTGCCATCAGCAAGATTCCAAAGGCGTACTGTGCCATCCCAGGCGGCTGAGGCCAAAAACCCGTCTCGTGCAGCAAGCCCCGCGATTTGCCCGCTATGCCCTTCCAGCATTTGCGCGGGCGCCGCACCAAGCCCTGGCGCCCAAAGCGCGATGCGCCCGCCTTCGCCGGCGCTGGCGATCCGCCCATCCGGCAAAAGGGCCAGCGCATTGACGCTGCCGCGATGCCAGCGCGCAACGGCGCGTGCTTGGCCCGCGCTTGTGTCCCAAAGAATGACGGCGTGATCGAAGCCGGCGGAGACGATGTGCTGTCCATCGGGCAGTGGCAAAACCGCGCGCACGGGGCCGCCATGCCCCGACAGATCTTGCGCCAGCGCGGGCGCGGAAAGCAGCAACCACAGGGCAAGCACAAAGCGCCGCATCACATCACCACCCCGCCGCTGACATGGATGGATTGCCCGGTGATGTAGCCCGCGCCCGCTGAGGCAAGAAAGGCGATGGTCGCTGCCACGTCATCTGGCGTGCCGAGGCGCTTCAGTGGAATGCGCGCAATGATTTCCTCCCATTGCGCAGCCGATAGCGCGGCATGGGCGCCGGGGTCTTTGCGCGTATAGCCAGGCACCACCGCATTCACCGTGACCTTCGGCGCCCATTCAATGGCAAGGGCGCGGACCAGTGCCTCAACCGCGGCCTTGGCGGCGGCCGAGGCCGGGAAGGTCGTGACATCATTGCGAAACAGGTGCGCGACAAAGGAAGAAACCGCAATCAGGCGAGGGTTGTCTCCGGCGGTCAGATGCGGCGCGGCGGAACGGGCGAGGCGCAGCAGGCTGAAGGTAATCGCCTCATGGCTTTTGGCAAAGCCTGCATCGGTTAGGGTCGCGATGGGCGTGCGGTCGGCAAAGCCGGCATTGGCCACCAGCACATCCAGCCCGCCGAGTGCAGCGACACTTTCCGCCACCAGCCGCGCGGGGGCCTCGGCTTCGGTGAAATCGGCGAAGGCTTCGGTGACCTCTGCGCCCTTCTCCCGCGCGGCGGCGGCCACACGTGCCAGGGCTTCGCGATTGGCCCTGGTGTGCAGCATCAGTGCGACGCCTGGCGCGGCGAAAGTGCGGGCAGTGGCAGCGCCAATGCCGCTGGCTGCCCCGGTAATCAGAATGCGTCTTGCCGCCATGTTCCCGCTCCCTGCCTGAGACCCAAGGATAAGCCAGCGCGCTGGCATTGCCAGCCCCGCCCGCCCGCCCCATCCTGCCCCGCAATCACTCATCCAAGGGAATGCCAGATGACATTGACCGTGCTTGAACCGGAAGGGCTCTATCCTGAGACGGATTTGGAACAGCGCATCATGGGACCAGGCGTGCGCATCCTGCAGGGGGCGTGCAAGGCATCCCTCGCGGAATTGCCGGATGATCTCTGCCAACAGGCGGAAGGCTTGATGACGCTGAGGATGGCGGTGCCGGCGGATCAGATTGCGCGTTTCCCGAAGCTCAAGGTCGTGATCCGCATGGGGGTGGGGTATGATAGGGTGGATCGCGCAGCCTGCGCGGCGCGGGGCATCAAGGTCTGCAATGTGCCGGATTATGGCACGCAGGAAGTGGCGGAATTCGCGGTGCTGCTGGCGCTTGGCTTGCGGCGCGGCTTGACCCTTTATCACGACACGCAGCGTGGCCCGATGCCTGCGAAATGGGCGGTGATGCCGCACCCCGCCGTGCGCCGGCAGGAAGTGCAAACCTTCGGGATTCTTGGCCTTGGGCGCATTGGTACGGCGGCGGCCTTGCGCGCCAAGGCGCTGGGTTATCGCGTGGTGTTTTATGACCCGTCTTTGCCCAATGGATCGGACCGCGCCATTGGCGTCACACGCTGCCGCACCATGGATGAGATGCTGTCCCAGGCGGATGTGCTTTCCATCCATTGTCCCCTCACGCGCAAAACGCGCGGCCTGATCGGGGAGCGTGAATTGCGCCTGCTGCCAAAGGATGCCGTGGTGGTGAATACCGCGCGCGGCCCCATTCTGGATATTGATGCTTTGGAACGGGTGTTGCGCGATGGCCATGTCGCGGCGGCGGGCCTTGATGTCATCCCGGTGGAACCGCCGGTCGAACCCGTGCCATCGCTCCTGCAAGCCTATCGCGACAAGGAAGAATGGCTCACGGGCCGGCTGATCATCACGCCGCATATCGCCTTTCATACGCCGCAAGCCTGGGATGATATTCGCCTGAAAAGTGCCGAGACCATGCGCGATGTGCTGGTGGAAGGCTTGAATACCAATGTCATCCCGCCTGATTCGGATTGATCGGGCGGGCTGATTTCCTGGCGGGTCGGGGCTATATGTTGCGGCAAAGGACAGGGGGTTTCCGATGAATAGACGCACCATGCTGGCCGCGCCCTTGGCTGCGCCATTGCTCGCCGCCGCCAGCACCGCCCAGGCCCAGGCGGCGCTGGTGACCGAGGAATTCATGATCCCCGCCGGCGATGCGGGGATTGAGCTGTTTCTCCGCAACAAACGCCCGGAAAACCTGACCAGTTTCTCCCCGGCGCGGACGGTGATCTTTGTCCATGGCGCGACCTATCCGGCGCATACGGCCTTTGACCTGCCCTTGGGTGGCCTGTCCTGGATGGATTACATCGCCGGCCAAGGCTTTGACGTTTGGTGCCTGGATATTCGCGGCTATGGCCGCAGCACGCGCCCTGCGGAAATGAGCCAACCGCCAGAGGCCAATTCGCCCATCGTGCGCGGTGAGACAGCGGTGAAGGATATTGCCACCGCAGCCGCCTTCATTCGCGAAAGGCGGAATGTCGCGAAGCTGGTGCATATCGGCTGGTCCTGGGGCAGCACGCTGATGGGCCGTTTTGCCGCTGATAATCCCGCTTTGGTGGAACGCCTGGTGCTATTTGCGCCGCCTTGGCTGCGTGATGGGCCGAGCCTCGCTGCCGGCCCTGCCGCTGCCACGCTTGGTGCCTATCGCACCGTAACGCAGGCGCAGGCGCGCGAACGCTGGATGACAGGCGTGCCGGAGGCCAAGCGCGCTGGCCTGATTCCGCCCGGCTGGTTTGAACATTGGGCCGGCCTGACCTGGGCGACCGATCCGGAGGGCATGCGGCGCAATCCGCAGACACTGCGCGCGCCGAATGGTGTGCTGCTGGATAGCCGGGAATATGCGCAAGCCGGCCGGCCCTTCTGGGACCCGGCCAAGGTCACGGCACCCACCCTGCTGGTGGTGGCCGAATGGGACCGCGATACGCCGCCGAGCATGGCACTCGCGATTTTCCCGCTGCTGACCAATAGCCCCGGCAAGCGCCTGGTGGTGCTCGGCGATGGCACGCATACCATTCTGATGGAACGCAATCGCGGCGCGCTATTCCAGGCGGTGCAGGGCTTCCTGGTGGAAGCCGCAACCTGACGCCGCGTTTTGCCCCACACCATGCTAAATCCCGTCTGAACGAATCGGAGACCCCCGCCCATGTCCAAACCCGCCCCCTCGCCCGGCCTGGTGGTTGATCGCAACCTGGCGCTTGAATTGGTGCGCGTGACGGAAGCCGCGGCGCTTGCCGCTTCCCGCTGGATTGGCCGGGGTGACAAGAACGCCGCCGATGGCGCTGCGGTGGAAGCCATGCGCAAGGCGTTTGATACGGTCGCCATCACCGGCACGGTGGTGATCGGCGAAGGCGAGATGGATGAGGCGCCGATGCTTTATATCGGCGAGAAAGTCGGGCTTTACGCCAAGGCCGGCGGCGGGCCGGAAGTGGATATCGCGGTGGACCCGCTGGAGGGCACCTCCATCACCGCCAAGGGCGGGCCGAATGCGATTGCGACCGTGGCGCTGGCGGAAAAGGGCGGCTTTTTGCACGCGCCCGATATCTACATGGATAAGCTCGCGGTGGGGCCTGGGTTGCCGGATGGCATTGTGGATCTGGATGCGAAGCCGGAGGAAAACTTGCGCGAATTGGCGCGCGCCAAGAAATGCGACATTGGCGATTTGATGGTCTGCACGCTGGACCGTGACCGGCATAAGGAAATGATCCGCGCCTGCCGCGCTGCCGGTGCGCGCATCATGCTGCTCGGCGATGGCGATGTTTCGGGCGTTATCGCCGTCAGCCAACCCGAAGCGGGCGTGGATATCTACATGGGCTCGGGCGGCGCGCCCGAGGGTGTGTTGGCTGCGGCGGCGTTGCGGTGCATTGGCGGGCAGATGCAAGGCCGGCTGATGTTTGAGAATGAGGATCAGATCGCGCGCGCGCGTGCCATGGGCATCACCGATCCCAACCGCAAATACAGCGTTGAGGAAATGGCCAAGGGCGATGTGATGTTCGCCGCTACGGGGGTGACAAGCGGCGCCATGCTGCGCGGCGTGCGGCGCTTTGCCGGTGGGGCCTATACGCATTCTATCGTCATGCGGTCCAAATCCGGCACGGTGCGTTATGTGGAAGGGCACCATAATTTCGCGCGCAAGCCCAGCGCCTTTATCGCTTGATCAGGGCGCGCCTATTTCATGGATGATAGCGCGCTGACAGGTCCCGTATTGGGTGTCACGCGCAGCGTCACTGGCCGCAGCTGGCAATGGCGTGCGGGCGATGCGCGCATCGGCCTTGGCATCGCACAACGGCTTGAAGTGCCGGAGATGCTGGGGCGCTTGCTCGCCGCGCGCGGCATTGGCCTGGATGATGCGGCGGATTTTCTGGAACCCAAGCTGCGCGCGCTAATGCCGGACCCGGCACGGCTTGCCGATATGGAAGCGGCAGCAGATCGCATCGCGGTTGCGGTGCGGAGCGGCGAACATGTCGCGGTCTTTGGTGATTACGATGTGGATGGCGCCTGTGCTGGCGCGTTGATGACACGGTTTTTGCGTGATCTTGGCTGCCAAGTCACACCCTATGTGCCGGATCGCATCAAGGAAGGCTATGGGCCGAATGCGCCGGCAATTGCCGCCCTTTGTGATGCCGGGGCTTCGCTGATCATTTGCGTGGATTGCGGCATTGCGGCGGGCGTCGCTTTGGCCGCTGCGGATGGTCGCGCGGATGTTGTTGTGTTGGATCACCATAAGGCCGAAGGCGCCTTGCCGGCGGTGCTCGCCGTGGTCAATCCCAATCGGTTGGATTGCCCATCGGGTTTGCGGCATATTTGTGCGGCGGCGGTCGCGTTCCTGGCGGCCACGGCAAGCTTGCGTGTTCTGCGCCGTGCGGGGTGGTTCACCCGCCGAGGCGAACCAGATCTTCTCGCGCTGCTGGATATCGTGGCGCTCGCGACGGTGTGTGATGTCATGCCGCTCACGGGTTTCAATCGCGCGCTGGTGGCGCAGGGGTTGAAGGTGCTCGCCAAGCGCGGGCGGATTGGGCTGGCTGCTTTATTGGATGTCGCGGGGCAGAAGGATATGCCAAGCGCGCATACGCTCGGCTTCATGTTGGGGCCGCGCATCAATGCCTCTGGCCGCATTGCGGAAGCGGATTTGGGCTTGCGGCTCTTGCTGTCCGAAGATGCGATTGAAGCGCGCGCCATGGCGGAAAAATTGGATGAGGTGAATAAGCGCCGGCAGGAAGTGGAAGGCGATATGCTGGGCACGGCGCTGGCCATGGCAGAGGCGCAGGTCAAGGCCGGCCATGCCGTGCTGCTGGTGGCGGCGGAAGGCTGGCACCCCGGCGTGGTTGGCATTGTTGCCGGCCGTGTCAAGGAAAAATTCAATCGCCCTGCCTGTGTCGCGGGGATTGCGGGCGGCATCGCCAAGGGATCGGGCCGGTCTGTTACTGGTGTTGACCTGGGTGCTGCCATCATTGCTGCGCGGGAAGCGGGTTTGCTGGAGACTGGCGGCGGGCATCCGATGGCGGCGGGGTTTTCCTATCAGGCAGGGAAGGGCGAAGCTTTTCATGCCTTCCTTGAAGAACGCCTGTCCCATGCCGCGAAACTACCGAGTACGGCGGATTTGCTGGTGGAAGGCGCCATCACCGTGCCGGCGGCAACAACTGCACTGGCGCAGGAGATCGGGCGCCTCGCCCCTTTCGGTGCGGGGAATGAGGAACCGATTTTTGCGCTCGCCCGCGCGCGCGTGCTGCGCGCGGATCGGATCGGCAAGGAAGGTGCCACGATCCGTGCCTTTGTTGAAGGCGAAGGTGGTGGGCGGCTCAAGACCATTTGCTTTCGCGCCAAGGAAGGTCCTCTCGCTGAGGCATTGCTCTCACCCGATCGTACGCCCTTGCATTTATGCGGGCATTTGCGGGCGGAGAGCTGGAATGGAGATGTTAGCGTGGGCTTTCAGATTGTGGATGCGGCGCGCGCCTAACCAGCCAAGCTTAATGCTGCGGCCAGACAATCGGCGGCAGGCGCGTCAGCGGAATTTGCGCCGCACTCACCACACCATTTTGCAGGCCGATTGGAATCTCTGCCACAGGCGGGCCGCCATTGGGCGGCCTGCGCGTCAACATCCCCACAGCGAATTTCGTGCCATCCAGCGCGCGCCGCTGGATCAGGCCGGACCGTGCGAGTGAATCGATGGCAGCATTAGGGTTGGTTACCGAAAGCGTGCCCGCCAAGGCGGGTTGCAAAGCCGGGTCAAGCCGCGCGGAAAGCCTAAGCCCCGCATCCAAATCCCCCCAGGCCAGGCGCAATTGCCGCACATCCAGCTTGCCATCTGAAGCGCGCCAGGCATCCAATTGCTCTCGCAGGCTCGGCAGCGGCAAGACGCTGCCATAAAGCGCGCCATCAAATTCAAGCCGCGCGATTTTGGGGCCAAAGCCCGCAAGTGCCGGTGCGCGAAGCCAGGTAGGCGGCAGCGCAGCATCCTCGGCCGCGAATTGCAGCGTCAGCGCGGGTTCGGCATTGCGCGACCAATTGGCATCGCCGCCCAGGCGGTTGATGGTGAGCACCCCATCCGGAGTTTGCGCCACAATGCCTTGCATTAGCGCATTGGCCCGGCGCGGCGGCTGGCCGGCTTCCAGCGGCAGCAGCGCTGCGAAACGTTCCGAGGTGAAGGGGATGCGCGTGGCACCAAGCCTCAACGCCTGCGGGCCGGTGGCTTCAAGCCTGAGCGCATCTGGCAACGGCAAGGGGGTGGCGAGCGTGATCGCCTGCACCTGCCAGCCCATGCCCTGGCCAGCCGTCTCATCGCCGGGGCTTTCGATGGAAAGGCGCGGGATCGTGAGCCGCGCGGCAAAGGGCCAGCCGCTGCGGTCCGGGATGCCGTGATTGATGGTCCAGCCCTGGGCGCGATGCTTGATCACCCAATCGCTGAAACCCTCAGCGAGCGCCCCGGTGCTCCAGCGCCAGAGCAGGCTTTGCCCGGCGACCAAGGCAGCGAGCAGGATCAAGACGCCGAATAGGACGCGCCCAAGAATCGGCGCGCGGGTGGAAGGGGCTTGCTTGGCGTTCATGCTGCGCGCCGATATAGCGGGGATTGAATGCGCCCGCCATGACAACCGATATCGCAGCCCTATTGGCCCCGGATGGGGATTTCTACGTCTTTGCCTATGGATCGCTGATCTGGCGGCCAGGCTTTGACCATGCGGCGCGTCATCCTGCGCTGCTGCGCGGCTTTCATCGGCGTTTTTGTCTGTGGAGCCACCGTTACCGCGGCACGCCGGAACGCCCGGGGCTGGTTTTGGGACTGGATCGCGGTGGCGCCTGCCGGGGGGCAGTGTTTCGCGTGCCGGGGCGCGCGGCGGCTGAGACACTGGCTTATCTGGATGCGCGCGAATTGCCGGATGGCGGAGAGGTTGTCTATCGCCGCCAGCTTTTGCCGCTGACGTTATTGGATAATGGGCGGCGTGTGCCCGCGATTGCCTATGTCGCGAACCGCGCCTGCCGGCTTTATTGCGGCAAGCAACCTACTGAGGTTTTGGCGCGCGCGATTGATACGGGCCATGGGCAGATGGGATCAAACCGGGATTATTTGTTCAATACGCTGGATCATTTGGGGGAGATGGGCGTGCGTGATCGCGGGTTGGAGGCGATTGCGGCGCTGGTCGGGCGGTGATGGCGGGTTCTGGCAGAGCGCTTGCCAAGCCCTAACCGCGTCCCGCCAAGCCCCGCGCCAGACGATCAAATTCTGCGATTGTCAGCGTCTCACCGCGCCTATCCCCGGCGATGCCCGCCTGTTCCAGAAGCGCTTCGGCATTGCCAAGCGACTTCAAGGCACCGCGCAGCATTTTGCGCCTTTGCCCAAAGGCTGCGGCGGTGAGTTTTTCCATGGCAGCAAATAGCGCTGGGGGCGGGTCGTCCGCATGCGGCAGAAAACCCACTACGGCAGACCAGACTTTTGGAGGCGGGCTGAAGGCGCCTGGCGGCAGGCGCAGCAGCAAATCGCAACGGCAGCGCCATTGGGCAAGTACGGCAAGGCGCCCATAGGCCGGTGTGGCCGGTGCCGCCGTGATGCGTTCTGCCACTTCAAGCTGGAACATCAGCGTCATGCCTTCCAGCGCCGCGGCGCCGCGCAGCCAGCGCACCAGCAAGGGGCTTGCGACATTATAGGGCAGGTTGGCGATGATGCGCCTTGGTGGGGGCAGCGCTGTGGCAGAGTCCACGCCAAGCGCATCGGCTTCCAGCACGCGTAGCCGTGTGGGATAGGCTGCGGCCAATTCCTGCAAGGCGATCACGGCGCGGGAATCAAGTTCTACTGCCAGCACCGAAGCGGCGGAAGTTTCCAATAGCGCGCGCGTCAGCCCGCCAGGCCCTGGTCCGACTTCCAGCACATGCCGCCCCGTAAGATCACCGGCCAAGGCCGCAATGCGCGCGCAAATGGTGGGATCGAGCAGGAAATGCTGACCAAGCGCCTTGCGCGCATCAAGCCCATGCCGCGCGATGGTATCGCGGAGGCTTGGCAATGCGGGGTTGGTCACGCCTTCAGCCTGGGCGCGCGGTATTGTTCGTGCGGATATCGATCTGGGCGCGGCGGCGCAAATCGCGCTGCAATTGGCGGGACAGTAATTCAATCCGATCACGCAGCAGGATATCGCGTGCCTGCTGCGGATTGGCTTCCGCCAGATTGCGGGTTTCCTTTGCGCAGACCATGAAGATCATGGCGCCATCCATGGAAATGATTGGCTGGGATGCGCGCCCTATCGGCAGGCTTCCCAGTAGGTCGCGCAATTCCGGTGGCGCGATGTTATCCAACCGCACCGGGCCGGGGTCTGCCGGGCGTGGGCTGCCACGAGCGGCGGCCTCCATCGCGTCACAGCCGCGCGCCTGGTCTGACAGCGTTTGCGCACGTTGCAACTGTGCCAATTGCTGCGCGGTTGGCGCTTGCGGGTTCACCTGACCTTCAAAAGGCAGAAACACCTGGCGCATGGTCATCATGGTCGCCATGTCGCGGCCGGAAACACGCCGGTCGCGCAGCAATACGATTTCAAAGCCACCAGGCACGCGAATGGGATTGCTGATGGCGCCTTCGGGCATTTGCTTGAGGATGGAAGCCACCGCCGGATCAAACCGATCCCCGGTCATCCAATCCATCGCGCCGCCCTGAATGGCGGTCTGTGATTGGCTGAATTGCGCTGCCACCATGGGAAAGGGCACCCCTTGGCGTAGGCGTTGAATGACATCTGTGACGAAGCGGCGTACCTGCGCTTCCTGGCCGGGATTTTCGACCGGGATAAAGATTTCGGACACCAGGAATTCAGGTTCGCCCAGCCGCGCGCGCTGTGCCGCGAGGAATTCATTCACCTCCGCCTCTGGAATATTCGCCTGTTCGCCAAGCATGCCGCGCAATAGGCGCGCCCAGCCAATTTGCGCGCGAATCTGGTCATAAAGCACACGCGGTTCGATGCCGGCGCGACGCAAGTTTTGTACGACACCGCCCGGTGGCAGCCCGTTGCGGCTTTCGATATTGGCGACCGAGCTCGCGATATCCTGATCCGTCACCGGAATGCGCCGACGGCTGAGTTCCTGGATGCGGAGCCTTTCATCAATCAGCAGGCGCAGGATCTGATCGCCGCCTTGGGCGCTGGTATCGCCGGTCATGCCGGCTGAAAGCGCGAGCAATCGGCGACGGCTTTCGATTTCGCTCCGCGTCACGACATCGCCATTCACGACGGCGACGATGCTGTTCACATTGCCACTGGCCGCTTGAGCCCAACTGGGCCTGGGGTCGGCTTGGATCAGCAAGGCCGCCAGCAATACCAGCGCCAGAAACGGCCTTCGCATGGAAATCATGGCGCGCATCAACGCCTCCTCAAGCTTGCCGCCCATAACGGGCAATGTTCCGCGATAGCTCATAGCGCCCTTAATCCGAAATCGCCGATGGTTTTGAAGCCAAAGCGGAAGAGTAACATGGTGGCCCCTGGGTACAGGTCATTCGTTGCAGGGTCTTCAGCATAGCGTTTGACGAAACGGGTTTCAAAAATGAAGCACTCATCCTCATAGGTTGCGGATACGCCGAGCGATACTGGGCGATTGAGCTGTATATCCTGCCGACCAAAAGCACCTACGCGCCAAAAGCCAAGACGCTGGAATGCGCCGAGATAGACTTCCTCACGCTGTGCCACGGGATTGAGATAAGGCATGGGTGGCGCTTGCAGATAGCCAAGGGTGAGGGAGGTATCATCAGTCGGACGCAGCGTGCCGCTGACATCATAGGCGCGGGCAGCGAAACTTTCTCCGCCGCGTCGGGCACGCCCCGTCAGGTCCAGCCAGGATGCGGGCCGGAACGTGAGGCGACTGACCCAATCGGAAGCACGATTTTCAAGTCCGCTATAGGGGTAGAAGGGGCCTCCATCCTCCTGAACGCGGAAGGATCGCCCGACAATGGCCTCCAATTGGCGATCCTGTGGCAAGAACCAGGCGCCGCGCAGCGCCATATCGGCGCGGGTGCCGCCTTCCTGCCGATCACGTCCGGTGAAGCGGTTAAGCGAAAACAGATTGGCATCGGTGAAGTCGAAAACGATGCTGTCTTCATTGGGGATGCGATACTGGCTGCCGGTCATGGGGCCGGTCACCAATTGGACGCGCGGTTCAATCACTTGACGCCCCCAGTCACCCCCATCGCGCAGGAAGGGCATGCGCCAATCAAGGGCGGTGCGGATATTGGCCGCAGCGTTTTGCCCGTTTGGGCTGCCGGTCGCAAAATTGGGCGCGAGGTTGATATCCTCAAAATCATAGGCCGCCAGATCGCTTTGCGCGCGTAGAGTCCAGATACCACCCAGATCATCCATGCGCGGCAACGCATAGCCGACGCGCGATGCAGCCCGACGCGTGCTGGTACCCGAACCGCGAAATATGGCGAAGTTCCACGTATCCATGGTGAAGCGCCCACCAAGCGAATCTTCCGGCGATTCCCAATCGGCATAAATATTGGGTAAGACCAATGGGATACGATCCAGATCGTCGGTCCGGCGCAGCCCCTGATAGGCACGCGCGTCGAAGCGCGCGAAACCCTCCTGCCCCCAGAAGCCTTCCGTGAAAAGCGTTGTCGGCAAGACACGTTGCGAACCGTAGCGATAAATACGAAGATATTGTTCCGAACTAGCACGATTTGCGTCAAAACCGGCGCGCCAGGTTTCGTCCAGTGAAAAGCGCCCTTTGGCGAAGATATGGCCAGCAAAGCCTTCTTCCGTGCCATCGCGGCCATCAAGATGGCCGATGGAACTCAAAATCTCCATTTCACCATTATTGAAGCGCCGCCGGTAATCCATCCCCAAATTGGGCGCGACGCGGGTGGAGGTGATGGGCCGCAGCACCAATTCCTGACTTTCATCAATCGCCCAGTAATAGGGCGTTTCAATGAAGCCGCCGAGATATTTGGTGATGCCGAAGCTGGGGCTGAGAAAGCCCGATTGGCGCGTAGCGGACCCATCCGGATGCTGGAAATAAGGCAGCCAGATTACCGGTACGCCCGCCATATCCAGGGAGGCACCACGATAACGTACCTGTTGGTCGGTACGATCCAAAGTCGCTGTGCGCGCGCGCAATTGCCATAGCGGCGGTGCGAGCGGATCGTCCTTGCAGGGGTCACATACGGTATAAAGTACACGCGAAAGATCGAAAATCGAGCCACCTGTCCGCCGCGCACCATTGGCCGCAATACGTCCGTTCATCAACAGGTAGCCGCGCAGCCCTTCCAGCACCCCATCGCGCATCTGATTGGAAAGCTCTGCGCTTTCGGCGAACATCACCTGACCATCGGCTTCAATCAACTGCACATTGCCACGCGCCGTCGCGACACCGGTGTTGCGATTATAGGTCAGTTCGTCAGCGCGCAGGATGCGCCCACCCTGGAAGGCTTCAACCCTGCCACGTGCCACTACCAGGGCAGCGTTTTGATCGTATTGCACTTCATCTGCCGTGAAGGTGACTGGCGCATTCTGGGCCGGGGTGGCAGGCACAGTGGCTACCGGTGCCGGGGTGCCTGCCGGCAGGCTTGGCGCCATCGCGGCAGGTGGGGCAATCGGCGGCAGCAGCGGGGCTTGCGCAAATGTCGCACGCGCCGCCAACAGCATAGCCAAAGAGCAAAAAATTTTGCTGGCGTGGCGCCGCATCCTAACCATCCTCAAGATGCAGCAACAGCGCTGCCGCCAGCAGGAATCCGGCGCCCGCCGGCGCCCAGGCCGCCAAGACCACAGGCAAGGTGCCGGCTTCACCAAACTCGCCGGTGATCTTGTCCAAAACAAAAAGGGCGAAGCCGGCGCTGACGCCGCCCGCGATCATGCGCGCCACGCCACCGCGCCGGGCCGAACGCATGGAAAATCCAGCCGCCAGCAGCGCCATGGCAATAGCGAGCAAGGGGAGCGCCAATAGGGATTGGAAATGCAGCCGATGGCGGATCGCGGAGAATCCAGCATTTTCAAGTACCGTGATGAATTCCGGTAAGGCCCAAAGGCTAAGCGTATCAGGGCTTGCGAAGGAATTTTCGATCCTCTCAGGTGTCAATTCGGTTGGAAAATCGAGGCTTTGCGGCGCCCCCGCCACGCGATCCGCACCGAAGATCGTGGCGCCATCAAAGCGCCAGCGCCCAGGTTGCAACATTGCCGTTGCGGCTTCGATGCGTGCCAATGGGCGATCTTCCGCCGAAAGGCGCCAAACGCTGACCTCAGCCAAGCGCAGCGCCTCATCTGGCCGCGATTCCCGCGTCACAATCGGCCGGCCCGAAATGATGGCAACGCCCTGGGGTTGCAGCCCGTCATCCGCCTGTCGCAACCAAAGCCGGCCGCCGGCCAGTGCCGTGATGCCGCCGACATTGCGGAGATAAAGCTGATCCAGCCGTTCCGCGCGGGCCAACATGGCCGAAGACAAGGGTGAAAGTGCCATGCTGGCGCCAAGCCCCAGCAACAGCGCGACCAATACTGGCCCGGCCAGAAAGCCCCAGGCGGAAATCCCTGCCGCGCGCGCGACCACCAATTCGGAAAACCGCGTCAATCGCCAAAAGGCAATGATACCGCCGAGCAGCACGGCAAAGGGCAGGATTTGCATGGCCACATAGGGCACACGCAAAGCCGCGATCTGTGACACCAGCGCAAAATTCGCCTCTGGCCTTGTTGCAGCACGGCGCAGCAATTCAATCAGGTCAAACAGCGCGACCAGCATGGAAAGCGCCAGCACCATCAGCAGCGCCATGGCGGCAAACCGCCGCGCCACATAGGCCATGAGCGTGATGGGCAAGGTCATATCACCGCCTCACGCGGGGGCGCTTTACGCGGCAGGCCGGGCGCGCCAGCAAGCCACCAGGCGGAAATCACGCCAGGCAGGATGGCATGCAGCCAGATCAGCCAGATCAACCCATCGCGCCGCGCCGCTGCATTGCCGATCGTCAGGCCAAGCGCCAACAGCGCCACCATGATACCAACGCCAAGTACCACGCCTGCACCCCCGCCATGGCGGCGGAATTGCCCAGTCAGCGCTACTGCGAGCCCAACCAGCGCGAAGGAAAGCGCAGTGATTGGGCTTGCCAAGCGCTGATGCGCTTCTGCCCGGAAGCGCCTGACCTCTCGCGGGCGCAGGTCTTCCGATGGATCAGGATAGAGCAATTCAGTGATGGAACGCTCGCGGCTGTCGCGGCTGCGTGTTTCCTCATTACGTGCGACACGGGCCAGATCAACGCTGTTTTCGGAAAAGCTCAGCACCGTCAGGCGCGGCGGCGCGCCGGACGCGCCCTTTTCCATCTGCTGGCGCACACCATCGTAAAGCGTCACGCGTGGCCCATCCGCCCCCTGCCCGATGCGTCCGGATTGCGCCAGGATGGTCACCGCCCCGCCGGCTTCGCGTTGGTCATGCACCAGAATGCCACGCAACGTGCCATCGGCTTCGCGCTTGCGGGCATAGACAGTCAGATCGCTGCCAAGGGTGGAAAAAACCCCTTCCTGCAGCAGCACGCCCACCAGCTGGTTGCGGATTTCAAACTGCCATTGCCGGAAGGCGGTATGGCTGAGCGGCACCAGCCAGAAATTGAGGAAGGCCATGATGGCGACGACCAGCAGACCCAGCACCAAGGCAGGACGTGCGATTTGCCAATTGGAAAGCCCCGCCGCGCGCATCACCACCAATTCGCGGTCGCCGGCCAGGCGCAAATGCACGAACAGCATCACGATGAAGGTCGTGATCGGCAGAATGACCGAAAAGAAGGATGGCAATAAAAGGCTGGTCAGTTCGAAAAACACCGCAAGCGACAAGCCGCGATCCAGCACCAATTCAATGAAGCGCAGCGATTGCGTCAGCCAGACAAGTGCCGCCAGCCCCACCGTTACGGCAAGCAGGGCCAGGGAAAGCTGGCGGAAAAGATATCGGTCAAGCAGGGTCATCGGCCACGCCACCCTACCCGCTTGGCGCCAATGCCGAAAGCGGCTTCAGGGCAGCACCTTGCCGGGGTTCATCAGGCCCTTGGGATCGAGCGCTGCCTTGATCTGCCGCATCACGGCAAGCTCCGCCCCGCCGCGCCATGCTTCCATCATATCGGTCTTGAGCTGCCCGATGCCGTGTTCCGCGCTGAAGGACCCGTCCAAATCCCGCACCACCTCATTTACGCAATCCATGATGTCGTGGCTGCGCGCCAGGAAGGTGGCCGGATCGGCGCCTTCGGGCTGCACCAGATTCACATGAATATTACCATCGCCCATATGGCCAAAGGGCATGGGGCGAATGCCCGGGATCAGCTTGCGGCAGGCCGCCGAAGCACGTTCGATCAGCTCCGGCACGCGGGAGACGGGGACAGAGACATCATTCTTCACCGAGGCGCCCGCCTTGCGCTGCGCTTCCGTGTGTTCTTCGCGAATGCGCCAAATGGCGGCGCGCTGCGCTTCGCTTTCGGCCAACACGGCATCCAGCACTTCGCCGGATTCCATGGCAGGTGCCAGCACCAGCTCCGCCAAGCCGCGCAAATCCGCATCCGGCCGTGTTGAGGCCAAATCAATCAGCACGTAATGGGCGGCACGTTCAGCCAAAGGCAGGGTAACGCCGGGGATCAATTGTACAGTCAGGTCAACGCCATCGCCCGACATATATTCAAAGGCACGGATCGCGCTTTCATCATTGTCGCGAAAGCGCCGAAACAGGCCAAGCGCGGCCTCGGCATCGCGGACGGCGGCGAAAATCACCTCATTGGCGCGTGGGCGAGCGAAAAGCTTCAGCACAGCGGCGGTGATGATGCCAAGCGTGCCTTCCGCACCGACAAAAACATGGCGCAGCGCATAGCCGGTATTGTCTTTGCGCAAGCGCCTCAGGCCATGCCAGATGCTGCCATCGGGCAGCACCACTTCCAGCCCCAGCATCAATTCCCGCGCATTACCGTAACGCACGGTATTGTTGCCGCCGGCATTGGTGGAAAGCACGCCGCCGATCATGGCCGTACCTTCACCCCCGAAGCTGAGTGGGAAAAGGCAGCCCGCGGCGGCGGCGGCTTCCTGCGCGGTTTTCACCACCACGCCCGCCTCAGCCGTCATGGACATATCCACCGGGTCAAGATCACGAATGCGGTTCATGCGCGCGAGTGAGACAATCACCGCGCGCCCGGAAGCGTCGGGCGTCGCGCCACCGACCATGGAGGTATTGCCCCCCTGCGGCACAATGGCGATGCCGGCGGCGTTGCAAAGCCTGACAGCTTCGGCCAATTCGGCGGTATTGGCGGGGCGGAGCAGCGCCATGGCGCGGCCCTGATACAGGCTCCGCCAATCGGCCAGGGCGGGGGCGAGATCGGTGGGGTCGGTCAGCAGTCCGGCGGGGCCAAGCAGGCTGGCAAGCGCGGGGATAAGGGAGGGTGAATCGGCCATAGGCTGTTCAAACCCGCCAAGCGAAGCGCGGTCAAGTTCCAATCGGTTGGCGCCCTTCTCCCTTCTGGCGATCAGTCATTCTCTATTAGACGGTCAGGTCTGCGCGCTTCGTACTCATAGACAGCTAAATGCTTTCCGAGCGGCGAGGCGCGGATGCCCTCTGCCAGCAGCAGCGCGGCCTGTCTTTCAACGCCGCCAGGCAGCTTGGGGTTGAGAAAGCCGCCCTTGCGCAGCACGCGCCACCAAGGCGTGAGTTCTTGCACCGGGACACCAAGCGCGCGGCGCTCCTCCGCAGCGCGGGCTGACATGTTGGCGAAAATGGCGGTCGAGACCGGACAAGCCACCGCTACCTGATGGCGGCGCGCGAGTGCGGCACGGAGATCATCAAGCGTTATGACTTCGCCCGATTCGAGCTTCCGGATGAGGGCATCCACCTCAGCCGGGCTGGAGACGACCATGGCGCCGCCCTTGGCTTCCGCATAGCCTGGTGCGCCGCGCGGAATCATATGAACGATATGCGGCACGCGTCCGCTATTCAGGTGATCAATCGCCGATTTTTTCTTTGGCATGCTGCCTTCTCCCCCTGATCCTGCGCACCAGCGCTCACCAAGCGCTATCGCGGGATGGGATGACTGGGAATAAGAGGCGTTTGTTCCGCATTTGTTCAATTGGGCGTTTTGCTGTTTCCGAATGAGTTTGCCGGCGATGTCGGCCACGCTTCGGACTGGAAGCGGCTGGTTCCGCTACGCATATGCTGCGCAGGCCCAACCAGCTTGCGCTGGTTGACAGGCTTTCGCCGGCTGCTGAGGGTTCGTTCTTGCGATGCCATCTAACCTGGCGTCCTGGAGCCTTATCCTATGCCCTTGGTCACGATCACGCTCGCACGAAGAGAGCCAGCGACATCACCGGAGAAGAAAGCCGAAATCATCGCCGGGGTCACGGATTTGCTCGTGCAAAGCCTGGACAAGCGCGCCGAGGATGTTGTTGTGCTGATCGAAGAACTTGATCCGGATAATTGGGGCCAGGGCGGCATCACTGCCTCGGAAATACGGCGCCGGCGCGTGGCGACTGCGGCTGAACATCAAGGAGAGAAAACATCGTGACCGCTGCGCTGGATGGGCTGATTGTTCTGGATCTCACGAATTTTCTCTCCGGCCCCTATTGCACCATGCTGCTGGGCGATTTGGGCGCTGATGTCATCAAGGTGGAACGCCCCGATGGTGGCGATGATGCGCGGCGCATGCCGCCCTTTGTGGAGGGGCGCAGCCAGCCCTTCGCTGTTTGGAACCGCAACAAGCGCAGCATCACCGCGGATTTGAAACAGCCCGAGGATATTGAACTGGTGCGCCAATTGGCGCTCCGCGCCGATGTGCTGGTGGAAAATTTCCGCCCCGGCACGCTGGCCCGGCTTGGGCTGGGGTGGGAGGCGCTGAGTGCCGCCAATCCGCGCCTGATCTGGTGCGCGATTTCGGGTTTCGGCCAGACCGGCCCTTGGGCGGATCATGGCGGCTTGGATATGATGGCGCAGGGCATGTCGGGTCTGATGGCTGGCAATGGCCCGCCGGATGGCGAACCCTATCGCCTGCCAATCGCCATTACTGATGTCACGGCGGGCATGTTTTCAGCACTTTCGGTCATGGCCGCCTTGCAGGCGCGCCAGAAAACCGGACAGGGCCAGCGCATTGATCAATCCCTGTTCGAAGCCGGAGTGGCGCTTGGCGTTTATGAGGCCGCGCATGTTTTCGCCCATGGCACGCGCCCTTCGCGGCTTGGGCAGTTGCATCGCGGATCGGCGCCTTATCGCGTATTTCAGACCGCCGATGGCCACATCACGCTTGGTGCTTCCAAGGAGAAATTCTGGCAGGCGCTGTGTGGCGTCATCAGCCGGCCGGAACTGGCGGGCGATCCGCGCTTCAAGACCAATGCAGATCGCGTGGCCAATAACAACGCGCTGATTGCGATTTTGCAGGATGTTCTGGCAACGCGCGACAGCGCCGAATGGCTTGCCGCGCTCGGCAAGGCCGGCATCCCGTCCGAGCCCGTGCTGTCCTATGATGAAGCCCTGGCGCACCCGCAGGGCCAGGCGCGGGGCCTGGTCAGCAGTTTTGCGGACCCCGAACGCGGCCCGATCCAGCATTTGGCTTCACCCTTGCGGCTGGAAGCCACACCCGCCCGCATCGCCCGCCGCGCCCCTGATCTGGGCGAGCATAATGCGGAAATTCGCGCCTGGCTCGCGCAAAAAGCTTGACGCAGCCCCGGCGAAAATTGTCTGATTTTCGTGGGATTTTGGCGAAGCGGCGGGGTAACCGCCGTCTTAACAAAAGGGGCTCACATCATGCCGAATGGCACTGTGAAATGGTTCAATGCCACCAAGGGCTTTGGCTTCATCCTGCCGGATGGTGGCGGCAAGGATGTGTTTGTACACATTACCGCTGTGCAAAAGGCGGGCATGCAGGGGCTCAAGGACAACCAGAAGGTCGCCTTTGAGGTCGCCGAGGAACGCGGCAAGCCTACGGCGATCAATTTGAAGGCGCTGTAATACCTCAGCCCGGCCCGAATGGGGCCCCTAACCGTGTCGCTCGGATCGAGGGTTGGGGCATTCGCCAACTCAAGCGGCATGTGCCGCTTGCGCCCAACCCGGACCATGGGTTACGCCTTTCTTACAGAAAGGCGCCAACATGGACCGGCCATTGGTTGAAATTCCCATCGCTGAATTGATGGCCGCGGCGCGTCAGTTTCGCCGTGCCTCGGTGCTTGTGGTGGGGGATGCCATGCTGGACCGCTATGTCTATGGCTTGGCGCAGCGCATCAGCCCGGAAGCGCCGGTGCCGGTGCTGACCGTAGAACGCGAAATCGCCATGCCGGGCGGTGCCGGGAACGTGGTGCGCAACCTGACTGCGCTTGGCGCGGCAGTGGCCTTTGTTTCCGTGGTCGGCGATGATCAGGCCGGCAGTGACCTGACCGGGCTGATCGGCGGCCAGCAGGGGGTGGAGCCCTGGTTGCTGGTCCAGGGCGGGCGCGCTACCACCACAAAGACGCGCTTTCTGGCCAATGGCCAGCACATGCTGCGCGCAGATCATGAGGAAGTGGCGCCCATCCAGCAGCGCCTGGCGGATCGGCTGGTGCGGATTGCGGGCGATGCGGCGGGTGCGACCACCGTGATGGTGCTGTCCGATTACGGCAAGGGCGTGCTGGTGGGCGATACGGCGGCGCGGCTGATTCAGGTGGCGCGTACTGCCGGGCGGCGCGTGGTGGTGGACCCCAAGGGGCGCGATTACAGTCGCTATGCCGGGGCTGATCTGGTCACGCCAAACCGCGCCGAATTGGCAGAAGCGACCGGCATGCCGGTGGACACCGAAGAAAACATCATCGCTGCCCTCCGCGCGCTACGCGATGCGCATGGCTTCGGCGCCGTGCTGGTAACGCGCAGCGAAGATGGCATGACACTTTTGGAAGGCGACAAGCTGCATCATTTCCCCGCCGAAGCGGCCGAGGTGCAGGATGTCTCCGGCGCGGGCGATACGGTTGTCGCCACCATCGCCGCCGGGCTTGGCGCGAAGCTGCCGCTGCCGGTGGCGGTGCGGCTGGCCAATATCGCTGCCGGCATTGCGGTGGGTAAGGTTGGCACCGCGGTGACGCGGGAAGAGGAAATCCTGGAGGCACTCGGCCCCGAACGCGGTGCGCTGCGCAAGGTGATGTCGCGTTCCGCCGCGCTTGAGCAGGTGGAACGCTGGCGCCGGCGCGGCTGGCGCGTGGGTTTCACTAATGGCTGTTTTGATCTGTTGCATCCCGGCCATGTGCATTTGCTGGAACAGGCGCGGTCCTGGTGCGATCGGCTGGTGGTGGGCCTCAATAGCGATGACAGTGTGAAGCGTCTGAAGGGCCCGGCGCGCCCCATCCAGAATGAAGCGGCGCGGGCGGCGGTGCTGGCATCGCTGGCGACCGTTGATTGCGTCACGGTATTTGATGAAGAAACGCCGCTGGAGCTGATCCGGCTATTTCAGCCCGAAGTGCTGGTGAAGGGCGCGGATTACACGGTGGAAACCGTGGTGGGGGCCGAGATTGTGCAGGGCTATGGCGGGCAGGTGCGCCTGGCCGAATTGCTGCCCGGCAATAGCACTACCGCCACCGTCGCGCGGATGAAGGGCTGAAAAAACCTATTCCAGCTTGAGCGCCGCATTCACCTCCCGCGCTGAATCCGGGTCTTGCAGGGCAGCGAGGCGCCCGGCGGCCAGCACGGCAAAGCGATGCAAAAGCGCGCGACGGCGTGGGGGCGAAAGCCGCATGAGAGGCGCATCCCGTACCACGGCCACTTCCAGCCGATCCGTCACCAGCAGCCCGACATCTTCGGGCAAAATCTCGCGCGGGAAATCCGTATCCACGGCGAAATAGAGCTGGTCGCACCAATCCCGGTAATCCTGCCATTTCTCATCCGAGAGGTAATCCTCGGCGGTGGATTTCACTTCAATGGCAATGAAGTTCCCATCATCGGTCAGCGCGATGATATCGGGCCGGCGGCTATCAGGCAGCGGCATTTGCGCCACCGGCGCCCAACCCGCCAGGGCGCAATGGCGCATGGCCGCGCGCACGATGCGATTCGCCCGAAGGGCGGCGGTGATCTTGTCCATGGGGGAAGCTTTCCGTCCCGGCGCGGGCGGCGTCAAGGGAAAAGGTCCGGCCCGCCAAGGGCACGCGAAAACTCCCAAAACCATGCTGGCGCAAAGCTCAACCTTCAATTAAAGACGCCCCTTCGCCCCGGGTCAGGGGGTAGGTCAGGGGTATTGACCCCGGCAGAGCATTGAAGAGCGAAAGATATGGGACTGCCCGAAGCGCAAGGTCTTTATGATCCCCGGAACGAGCATGACGCCTGCGGTGTTGGCTTCATTGCGGATATCAAGGGCCGAAAGTCGAATGATATCATCCGCCAAGGCCTGCAAATCCTGGTCAATCTGGACCATCGCGGCGCGGTGGGTGCTGACCCGCTGATGGGCGATGGCGCGGGCTGCCTGATCCAAATGCCCGATAAGCTGCTGCGCGATTGGGCCGAAAGCCAGGGCAAGACCCTGCCGGCGCCGGGCCGCTACGCCGTTGCCATGTGCTTCCTGCCGCAGGATGAGGCTTCCCGCGCGGTCGCGATCCAAAGCATTGAAGGCTATGTCGCTGCCGAACGGCAGACCCTGGTCGGCTGGCGCGATGTGCCCACCACTTTGGATGGCCTGGGTAAGGCCGTGATCGCCAGCATGCCGGTGATCCGCCAAGCGATCATTGGCGCCAGTGACAGCATCAAGGACCAGGACGCTTTTGAGCGTAAGATCCTGACCATCCGCAAGCAGGCGCTGAACAAGTTCCGCGAATTGGCCACCGCCAAGGGGCTGCCCGCGAGTGCCGATCTTTACATGCCGTCCTTCTCCACCCGCACCGTGGTCTATAAGGGCCTATTGCTCGCAGGGCAGGTCGGCAGCTTTTATGATGATCTGCGCAATCCGCAGACGGAAAGCGCGCTGGCCTTGGTGCATCAGCGCTTTTCGACCAATACCTTCCCATCCTGGAAGCTGGCGCATCCTTATCGCTTCCTCGCGCATAATGGCGAAATCAATACGGTGCGCGGCAATGTGAATTGGATGTATGCGCGGCGCGGGTCCATGTCTTCGCCCTTGTTGGGGCCGGATTTGGACAAGATGTGGCCGCTGATACCGCATGGCCAATCCGATACCGCCTGCATAGACAATGCCTTGGAAATCCTGGTGGCGGGTGGCTATTCGCTGTCGCATGCCATGATGATGCTGATCCCGGAAGCCTGGGCAGGCAATCCGCTGATGGATGCGGATCGGCGCGCCTTCTATGAATATCACGCGGCCCTGATGGAACCCTGGGATGGGCCGGCGGCGATTGCCTTCACCGATGGCCGCCAGATTGGCGCGACCTTGGACCGCAACGGGCTGCGCCCGGCGCGCTACATCATCACCAATGATGACAAGGTGGTATTGGCATCCGAAGTGGGTGTGCTGCCAATCCCCGAGGAAAGCATTCGCCACAAATGGCGCCTGCAACCAGGGCGCATGCTGCTGATTGATCTGGATGCCGGGCGCATCATTGATGATGCCGAAATCAAGCAGAAGCTCGCCAGCGAACACCCCTACGCCGAATGGCTGAAGAATACGCAGTTCAAGCTGGAAGAACTGCCCGGCGTGCCGGCGGAAATGCCGATGGAGCGCACGCAGGATGCCAAGGGCTTGCTGCGCGATCAGCAGGCTTTCGGCTATACGCAGGAAGACCTCAATTTCTTCCTGGAACCGATGGGGCGCGAAGGCGATGACCCGGTCGGTTCCATGGGGACCGATACGCCGCTCGCGGTGCTGTCCAATAAATCCAAGCTGCTATTCCATTACTTCAAGCAGAATTTCGCGCAGGTCACCAATCCGCCGATTGACCCGATCCGCGAGGAATTGGTGATGTCGCTTGTGTCCATGATTGGGCCGCGGCCCAATCTGCTCGGGCGGCAGGCCGGCCATCATTACCGGCTGGAAGTGGCGCAGCCGATCCTGACCAATGAGGATCTGGCGAAGATCCGCGGCATCAAGGCGCTGGCCGGCGATGCCTTCCGCACCCAGACTCTGGACGCCACCTGGCCCGCCAAGGATGGCGCGGATGGGCTGGCGCCGGCTTTGGAAAAGCTTTGTTCCGCTGCGACGGAAGCGGTGCTCGCCGGGCATAACATCCTGGTGCTGTCTGATCGTGCGGTATCCGCTGAGCGTATTGCCATTCCGTCCTTGTTGGCGACGGCGGCGGTGCATCATCATTTGATCCGCCAGGGCTTGCGGACTTCCACCGGCCTCGTGGTGGAAACCGGTGAAGCACGGCAGGTGCATCATTTCTGCGTGCTGGCGGGTTATGGCGCGGAAGCGGTGAACCCGTATCTGGCCTTTGAAACTCTGGAACAAATCCGCCAGCGCGTGGATATGAAGCTGAAGCCCTATGAGGTGCAGAAGAATTTCATCAAGGCGATTGGCAAGGGCGTGATGAAGGTGATGTCCAAGATGGGCATCAGCACCTATCAATCCTATTGCGGCGCGCAAATCTTCGACGCGGTTGGTCTTTCGACCAGCTTTGTGGAAAAATACTTCACCGGTACCGCGACCACAATTGAAGGGGCGGGCATTGCCGAAATTGCGGCGGAAGCCGTGCAGCGCCATCAGGCGGCCTTTGGCGACAACCCAATCTATCGTGACTTGCTGGATGTGGGCGGTGACTACGCGCTGCGGCTGCGCGGTGAGGATCACGCCTGGACGCCGGAGAGTGTTTCCAACCTGCAGCACGCGGTACGCGGCAATTCAGTCGAGCGCTACAAGGATTTCGCGAAGACCATCAATGATCAAAGCCGCCGCCTGCTCACCATTCGCGGGTTGATGGAATTCAAATTCGCCGAACAGCCGATCCCGCTTGAGGAAGTTGAACCGGCGAGCGAGATCGTCAAGCGTTTCGCAACAGGCGCGATGAGCTTCGGTTCGATCAGCCGTGAAGCGCATACCACACTCGCCATTGCCATGAACCGCATTGGTGGGCGTTCCAATACCGGCGAAGGCGGTGAGGAAGCGGATCGCTTCACGCCGATGCCGAATGGCGATTCCATGCGCTCTGCGATCAAGCAGGTGGCATCTGGCCGCTTTGGCGTGACGGCGGAATATCTGGTCAATGCCGATGATATCCAGATCAAGATGGCGCAAGGGGCCAAGCCTGGTGAAGGCGGGCAGCTTCCGGGCCATAAGGTGGATAAGAACATCGCGCGTGTGCGGCATTCCACGCCTGGCGTCGGGCTGATTTCACCGCCGCCGCATCACGATATCTATTCGATCGAAGATTTGGCGCAGCTCATTCACGATCTCAAGAATGTGAATAAGCGCGCACGGATTTCCGTGAAGCTGGTGTCAGAAGTCGGCGTTGGCACGGTCGCCGCCGGCGTTTCCAAGGCGCGGGCGGATCATGTGACGATCTCGGGTTATGAGGGTGGCACGGGCGCTTCGCCCTTGACGTCACTGACGCATGCCGGTTCGCCGTGGGAGATTGGGCTTGCGGAGACGCAGCAGACCTTGGTGTTGAATGGGCTGCGTGGGCGGATTGCCGTGCAGGTGGATGGCGGCTTGCGCACCGGGCGCGATGTGGTGATTGGCGCGTTGCTTGGGGCGGATGAATTCGGCTTCGCCACCGCGCCGCTGATCGCCGCCGGCTGTGTGATGATGCGCAAATGCCATCTGAACACCTGCCCGGTTGGCATCGCCACGCAAGACCCGGTGCTGCGCGCGCGCTTCACCGGCATGCCGGAACATGTGATCAATTATTTCTTCTTCGTCGCGGAAGAAATGCGGGAGCTGATGGCGCAGCTTGGCTTCCGCATGGTGGATGACATGGTGGGCCGCGTGGATCGGCTGAACATGCGCCCCGCGATTGACCATTGGAAGGCGAAGGGCGTTGATCTTTCCCGCATTCTCTATCAGCCGAAGCTGGTGGAAGGGGCGGCGATCCATCAATGCGAGACCCAGGATCACGGCTTGGATCACATCCTGGATGTTGATCTGATCGCGGCCAGCAAGGATGCGCTGGAAAAGCAGCAGCCGGTGCGGATTGAACGCAGCATCAGCAACCTCAATCGCACCACGGGGGCG
>JADCFP010000019.1 GCA_020249465.1 Roseomonas sp. | reverse complement strand
TTCCGCTTCAAGACGGAAGAGGAAGCGATCAAGCTTGCCAATGATACGGAATTTGGAATGGCCGCGTATTTCTACGCTCGCGATGTCGGGCGCATTTTCCGCGTGGCGGAGGCTTTGGAATACGGCATTATCGGCATCAATGAGGGGATCATTTCAACCGCCGAAGTGCCCTTTGGCGGCTTCAAGCAATCGGGCCTTGGCCGTGAAGGCAGCCATATGGGGATCGAGGAATATCTGGAAGTGAAATACCTCGCCCTTGGTGGCATCGGCACGTGAGCGCGCCGATCTATCTGGAAGATCTGTTTCCGGGCCGGCGCTTTAGCGCGGGCTCGGTCACGGTTGATGCCGAGGAAGTCAAACGCTTCGCCGCGCTTTACGATCCGCAGCCCTTCCATATGGATGAGGCAGCGGGGGCAGCGCATCCGCTTTTTGGGCGGCTGGCTGCGAGTGGTTGGCATACGGCGGGCATGACCATGCGCATGGTGGTGCAGGCCATTGGCGGGATTTCCGGCGGCATTGTCGGTGGCGGCGGCGAGATTCAATGGACCAAGCCGGTCTATCCCGGCGATACGCTGCGCGTGGAGATCGAGGTGCTGGAAGTCGCCCCTTCGCGGTCCCGCCCGGACCGCGGTAGCGCGCTGATGCGCAACACAACCTTCAACCAAAATGATGAGCCGGTGCAGATTTTCACCGTGCGCGTTGTTGTCCCTAAGCGTCCGGCCTGACCGCGCCGATAGAGGTATTTCCATGGCTTATGATTTTGATCTTTTCGTGATTGGCGGCGGGTCTGCCGGGGTGCGTTCAGCGCGCATCGCCGCCGGGCATGGCGCGCGCGTGGGTGTGGCGGAAGAACGCTTCTGGGGTGGCACTTGTGTCAATGTCGGCTGTGTGCCGAAGAAAATCATGGTGAATGCCGCCGAATATGGCGCCTGGGCGGAAGATGCGGCGGCCTTTGGCTGGTCCTTTGAAAATCACGGGCATGATTGGGCGAAGCTTGCCGCCGCGCGCGATGCCGAAGTGGCGCGGCTTTCGGGCATCTATGGCCGCTTGCTGGGGAATGCAGGTGTCACTTCCTTCGATGCGCGCGCCAGTTTTCTGGATGCGCATACGCTTGATGTCGGCGGCAAGCGCGTGACGGCGGAACGCATCATCATCGCGGTTGGCGGTGTTGCCGCAAGGCTTGATATTCCAGGCGCGGAGCTTGGGCTGATTTCCGATGATCTTTTCACGCTGAAGGCTTTGCCCAAGCGCGTTGCTGTGCTGGGTGCCGGTTATATCGCAGTGGAATTCGCCTGCATCCTGAAAGGGCTGGGCGCAGAGGTCGCGCTGGTGCATCGCGCCCCCTTGCCGTTGCGTGGCTTTGATGAGGATATTCGCAGCGCCGCGGCAGAGGCTTTGATCGCGCAGGGCATTGCCTGCCATGCCGACGTGACCCCAACGCGTATTGACGCGCGCGGTGCGGAACGCGTGCTGCATCTTTCCGATGGCTCCGCGCAGGTGGTTGATGCAGTGTTTTTCTGCACCGGGCGGAAACCCGCCACTGCCGGGCTTGGGCTCGATAAGGCCGGCGTGCGTTTGGGCGATAATGGCGTGATCGCGGTGGATGAGAACCACGCGACCAGCCAGCCGCATATCTATGCCATTGGCGATGTGTTGGACCGCGTGAACCTGACCCCCATGGCAACGGCGATTGGTCATGCGCTTGCCGATACGCTTTTTGGCAATAACCCGCGCCGCGTGAGTTATGAAAACGTACCCACCGCAGTCTTCATGAACCCGCCCATCGGTACGGTGGGGCTGACAGAGCAGGAAGCGGCCAAGCGCGGCCCCGCTGATATCTATGTCACGCGCTTCACCCCCATGCGGCACACCATCAGCAAGCGCGAAGGCCGCAAGACGCTGATGAAGCTGGTGGTCTGTCAGAGGACACAAAAAATCCTCGGCGCGCATATGATCGGCGAAGATGCTGGTGAGATGATGCAGGGCATCGGCATTGCCGTGGTCATGGGCGCCACAAAACAGGATTTTGATCGCACCATCGGCATTCATCCAACGGCGGCAGAAGAATTCGTGACCTTGCGCACGCGCACCCGTGAGGTGGGTGTGTGATGCAGCCCGCTCAGCGCCTGATCATCGGCTTCGCCTCGGCGGGGCATTTTTTGCATCATGTGCTGACGGGTTTGTTCCTGACGCTGGCCGTGATTTTGGAAGCCATTTGGCAAAGACCCTATGCCGAGATCATCGCGCTTTGGACGCTTGGCGCCGCCATGATCGGGGTTGGGGCGCCGCTGGCGGGTTGGCTTGCCGATCGCTTTGGTCATGCGCGCATGATGACGGTGTTTTTCCTGGGTATTGGCTTCGCTTCCATCATCGCCGGGACAGTGACTGATAGTGCGGAAATGGGCCTGGCACTCGCGCTGCTCGGCGGCTTTGGCGCGATTTATCATCCCGTGGCCTTGGCTTGGGTTTCCATGACCGCGCCGCCCGATGCGCGTGGGCGGCTGATGGGTATTTTGGGGATTGCGGGCAGCATTGGCGTTGCCTCCGCCGCCGTGATTGCGGGCGGCCTCGCGGAGATCGCCGGCTGGCGCATGGCGATGATCATTCCTGGCATCATCACCCTCATCGCGGGGCTTGCGCTGCTGTTTTGCCTGATCACAGGGCGCGTGGCCGCCAGCAATCACCAGCCTGGGCAGGAAGCGGCACAGGCTGTGGCGGCTGAGGCCGCGCGCATTCCCTGGGGCGTGCTGATCGTGCTCGCCGTCACCTTCATGCTGGGGTCCATCGCCTACACTGCCTATTCCACCGCGCTGCCGAAATGGCTGAGTGATATGCTGCTGCTTGACTCCACCAGGGCGGCGCAGCTTGGCCTGATTGTGGGTGCGGTCATGTTGATGGGCAGCGCCGGGCAATTGATTGGCGGGCGGCTTGCGGATCGCATGCCGATGAAGGCGCTGTATGTCGCGACCTTCCTGATCAAGCTGCCACTGATGATCCTGGCCGCCTGGTTTGGCGGCGCCTGGGCGCTGCTGGTCGCGGTGGTGATTGGCTTCATGTTTGATTTCGCCGCACCGGTCGAAAACCTGTTGCTGGCGCGCTATTCATCTGGCAGGCGCCGTGGCCTGGCCTTCGGGTTGAAATTCGCCATGGGGTTTGTCGCTGCACCCCTTGGCGTCAATCTTGTCGCCTGGGCTTACGGCGATGCGGCGGGCGGCGCGCCGGCGCTGTTCCTGACGCTGGCCGCCCTTGGGCTGGTGATGCTGGTCGCGGCCATGGCGCTGCCGCGTGATGCGGGCGCACGTACGGCACCAAGGGCGGTGCCAGCCTAGGGCTTTCATCGCATCCTCATGCCGTGCAAACTGCTTGCCCGGAAGCATTGTGCTGTGCGGGAGCGATGGAGATGGGGCGCGTCTTTAAGGGGTCGGCATTAAGCAGCGCTGCTTCGCGCGAGCGCATTCTGTGAGCAAAGAGAATGGTGGCTGACCAAACATTCAGGCCAAAGCAGCGCCCTGTACACGGGCGCCCTGTGACCCAAGAAAGATCGCCGAGGTGAACACGCCTGGAAAACCATACTTCACAGAAGATGAGGCTGAATCTTTGGCACGCTACATCCATGCCGCGGCTGTGGTAGCCGCCTTTTGTCTGCCTGTAATGTTCTCGTGTGGAATAGAAGATTTTTTTCCAAACCTCTGGAAACATTCTCCTGAAAGGTCAGGGAATGCAAGTCATGTTGATTTTGCTCTCGATTTTTTCTGTTCGCTTTCATATGTCAATTGCGGTCGTTTTCGTTTTGTGGAGACGTGATCGGCTTAAAGAATTTGGCCCATTTAGGCATCCTATCGGTAGAACTCCCCTTGAGAAAGTCGAATATTTTGCTGAGGAGGATAAGGTAAGATATGGCCGCTTAATTTCTTTCGTTTTTCTGCCAGTATTTTTCGCTGCCATCACACTTGGCTGGTTCTTGATGGCAAGAAATCATTGCCTATAGAGAAGGAGTCTTAAGTTACCATGGATACTTCGCAAACATCGTCTATTTTTCGTCGGGACCTGAACCTTGGCGGAGCAGCCGCATGAAAACGCGCGCCGCCGTGGCTTGGGAAGCGAAGAAGCCGCTCTCCATCGAAACCGTTGATTTGGATGGGCCGAAGCCCGGCGAAGTGCTGGTCGAAATCATGGCGACCGGCGTTTGCCATACGGATTCCTACACGCTAGATGGCCTGGATTCCGAGGGGCTGTTCCCCGCCATCCTCGGCCATGAAGGTGCCGGCATTGTGCGCGAAATCGGCGCGGGTGTGACCAGCGTGAAGCCTGGTGATCACGTGATCCCGCTCTACACGCCCGAATGCCGCGCTTGCAAAACCTGCTTGAGCCGGCGGAGCAATCTTTGCACCTCCATCCGCGCGACGCAGGGAAAGGGTGTGATGCCCGATGGCACCAGCCGCTTTCGCTGCGAAACCACCGCGCCCGGCAAGCCGGTGTTCCACTATATGGGCTGCAGCACATTTTCGAACTTCACCGTGCTGCCGGAAATCGCGGTGGCGAAAGTGCGTGAAGACGCGCCCTTCGACAAGATTTGCTATATCGGCTGCGGTGTGACCACCGGCATTGGCGCCGTGATCTATACTGCCAAGGTCTGGCCAGGTGCCAATGTCGCGGTGTTTGGCCTGGGCGGCATTGGGCTCAATGTCATTCAGGGCGCGCGCATGGTGGGTGCCGATAAGATCATCGGCATAGACATCAACCCGGCCAAGCAAGCCATGGCGCGCAAATTCGGCATGACGCATTTCATCAACCCGAATAAGATCGGCACCGATAAGGTAGTGCAGGCGATTACGGATTTGACCGGCGGTGGTGCTGATTTCTCCTTCGATTGCACCGGCAATGTTGCGGTGATGCGTCAGGCGCTGGAATGCTGCCATCGCGGCTGGGGGGAGAGCATCATCATCGGCGTCGCCCCTTCAGGCGCTGAAATCGCAACCCGCCCCTTCCAGCTGGTGACCGGCCGCGTTTGGAAAGGTTCTGCCTTTGGCGGCGCGCGCGGGCGGAGCGATGTGCCCAAGATTGTTGATTGGTACATGGAAGGAAAGATCAATATTGATGATTTAATCACCCACACCATGCCGCTCGAGAAAATCAACGATGCCTTCGATCTTATGCATGAAGGCAAATCTATCCGATCGGTGGTGGTCTTCTGATCGCCGCCCTTTTTTGAGCGACTGATTCAGCGCTTCGGCGCCTCCATCTTTACCGATCAGCGCCATGGCAGCGCGGCCCTACTGAATCGCGATGATGCGGGCTTTCAGCAAGAAGGGCTCTCGGCTCTATTACTACTATGTTTCCATGGATGTGATCCAAAGCCGACCGTTGGGGAAATCCTGGGCCCGCTGTGACTGCCGGCGCCGATGCGGCGCGTGTTTGGGTGAGAGTACAGAGTGGTAGTAACAACCAGTATTTGGGGAATGTAATTGATCTACCTTATTGACCCTCCTATTGACCCTGTTGCGAAACTCCAGAGTTATTCACGGAAGACGATCTACATGCAGCACGGGAAATGCTGCTGCCTTTCCGAATCAAGGGCGCCTAACCAAGCGCAATTCGCACCGTCAATCCGTATTCAATCTCCGCGCGGCATGTGCGCCCGCAATCTTGCCAAACACCGCGCCGCGCAGAACAGATGTCGCGCCAGTATAGCGCCCATGATAGAGGCCCGCTGTTTCGCCTGCTGCATAAAGTCCGGGAATGGGCTCACCCGACGTATCAACCACCCGGCCTTGCGCATCTGTCTTCAAACCGCCGAAGGTGAAGCAATTCGCGCAGCTGATAGGATAGGCGAAGAAGGGCGCCTTATTGATGGGGCGCGCCCAATTCGATTTGGCCGGCATCAAGCCTTTTGTGGTCAGACCATCCAATTCGAAAGGTGAGAAAGCCCCTTCTGTGCAGGCGCTGTTGAATGCTGCAATCGTCTGCGAAAGCGTTTGCCCAGGCAGTTTTGTCTTTTCGGCCAATTCAGCAATGGAATTAGCCTGTATCGGTGGCTGATCGGTACGTACACTGCGGCGCCATCCCGTGACATCATCTATCCTGGCATCCAGGATGCACCAGGCGATGCCTTCCGGTTGGTCATTGATGCGGCGTGTCACGGCTTCATAAATGGCATCGACTGTATTGGATGCCTCATCAACAAAACGTTCCCCAAGTTGATTGACCAGGACCCCATAGGGAAAGCAAAAAACAATTGGTTCAGACACACCCGAACGCGGATCAATAGGCTCTGCGTGGAATTCAGAAAAATCGCCGCCAGCAGCCGCACCGGCCGCAAGGCCCATCGCAATGCCTTCTCCCTTATTCCAATAGCCGCCCCGCGCGACCGGTCTGATATAGCGCGCCTTTGGCCCAATATAGCGCGCGAGCATTTCGGGATTGCCTTCAAATCCACCACAGGCAAGCACGACTGATTTGCAGTGAATATCCAAACGCTCGCCACCGGCGCGCACCGCCTTGACCCCTATCACCCTACCATCCGCGTCGGTGATCAGGCTACGCGCTGTTGTTTCATAGAAAATATCAGCTCCCCGACGCTCTGCTTCCGCGGTCAATGTTTCAACCAGCTGAAGTCCGCCGCCATTTGGCATGATGCGCGTGGTATTCTGTGTCAAAAGATAAGTTGCCATTGGCGAAAAACTGATGCCGAAACCCTGAAGCCATTGCAGCGTTGCTGGGGCGGCTGCGGCAAGGGTCCCGACAAGTTCGGGATCAGTAAAGCCATGGGCACGAAGAATAGCCGGCCAGGAGGCATAATCCCGCGCCGTTTCGGCCACCAGCGACGGATCGAGGTAAAAGCCGGCATTGGCCGCGAAATGCGCCTCAAAATCATCGGAGATTTCGTCGGGGCTCTTCATGCGCATGAAGGCTTCGGTCCAGCGGGTATTGCCCCCGCATTCGGCGCGTGGGGCGCGTTCCAATATGGTAACGTTTCGGGCACCGGCTTCCAGTGCCGAAACCGCCGCCGATAGGCCAGCGATTCCGTGGCCCACAATCAGGATGTCGGAAACATGGGGCATAAGATACCAACTGAAACTTTTTGGGGGGCAAGGGGCCCCGCAGGAAGCCCATAGGCAGGGCGCCTATGGGTCATGTCGAATGTTGCGCCTGATCGGGAATCAGCTTTGGATCAGGGGACAACCGCCCTCATTCAGCGGGCGCCATGCTTCGTCGGGCGAGATATTGGCGACCAGATTGCAGAAGTCGAAGCGCGACTTTGCCTCGGCTGGTGGCTTGACCTGCCACAGATACATGCGATGCATCGCGCGCCCATCCTCACGAACGCGAATATTGTCGTTGTAGAAATCATTCATCGGGTTTGCCTTCATCCAGGCAACCACTGGCTCGGCTTCCGTTGTCCCCGTGGCCTGAATGCCCTTGAGCCAGTGGAAGGTAGCGCCATAAACGCCCGCATGTTGCAGGCCAGGTGGGTGTTGCGTAATGCGCTGCATGAAGCGCTGAGAAAATGCGCGCGCACGGTCCGACATGTCCCAATAGAAGCTATCCGTGAAGACCATGCCTTCGCATGTCTGATGGCCGAGGGAGACAATGTCAGGAATCTGCACCAGCAGCGTCGCCATGCGAATGCGCCCGCCGCGGGTCAAGCCAAATTCACTCGCCTGCTTCACGCAATTCTGCAAATCTGTACCGGCGATGGCAAGGCCTACCACCTTGGCCCCTGAAGCGCGCGCACGAATAAGATAGCTTGACCAATCGGAGGAATTGAGCGGCACGCGCACCGCCCCCACGACCCGCCCGTTATTGTTGCGGACGGCATTGGAAGCATCGCGTTCAAGCGCGTGGCCAAAGGCGTAATCCGAGGTGATGAAGAACCAGGTATCGCCCCCAGCCTTGGTCAGCGCAGTCGCCGTGCCGTGTGACAAGGCGTAAGTGTCATAGCCAAACTGTATGCCGTAAGGGGAACAGCGGCTACCTGTCATGTCAGAAGTAGCCGGGCCGGTGCAAAGATAAATCCGTTTGCGTTCGCGGCAGACTTCCTGAATGGCGAGGCCGGCGGAACTGGCGGCGCCATCCCCAAGCGCGTCAACACCTTCCCGATCAATCCATTCCCGCGCGATTTGGGATGAGATGTCGGCACGATTCTGGCCATCGGCCTGGCGCACCACGACAGGCCGCCCAAGAACCGAGCCACCAAAATCTTGAATGGCAAGCTCTGCCGCGACCCGTTGGCCGGGGCCGCCCACATCACGAAACGGGCCGCCCATATCGCTGACCAGGCCCAATTGCACGGGCCTTGATGTGGATTGCGCCTTGAGCAATCCTGGAGCCGCAAGAAACGGTGTGGATGCCGCAGTTGCCTTCAGCATGCTCCGGCGGTTGATTGTGGGTTTCATTGGCCTTCTCCTCTCCTTTTCAGGAACTATGAGCGGGCCCGTTCGGACGGTCAATCGTCCTTTTGTGGGGTTTCGCCTTTGATTGTTCCAGCCAGAGCGTGTTGCGTTCACATGTGTTCACGCCGCCCGCTCTGTGGGGTTTGGACCGTGATCTTCTTTCATTATGTGGGGCGTCGGATGCTGCCATGCGAAACACCATGCTATTCCGTTCCATGAAGCACAGAATTCTCGTGCGCGGGCACGCGTAATACGAAATGATTCATCAATTCTTTTCGGAAAAAGAAGCCGTACAAGGCCACTGTCGGTTCAAAGAAATCCCTACCCCCACCCCACTGCTTCCGGGTATCGCACCCCTGTCAGCACCAACCCCGCCGGCGGCGCGGTCTGCCCGGCCTTGGCGCGGTCCGCACCCAACAACACCGCACGCGGCCAGGAGGCCGGGCGGCGGCCAAAGCCGACCTCCACCAAAGTGCCAACCATATTGCGCACCTGGTGGTGCAAAAAACTCCGTGCCTCGGCGATGATTTCAATCTCATCACCCAGGCGCGTCACATCCAGCCGATCGAGCGTGCGCAAGGGGGATTTGGCCTGACAGGACGCCGCGCGATAGGCGGAAAAATCATGCCGGCCCAAAAGCCCTTGCGCGGCCTCATGCATCGCTGCCGCGTCCAGGCGTTTTTTCACATGCCACACGCGGCCCCAATCCAGCGCCGGGCGCGCTGGTCGGTTCAAAATGCGGTAGCGATAAGCGCGGCCAATGGCAGAAAACCGAGCCGACCATGCGTCATCCACCACCGCCGCACCCGTTATCGCCACGGGGTGCGGGCGGGTGTGGAAATTCAGCGCCTCTCGCACCCGCTCAGGCGGCAAGTCAGCCGGCAGATCAAGATGCGCCACTTGGGCTTCGGCATGCACGCCGGCATCGGTGCGCCCGGCGGCGGTGACCAGCGGCACCTCTCCGCCATTCAAATGCGCGGCGGCGTCTTCCAGCACCATTTGGATGGAAAGCAGGCCATCCTGGCGCTGCCAGCCGCAAAAGGGCGCGCCATCATATTCCAGCCTCAAGGCATAGCGGGGCATGGCGTCATTCCAGGCGCGTGCCGGCGGGGATGGGCAGGCCGCGCAAAAACGCTTCGGCCGGCATGGCGGCGCGGCCAGGGCGTTGCAGGCGCTGCAGGCGGAGCGCCCCCTGCCCGCAGGCAATCAGCCCGGCATCATCCAGGGCCTCACCGGGGGTGCCCTCGCCCGCTTCAAGCGCGGCGGCGGAAACCCGGATGGCTTCCCCCTTCAGCATGAAGAAGGTGCCTGGCCAGGGGTTGAGCGCGCGGATGCGCCGTTCCAGCACCTCGGCCGGTTGCGCCCAATCCAGGCGGCCATCTTCCTTCACCAGTTTGGGGGCATAGGTGACGCCCTCTGCCGGCTGAGGCGTGGCGGCGGGGTTTTCCGCCAGTGCGCGCAGGATCAACCGGGCGCCAAGCGCAGCCAGCGCATCATGCAATGCGGGCGTGGTGGTGGCAGGCGTGATCGGCACCGCTTCCGCCAGCAGCATTGGCCCCGTATCCAGCCCTTCTTCCATGCGCATGATGGTGATGCCGGTCTCGGTATCGCCCGCCAAAATCGCCGCCTGGATCGGCCCCGCCCCCCGCCAGCGCGGCAGCAGGGAGGCATGGATATTCAGGCAACCGCGCCGCGGTGCATCCAGCATGGCCTTCGGCAAAATCAGCCCATAGGCCGCGACCACCGCGACATCCAGATCAAGCGCTGCGAAGGCAGCGTGTTCCGCCTCATCGCGCTTCAGCCGCGCGGGGTGGCGCACGGGCAGGCCCAGTTCCAAGGCCGCACGATGCACCGGGCAGGGGGTTTCCTTCTGCCCGCGCCCGGCGGGTTTGGGCGGCTGGCAATACACCGTGGCAATGTGATGCCCCGCATCATGCAAAGCGCGCAACGCCGGCACCGCGAAATCCGGGCTGCCCATGAAAGCCAGGCGCAAAGGGTGCGCGGGGCTGCTCACCCGCGCTGCTGGGATTTCAGATCCTTGGCGAGCTTCCGCAGGATCATATTGCGCTTGAGCGCAGAAAGGTGGTCCACGAACAAAACGCCGTCCAGATGGTCAATTTCATGTTGCAGACAGGCGGAAAGCAGGCCGTCGCCTTCGATCTCCCGCTTTGCACCTGTCAGGTCCAGATAGCGCACCTTCACGCGGGCGGGGCGCGTCACATCGGCATATTGGCCGGGGAGCGATAGGCAGCCTTCTTCGCGCGTTGCGGCCTCATGGCTTTCGGCGATGATTTCCGGGTTCACCAGTACCATCGGATCAGGCTTTTCCTTGGGCTGGATATCCAGCACGACCAGGCGGAGCCCCTCACCAATTTGCGGCGCAGCCAGGCCAATGCCCGGCGCCGCATACATAGTGGCGAGCATTTTGGGCGCGAGCGCGCGCACCATGTCCCCATCGGCATCGCCAATCGGGCGCGCCTTCAGGCGGAGCCTTTTGTCAGGCACAAACAGGATGGGCAGGGGTGCGTTTTCGGTCATGGCAGGCGCAGGCATGTAGCCCCGCGCGCCCCCCCTTGCAACGCCAAAGCCGCGCGCCAAAATAGGGGTCCAGCAGGGCGCTTCGGGCCCGGCAACATGCTTCGCTCTCAGATGAGGAGGCCATATTACGTGACCAGACCTTCGCTTTTCGGCTCGCCCTTGTTTCTTGGCTTCGATCATCTGGAACAGATGCTCGACCGTGTGAGCAAGAATGCCGATGGCTACCCGCCCTACAACATCGAACAGATCGGTGACAATCGGCTGCGCATTACGCTGGCGGTGGCTGGGTTTTCGATGGATGATCTGCAGATCACGCAGGAAGACAATCAATTGGTCATCCGGGGCAGGCAGAAGGATGATTCGGAAGGCCGGATTTTCCTGCATCGCGGCATCGCCGCCCGCCAATTCCAACGCGCCTTTGTGCTTGCGGAAGGCATAGATGTGGAAGGGGCGTGGTTGGATAACGGCCTTTTGCATGTGGAATTGAAGCGGCCCCTGCCTGAGGTGCGCGTCAAGACCATCCGGATTGACACCAAAACAAATGGCGCCGCCACCATTGTGGAAGGGCGCCCTGCACGGGGCTGAACGCCCGAAACCGCCGGGCCTAATTCAGGACGGCATTGACGCGCGGTTCATCAGGACGCGCCAAAGGACAAGACCATGAGTGACCAGGAAGATTTTGAAAACGAAACCGAAGCCGAACAGGAAATCATCCTGACGGCCGAGGATTTGCGGAAGCTCTCGCCGCTTGATTGGGCGCGCTACGGCACCAACCGCATTGCCTATATGCGGCCCGTTACGGTGAATAATCAGCGCGCAATTGCGATCCATGCGGCAGACGGCACACAAATCGGCGCCGCACCGGATTACGCGCTTGGCGCGGCGGCGATTTTCCAGCATGGGATGGGGGTGGCGTTGGTTCACTGAACCAGCGACCTATCAGCTATTAAACGGCTCCAGCACCAGCCAGGGCGTTGGCGCCATGCGCCACTCCCATATCGGCAAAAGCTGATCCGATCTGGTAACGTGGTCCGTCGGCTGGAAGCGCGCGGTGAGGGTTTCTGTCGTGCCGCGTTCCGGACCGAGTAACGCCTCTTCCGCGCCTTCAATGTCTGCCATGACAAGCGTATCAAGGGCTGCGAAGCGTTCGAAGTCCCCGCCGGAGAATAGCCCGTCAATCATGGTGCGGCCGCAAACGCCGTTGAGTTGTGCCATGCTGCGGCAGGTTTTTTGTGCATCCTCATTCAGATCATGGGCGAAGATTTTCGTGCCCGGCATGCGTCGCGCCAGGCCAATGGCGTAATGGCCCTCGGCACAGCCGATATTCAGCACTGCGTCGAAACCGCGCGCAATGAAGCGCTCGAAATGCGGGTGCAGCGCCTATTCGCAACAGCCGAGCAGCTTGGGCGCGTGGCAGCCTTCGGTGCTATGCTGGCCAAGCTGCATGCGGACGAAGGGTCCCGCCTGCACCACCGGCCCATCGCGCGGCGCAGCAGCCTATCCATGGTCTGGTTCAATGTGGTCATACGCCGCGTTTAGGCGGCTTGGCGTTCAAAGAAGAGAAGGTCTTTGGCGTCAGACATGGTAATGAAAAACGTCTCGGCAAAAGCGTTTTCATGGTGACGTGCCGCCACAACACCTTCATCATCCCGCCGCCACGCCCCGCCGCCAGCGTAGCAGCAGGAAGACAATCAACGCGAATTGCACCAGGTTGAAGCCAATGCCGGCCCACCAGGCGGCAGCATAGAAGCCAAGCCAGTCATAGATATATCCAGCAAGCCAGGCGCCGGCCGCCATGCCGGAAAGGCTCAGGAACAGTAGCGTCGGCACGCGCCAATGTGCTTCCGATGCTGGAAACAAGGCGCGGAGCGTCAGCACATAGGCAGGGATGATGCCACTGAAGCCAAGCCCATAAGCGGCGGCCACGAAGAACAAGCCGGCCTCATCCTGCGTCGCCAGAAAGCCCAGCATGCCCAGGATTTGCGCGAGCGAGCCAAAGACAATCGTCCATAACCCGCCAATCTTGTCTGAAAGCCAGCCCCAGAATTGCCGCGCCATGAAGGCGGCGAAGGTCAGCACGGAAAGCATGAGCGCGCCGCGGGATGCGGAAATGCCAAGATCACCACAAAACGCGACAAGATGCGCCGCCGGCATGGCCATGGGGATGCAGCACAGGAAGGAACAGAAAGCCAAGAGGAAAAAAGCCAGATTGCCATTCATGCCAAGCACACGTGCACCTGGCTGGATTTTCTCAGCGAAATTGCCGGTGGTGGGTTGCGCCGGTGGTGGGCGCAGCACTAGCGCCGCCAAGGGCACCGCGATTGCGGCGACCAAAATCCCATAGCCGAACATGGTGCGCTGCCAGCCAAGGGTTGCAATGGCGCGCTCAAAAATCGGCGGCCACAGGAAGCCCGCAACATATTGCCCGGAAGCCACCAGCGCCAAAGCCGTGCCTCGGCGCCGATCGAACCAGAGCGAGACATAAGCCAACATCGGCGGGAACAAGGCGCCATTGCCAAATAGCCCAACACCAAGCCCAAGCCCGACCAGCAGCGCCCAACTCTCGCCAAAGGACGCCAGCATCAGGCCAAGTGCGACCGCAATGCCGCCAATCATCGCGACCAGCCTTTGGCCGAAGCGCGCCACCATCACGCCGCAGACCATGCCGCCAATAGCGGTACCGAAATAGGCGAGCGAATTGGCAAGCGATGGCAGGGACCGCCCGCTGCCGAAATCCTCGGCAATTTGCACGAGCCCCACCACCACCGTGATCGGGCCACCGGCAGCGAGTGAGAGCATGGTCACCGCCGTGATGGCGACAACCCAGGAATAGCGCGACTCGATACTGCCCTGATGCGCTCCGGCCACGCGCTGTTTCCCCGCTGCTTCTGGCGATACACTCCCCGAGGCTGCGCCGCGCCGCAAGCCCCGCATTGCGGAGGGGCCGGCCCTTGTGCTGAAGTTGCGCGAGGAGGCTGCCATGCTGATCATGCTCGCCCTGCTTGCATTTGGTCCCTGCCTTGAAGCGCCGGTGATCTCGGCGCCTCAGCAAAGCGAAGGCCCGGCGCCGCCGCAGCCGGACCAGACCTTTCCGCGCCCACCACGCAGCTGCACGCCGCCGGCGCCGCCCACAAGCTGATGGCGCCACCCATTGTGATTCTGACCGGCGCGGGAATTTCCCGTGAATCCGGCTTGGCCACATTTCGCGATGCCGATGGCATTTGGGCGCGCCACCGGATCGAGGATGTGGCAACGCCGCAAGCCTTCGCGCGCAATCCTGATCTTGTGCAGGGTTTTTATAATGCGCGGCGCGCGCAACTGCGCGACCCTGCCATCCAACCCAATGCCGCCCATCATGCGCTGGCGCGCTTGGAAGCCAATTGGCCCGCGCCCGTCACGCTGGTCACGCAAAACATCGATGGCCTGCATGCGCGCGCGGGATCGTGCAATGTGATTGCCATGCACGGAGAATTGCAGAAGGCGCGCTGCCTGGCCTGTGGTGCTGTGACTGTTTGGGAGGATGACATCACCGCAGATGCCGCCTGCCCCGCTTGTGGCGCAGCAGGGCGGCTCCGGCCGCATGTGGTCTGGTTCGGCGAAATCCCGCTTGAGATGGAAAGGATCGAAGCCGCCTTGGATGCTTGCGGTGTCTTTGTTGCCATTGGCACTTCTGGCCAGGTCTATCCCGCTGCCGGCTTCGTGCAGGCAGTGCGGCGGCAGGCGCGCTGTGTGGAACTGAATCTGGAAGAAACCGAAGGCACGGCTTTGTTCCATGAGGCGCAGCACGGCCCCGCCACGCAGATCGTGCCGGCCTTTGTGGAGCATATGCTCGCTTCATGCGCTTGATCATCGCGCTGCTGCTGGGCCTGGCCAGTCCAGGTTTGGCACAGGTCGCGGGGATGAATGCTGGGCCCGATCCGCGCCTGCCGGTGCCGGCAGCGCATCCGCCCTGGCATGCGGTGGCCCTGATTGAAGCCGAAGGTGCGGGGCTTTGCACAGGCGCCATGGTGGCCCCTGCGGTGGTACTGACTGCGGCGCATTGCCTGAAGGATGAAGCCGGAACCGGTTTGCTGCCCGCAGCGCGGATTCGTGTTTCAATCGGCGGTGCAGAGGCACGCGGTGTGGCGCTGCGTGTCGGTGCGGGCTTTGATCCTGCCCGCGAAGCACCCTGGGCATCCGATTGGGCGCTGGTGTCGCTGAATGCGCCGATTGGCGCGGGGCGCGTCTTGCCCCTGCTGCGCGAAACGCCGCCAGAACGCAGTATCCTTTCCCTGCCTGGCTTTCAGCGTGATGCGCCCGGTGCGCTGCTGGTGGACCCAGCCTGTCGCTATCTGGGGCTGCGCCGGATTGAAAGGGAAGGCGTGATGCTCGCGCATGATTGCGCCGGCACGATGGGGTCTTCAGGTGGTCCCTTGTTGCTGCGTAGCGCCGATGGTGGCTTTGCGATCATTGGCGTGCAGAGCAAGGGCATCCTGGGCCGGGCCGGAGGGCTTGCCGTGCCGGCCTTGGTTATTCCCGCTCCCTAACGCAGCGCCCCAGCCGGCTTCGGCGAAGCACCTGCCGCATTGCCCGCCGAACGCCCGGCATCCACCGGCAGCGTCTGACCCGTGATCCAGCGCGCGGCTGGCGAGGCCAGAAAACAGGCAGCCTCCGCAACATCCCAGGCGCTGCCTTCAAACTTCAACATGCCCGATTGCGCGCGCTGCTGGCGTAGTTCTTCCGTCATGCCGCGCGATGCAACCATGGGCGTATAAACATAGCCAGGTGCCACCGCATTGACGCGGATGTTATCCACCCCGTGATGCCCGGCCATGGCCCGCGTCATTTGCACAATGGCACCCTTGGTCGTGGCGTAGAGCAAGCCCGGATGCCCAGCGCGCAGCCCGGCAACCGAAGACAGATTCACAATCGCCCCGCCGCCCGATTTCCGCATCTCCGGCACGGCATATTTCGCCATGAGCATCACGGATTTCACATTGACCTGCATGGCATAATCCCAGGCTTCGGGATCAACGCCCTCCGCATTGCCGGCGGGGCCGCTGATGCCGACATTATTCACAAGGATATCCACGCGCCCCCAAAGTCGGGCGGCGTCCGCCACCGCTGCCGCGCACTCATCAGCCTTTGAGACATCCGCCTCCGCAATGGCACAAACCCCGCCTTCTTCCGCGATCAAGCGCGCAGTTTCTTCCAAGGCCGCACGGTCCACATCCAAAAGCAGTACCTTGGCGCCGCGTGCTGCCATCAGTACCGCAATGGCGCGTCCATTGCCGATATTGGTTGCGCCCGCACCAGGGTTTCGAGAGCCGGCGCCAGTGACGATCGCGACCTTGCCGGTCAGGCGAGTATTGTCTTGCATCAGGGTTCCAGTCGGTGATGGTCGAGGTATGTCTTAACAGCCGACAACATCATAACATCTTGCCCGGCCTTTTCATCCGAGGCCATAGGATGCGCGTTGATCTCCCGAAATCAAGCGTCGCGCCGCATGCCGCGCGCCACCAACCAAACCCCGACCGCAACCATCGGCAGTGACAGCAATTGCCCCATGGTCGCGCCGGCGAACAGAAACCCCAAATGCGCGTCGGGCTGGCGGAAAAACTCGCCGGTAAACCGCGCCACGCCATAACCGGCCAGAAATACGCCTGAAAGCACGCCAACACGGGCGCGGATGGATGGGCGGGAGACCAGCAGCATCAGCAGGATGAACAGGCACAAACCCTCAAGCCCCGCTTGGTAAAGCTGCGAAGGGTGGCGCGGATCAGGCCCTGCGCCGGGAAAAACCATGGCCCAGGGCACGTCACTCACGCGGCCCCAAAGCTCGCCATTGATGAAATTCGCAAGCCGCCCCAGGAAAATCCCAATCGGCACCACGCAAACCACGCGATCCGAAAACGCTACCCAATCCAGTCCCTGGCGCCGCGTGAAGAAATAGAGCGCCAGAATCACCCCAAGCGCCCCGCCATGGAAGGACATGCCGCCCTGCCACAAATAGAGGATCTCCCAAGGCGCCCGCAGGAAAATATCGGGGCGATAGAAAATCACATAACCAAAACGCCCACCCAGAATAATGCCGAGTGTCACCCAGGTGACGAAATCATCCACCTGTTCGGGCGTCGCCACTTTCGGACCCAGCACCACCAGCCGCCGCGCGAGCCGCCAGCCCAGCACGATCCCGACGATATAGGCGAGCGCATACCAGCGAATGGCGAAGGGGCCGATCTGCACCAGCACCGGATCAATCATCGGAAAGGGCATGGCGAAGAACATCAGGCGAAAGGATCCTCGGCCCGTAGCAGCACATCACGCACATAGGATGAAACACCGGCTTCCAGCGTGATTGGGTTCTTGCGAAAGCCAGCCGCGCGCAGGCGTTCCATGCGCGCTTCGGTGAAATACTGGTAGCCGCCCTTCAGATCATCCGGCATCGGCACAAAGCGGATATCAGGCGCACGGTCCAAAGCCGCGTAAATGGCGCGCGCCAGGTCAAGAAAGCTCCGCGCCTGGCCGCTGCCGATATTGAACAGGCCGGAAGTGCCAGGATTGTCATGCAGCCAAAGCATCGCCGCCACACAATCATCTACATGCACGAAATCGCGCTGCTGTTCGCCATCCGCAACAGCTTCGCGGTCAGAGGCGAAAAGTGTCGCCGCTTCCCCAGCCATGATCTGGCGGAATTTATGCAAAACCACACTCGCCATGCGGCCCTTATGGTGTTCATTCGGGCCATAGACATTGAAGAAGCGCAAGCCGGCCCATTGCGGTGGCCGCGCCTGCCCGCGCGTCAGCATCTGCGCCACGCGCCGATCGAAAGCGAGCTTCGACCAGCCATAAAGATTCAAGGGACGCAGCTTCGCCAAAGCCGCTTCGGATGCGTCATCGTCAAAGCCAAGCTTTCCATCGCCATAGGTCGCGGCGGAAGAAGCGTAGATAAAGGGCACGCCGCGTTTGGCACACCAATCCCACAGGCGTTGCGACAGGGCGATATTCACCGAAGCCACCAGATCGCCATCAGTTTCCGTGGTGGCGCTGATCGCGCCCATATGGAACACGGCTTCGACCGGCGCGCCGGAGGTCAGGAAATCCCACAGCCCCTCAGGCGGGATCACGCCGGCAATCGGGTGCTTGGCCAGGTTGCGCCACTTCACCCCCTGGCGCAGGCGGTCCACGACCATCACCTCCGCCCCGCGGGCGCAAAGTGCTGCAACCAGGTTGGAGCCGATGAAACCGGCCCCGCCGGTGACAATATGCATGGGCGGTCTTTGCAACCTCGGCCTTGAGCGAACGGTCTCAAGCGTATAGGCCGTGGGTGGATAGACCGGCAAGCAAGGGCCGAAAGGACAAGGCGATGAAGGATCAGGGTAGCGGGCGCGGGCGCATGATGGATGATTTGGCCGGCATGGCGGGCGGTGCCTTTTCGGTGCTGACCGGCATCCGCGCGGAGATTGAAGCCGTTGCCAAAGCGCAGGTCGAAGCTGTGGTCCGGCGGTTTGATCTGGTCCGGCGGGAAGAACTGGACGCTGCCATGGATGTGGCGCGTCGCGCCCGGGAACAAGCCGAGGACCTGGCCGCGCGGGTCGCAGCGCTAGAAGCGCGTCATATGCCGAAATCGGGCGGCAAATCCTCATCCAATACGTGAAGACAGGATTGTAACCTGTTCGCCCTTGCAGTGGGATTCCGCACCTGCGTAATCTCCCCCTTGTGGTCGCCGGCCCGATTCGCACACCAGATGTTGGGGTGCAGGCTGGCTGATCGGAAAGGGGGAATTTCCGATGTCAGCCTCATTACACACTGAAATTGATCGCGTTATCAATCCCTTGGACGTGCTGGAACAGATCATCTCAGGCAATGAATGGGTGTTTGAACGCCGCTCCGATGAGGAAATGGCCGCCGAGGCACCGGGGAAATGGTGCGATTACGGGCTGCATTTCTCCTGGTCGTCCGAGATGAGCGCCATGGCCTTCACCTGCGCCTTTGACCTGAAAGTGCCGGCGGCGCGGCGGGAAAAGCTGTATGAATTGCTGGCGCTGGCCAATGATCGGCTGTGGATCGGGCATTTCGGCATTGAATCGGAAGAAGGCGTACCAGTGTTCCGCCATTCAGTGCTGCTGCGCGGGGCGCAGGGCGCCTCCGCTGAAAGCCTGGAAGACATGGTGGATATTGCGCTGACGGAGTGCGAGCGCTTTTTCCCGGCTTTCCAATTCGTGCTCTGGGGCGGGAAAAGCCCGGCCGATGCGCTGGCGGCCGCCATGCTGGATTGCGTGGGCGAAGCGTAGGGGTATCGGCGCGGGGGTGATTGCCCGCGCCTGATTTCATGGGCAATCTGGGGGCATGAGCGAAAAACTACCCCCGATCCTTCTGATTGGCTGCGGCAAGATGGGCGGCGCGATGCTGTCCGGCTGGCTGGAACAAGGTTTGTCTGATGCCGTGGTGGTGGAACCCCATGCGCCGGCAGTTGCCGCCTTCGCAGGCTGGGTGCGCGTGGTGGCGGATGCCGGGGCGATCCCAGCCGATTTCCGCCCCGCCGCCGTGGTGGCCGCGATCAAGCCGCAGGAAGCCCCGGCAAGCCTGCCGGCCTATGCGCGCTTTGCCGGGCAGGGTGCCTTGTTTCTTTCCATCATGGCCGGGCGGTCCATTGCTTCCATGCAGGCGACGCTTGGTGACAACACCGCAGTCGTGCGCGCCATGCCGAATACGCCAGCGGCCATCCGCCAAGGTTTCACGGCGGCCTTTGCCGGGCCGGGGGTGACGCCTGCGCAACATGTGCTGGCCGATGCTTTGCTCGCCGCCATCGGCGAAGTGGCCTGGGTGGAGCAGGAAGATCAGATCAATCCCGTCACCGCAGTCTCGGGCGGCGGCCCGGCCTATGTGTTTCTGCTGGCCGAGGTATTGGAAGCCGCCGCCGTGGAGCAGGGCCTGCCGCGCGACCTGGCGCGGCGCATGGCGCGCGCGACGGTGGCGGGGTCTGGCGCTCTGCTTGGTGCCAGTGAACAGGATGCAGCGGATCTGCGCCGCGCCGTGACCAGCCCCAAGGGGACCACGGAACGTGCACTCGCGGTCTTGATGGAACCGGATGCCTGGCCCAAGGCGATGTCGCGGGCGATCCAGGCCGCGACTGATCGCGCGCGCGAATTGGCGGGGTAGCGCCGGGCAGCCGCGCCCGCGAAAGGTCTGGCGCATCGCCGCAAAACCGACCAGTCTTTGGAATGTTGCTTGCTTATTTTGGCAAAGGTTCTTTCGGCATGCCGCGTGTTGTTTTCGCGCTCCCGTTTCGCAGCAATGTGGTTTCTGGCGGTCAGAAGATGATCTACCAGGCCGCCTGCATGCTGGCGCGCCATGGGGTGGATGCGGTCGTCTGGCAGCGCCACGGGCGCCCCACCTGGTTCGAATCCGACGCGCCGCATTGCCATGATCGTCCGCCACTTGGTGCGAATGACCTCGTGGTATTGCCCGAAGATGTCCCGGCTTCTGCGGCGCTGGAATTACTGGAAGGTGTCACGCCAAGGCGTATTCTTTTCTGTCAAAATCCCTTTCATTACCTGAGGAAGCGTTTTGCTGATCCAGCGTCTTTTGTCTGGGATGGTGTCATGACCGTGGGTGCTGGCAGCGCAAGGCTTGTCCGGCGCGTGAGCGGTTCGGCTTCCACCCATCTTGTCCAGGTGTCGGTCAATGGCGCGATCTTCTGCCCTGGCGTAAAACGGCTACGCATCTGCACCGTTCCGCGCAAACTGCCATCCGAATATGAGGTAATCATCGCCGGCTTCAGGCATTTGTACCCGCAGTTTGCCTCCATCCCGGTGGCGCGTATTGAAAACATGCCCGAAAACGCCGTCGCCGAGACGATGGCTGGTAGCGCCGTTTTCCTCAGCTTATCCCATCGGGAATCCTTTGGTCTGACCCCAATTGAAGCCATGGCATCAGGTTGCGCTGTTGTCGGTTATCATGGCTGGGGCGGGCTCGACTACGCCAATGCCGCCAATGGCCGCTGGTTCGGCCATGATGAGCTGGAAGGCGTGATTGATGCCCTCGCTGAGGTTTTGGAGGGGCTGCGCCAGAACGATCCCTTGATAGCCTCCATGATCGCCGCCGGCCGCGAAACGGCTGCCGCCTATGCGCCCGCGAAATCAGAGGCCAGCCTTCTCGCGGCCTTCCGTGCTTTTGGCGCGCTTTGACCTGGTTCAATAGCCTGTTGTGGGTGCAGAGGAAGCAAGTGCAGGTCGAGGCTAATGAGCGCTTGCCCGCGACACTGGCAGGCATCCCTTGATCTTCCTCTGGCGCGTTATAGCCTTCTTGGCTTATCTTCCCGCCATGTCCCAGCGTTCTCATGATGAAAGTCTTATCGCCGCACTCTGGCGCATGATTGCCGCGCATGGTTGGCCTGGGCTGACGATGCGCCGGCTTGCCTCTGAGGCGGGCGTGGAAGCCGCCAGCCTGCGCGAACGCTTCCCGACCCGGCTTGATCTTTTGCTGCTCCATGGCCGCCTGATGGATCAGGCCGTGCTGGCCGGCACTATTCCAGGCCAGGGCGGGTCTGCGCGCGATAGGATTTTTGATGTGCTGATGCGCCGGCTGGATGCCATGCAGCCGCACCGGGAGGGTATTCTCCGCCTGTTCGAAGATATGCGCCGCGATCCTGCGCTGGCGCTGGCACTCGCGCCCCATATCGGCATTGCCATGCGCTGGATGCTGGAAGCGGCGGAGGTTGAGGCGAAAAGCTGCGAGGCAAGGGTGCTGGCTTTGGGCCTGACCGGTGTTTGGCTTGCCACCATCCGCGCCTGGGCGCGCGATGACAGCCCCGATATGGGCAGCACCATGGCGGCCTTGGATGCAGCGCTGGATCGGGCAGAACGCATCGCCCGCCCGCTTGAGCTATTGCGGGGCGAGGCCACGCCGCCACCGGCCGGGGAAGCCGCCGAAACTTCGTGACCTTCCGCGCAGGCGGTCTATACTGGGGTTTCACCCCCGGAGACCCCTCATGTCCGATCCCTTCAGCTTCAAGCCCAACCTCGACATCACCAAAATCATGGCCGAGTTTCGCATGCCCGCCATGCCGGATATGACAGAACTCGCCAAGGCGCAGCAGAAGAATCTGGAAGCCATCACGGCGGCCAATAAGGTCGCGCTGGAAGGGGCGCGCGCGGTTGCCGAGCGGCATATGGAAATTGTCCAGCAATCGGTCGCGGAAATGCAGGACGCGATGCGCAGCATGGCAAGCCCGGGCGATATGCAGGAACAGGCGACAAAGCGCGCCGAAATGGCCAAGGCCGCTTATGAACGCGCCGTTGGGCAGATGCAGGAATTGGCCGATCTGATCCAGAAATCCAGCGGTGAAGCGCTTTCAGTCCTGCATAAGCGCTTTTCCGAAGCGATGGAGGAGGTGAAGAACCTCTCCACCGACAAGAAGGCGTGATCTGGTGGGCGCGGGGGCAGCCCCCGCGCGCCTATTTTCAGCCGAGATGCTTGGTAAAAAACGCCAGCGTGCGTTCCTGGGCGAGTGCGGCATCCTTCGCGACATAAGACCCGCGCTCATCACAGCCAAAGCCGTGGCCGGCGCCCATATAGACGAAGATTTCCACTTCCTTGCGCGCGGCGCGGATCGCGTCCACGTCGGTCATGGGGATTGACGCATCGGTTTCGCCGAAATGCAGTTGCGTGGGGCAATTCGGCACCTCATCCTTCGCCGCTGCAATCCCGCCGCCATACCAGCCGACCGAGGCCGAAAAGGCGCTGGTGCGCGTCGCACCATGCCAGGCGACCGTGCCGCCCCAGCAATAGCCGACAATGCCGCGCTTGGCCTGGCGGGGCAGAGCAGCGGCGGCGGCCAGGATATCAAGCACCGTCTTGCCCGCATCAATCTTGCCACGCAATTCGCGCCCGCGCGCCAGATCGGCAGCGTCATAGCCAAGCTCCATATTACGCTCGGCACGGTCAAAAAGCTGCGGCGCGATGACCGCGTAACCAGCTGCCGCGAAATCATCGCACAGCTTGCGGATATGGCGGTTCACGCCAAAGATTTCCTGCGTCACCACCAGGGCGCGCGCGGCATCCTGCGGGCCGGTTCGATAGGCTTGCAGGCGAAAACCATCGGCGGCGGTGAGAGAGATCATGGGCATGGGCGTTTTCCTTCTTGGTGAGATGGGCTTATCCTGATGGCATGGCTGAAATCGTCAACCTGAAGCGCGCCCGAAAGGCTAAGGCGCGCGATGCCGCCAAAGCCAAGGCTGCCGAAAACCGCGCCACATACGGGCAGACCAAGGCGGAACGCGCGCGGCTGGCCTTAGAAAAAGCGAAGCTGCGCGCCATCACCGACGGCGCGAAGAAAGGGGAATGAAGGGCTACTTCAGCCCTTGCGCACAATGCTGGTCCAGCCATGCGGGTCATTGCTGCGGCCATATTGCAGGCCGGTGATCGCATCATAAAGCCGGCGCGTGACATCACCGATCTCACCACCATTGATCAGTACATCCTCGCCCTTATAGCCGAGCGTCCCGACCGGTGAGACCACTGCCGCCGTCCCCGTGCCCCACATTTCCTTGAGCGTGCCGTCACGACCGGCGGCCATGACTTCCTCAATCGCGATCTGGCGTTCGGTGACCTTCAGCCCCCAATCGCGCATCAATTGCATGGTGCTCGCGCGGGTTACGCCATCCAGGATAGTGCCCGTGAGTGGCGGTGTGATCACCTCATCCCCGATGCGCAGCATGATGTTCATGGTGCCAACCTCATCGAGGTATTTGCGATTGACGCCATCCAGATAAAGCACCTGCGAATAGCCGGCCTTCGCGGCATCGCGCTGACCAGCCAGGCTCGCGGCGTAATTGCCGGCGGTCTTGGCTTCCCCGGTACCACCCTTCACGGCGCGGACATGCGTGTCTGACGCCAGGATTTTCACCGGCTTCACGCCTTCCTTGTAATAGGTGCCAACGGGCGAGAGGATCAGAAAATACAGGTAATTATGCGCCGGATGCACGCCCAGCATCACATCGGTCGCGATAATAGTGGGACGCAGATAAAGCGCCGTGCCGGGCTTGCGCGGCACCCATTCATGTTCAAGCCCAACCAGCGCATCAAAACTTTCGCGAATGATATCCACCGGCAATTCCGGCATGCACATGATCTGGCCAGAGCGATTGAAGCGTTCCGCATGGCGATCGGGGCGGAATAGGCGGATCTGATCATCATCGCCGCGAAACGCCTTCAGGCCATCAAAAATTGCCTGACCGTAATGCAGCACAGATGTAGCGGGATCAAGGCTAAGCGGCCCATAGGGCACGATCCGCGGCGAATGCCAGCCCTTTCCTTCCTGATAATCCATCAGGAACATGTGATCGGTCAGCACCTTGCCGAAGGCCAATTCATCATCGGCGGGCTTCACCTTGGGGGTAGTGGTGCGGGTGATCGGGAAGGAAGCCATTGCTGCGTATCCTCGGGGTTTTGATTTCTTGCGTGAGATTAGCCTGGGGCGCAAAAAAAGGTAAGTAGTACTTACTTAGATTTTGCGTTTTCTCCGGCCAGTAGGCGGGCAAGGTGCGGTCCCAGCCCGATTTGCGGCGCCTGCGCCACGTGGGCCGGCGCCCGACCGCCCCGGCAGGCCATGACCAGCGCGCAATCCAGGCTATCCAGCACCGGCACCGGCAGCAGGGCCGCGAGCTTCGGCGCCAGGCCCACCAGCCCGGCCCCGCCCAGCACCACAACGCCCGCACCCGCCGCCACGGCCTGCCGCGCTTCTTCCGCGATCAGGCCAAGCGATTTTTCGGGCTCGCGCGCGATCATGTCGCCGGTGGGCGGTACGGAGCGCACCTGAACGCGATCCGGCCCATGGCCGCGGATCAGCGCGAATTCTTCCAGCATCGGCACCCAGGCGGCCCCACCCGTCAGCAGCGCAATGCGCGGCGCCTGTTCCAATGCGAGCGTGATGGAGGCTTCTGCCATACCAATCACCGGAACAGGCAGCAATTCCCGCGCGGCTTCAATGGCGGGTTCGCCGAAGCAGGCGATGATGGCGGCATCAAACCCCTGTGGATTGTCCGCGCCGATATGCTCGGCAAGGCCGGAGAGCACCGCGTGGCCGGCAATGGCGACTGCGGCGCGCGTCGCGATGTAGCGCGCGCCGAAAGGGGCAGTGGCCGGCACCAGATCGCAGGTGGGCAGGCCAAGCCGGGGCAGAGCCTCCTTGGCGCGGGCAGCGATCAGGGTGGTGATGGCGGGGTCGGTATTGCCGTTCAAAAGCAGAATTCGCATGCAGCGCTTCTGCCGCTTTGTCGGCAGGGCTGGCAAGGGTGTGGCGCCATACGCCCGCACCCTATTGCGCCTTCCCGCGCGGCGCCCCATGGTCAGGCAGTGTTGCCGACAAAAAAGGCAGGGATGAATATCCCTGACCGCCAGACCAAGGCTGGGGGGTGGCACAGGCTTTGCTGCCTCCGGATATTGGCCTGGCATCCGGGTCTCGGCCCTGGGGGCAGGCGTGGCGCGTAAATTCAGGCGGCAGTTTCCCCCGAAACTGTCCCAACACGACGAAGGGAGAGTGACACAATGCGATTGAAGAAATTCTTGATGACCGCCTGCCTGGTAGCGCTGCCGGTGCTTGGGGCGTCTATCGCTCAGGCCCAGGGCACGCTGCGTATCGGCATGACGGCGGCGGATATACCGCTGACCAATGGCCAGCCCGACCAGGGTTTTGAAGGCAACCGCTTCACCGGCATTCCGCTGTTTGACAGCCTCACCATGTGGGACCTGTCTTCGGCCGATAAGCCTTCGGTGGTGATCCCCGGTCTTGCGACCGAATGGGCGGTTGATGCCAATGACAAGACGCGCTGGGTGTTTCGCCTGCGTCGCGGTGTGAAATTCCATGACGGATCGGATTTCAACGCCGATGCGGTGGTGTGGAATGTGCGCAAGATCCTGGATCGCGAAGCGCCGCATTATGATCCGCGTCAGGTCGGTGTGACGGCGACGCGCATGCCAACGCTGCGCCGGGCTGAGAAGATTGATGATTACACCGTTGCCCTGTTCACGTCCGAACCGGACAGCCTGCTGCCCATCAACCTGACCAATCTTTTCATGGCGAGCCCCGCCCAATGGGACAAGATGCGCGCGACCAGCGCGAATGCCGAAGCGGCATGGCTTGCCTTTGCGCGTGATCCGTCTGGCACCGGGCCCTTCCGCCTGACCCGATTTGTTGCGCGTGAACGTGTGGAATATGCACGCAACGATGCCTATTGGACAGATAAGGCCAAGCTTGATCGCGTGATCCTGCTGCCGATTCCGGAAGCCAATGCGCGCACGGCAGCGCTGCTGTCCAATCAGGTGGATTGGATTGAAGCGCCGTCACCCGATACCATTCCTCAGCTGCGTCAGCGCGGCATGGTCATCACCAGCAATGCCCAGCCACATGTCTGGCCCTGGCAGCCCTGCTTTACCGAAGGCTCGCCCATGACTGATGTGCGCGTGCGTCGCGCGCTCAATCTTGCCATTGATCGTGAAGGGCTGCGCACGCTTCTGGGCGGCATGATGTCCATCCCCGTTGGCACCGTGCCGCGCGGCCATCCCTGGTTCGGCAATCCGAGCTTCAATATCCGCACCGACAAGGCCGAAGCCCGTCGGCTGCTGGCCGAAGCCGGATATGGGCCGCAGCGTCCCTTGAATCTGAAGGTGCAGATTTCTGCCTCTGGTTCCGGTCAGATGCAGCCGCTGCCGATGAATGAGTTCCTGCAGCAGGATCTGAAGCAGGTTGGCGTGAATGTCGAATTCGATGTTCTTGAATGGAACGCATTATTTGCTTCCTGGCGCCAGGGTTGCCGCGATCCTTCAGCGCGCGGTGCGCATATGACCAATGTTTCCTTCGCCGCCATGGACCCCTTCTTTGCCATGGTGCGCTTCTGGGATTCAAAGATGGCGCCGCCGATCTCCAATAATTGGGGCTTCTGGAACAATCCGCGCTTTGACGCGATGATTGCGGAAGCGCGCAATGCCTTTGAACCCGCCGCGCGAGATGCGGCGCTCGCCCGCCTGCATGCCGCCGGCGTGGATGAGGCACTGTTCATCTGGATTGCGCATGACGTGTCCCCGCGCGCCATGAGCCCGCGTGTACGTGGCTATGTGCAGCCGCAGAGCTGGTTTGTGGATCTGCGTCTGCCCTTCATCCAGTAACCCCTGATCGCCGGGCGGCAACGACCGCCCGGCGATTGCCGGAGAGACAATGTTTTTCTATCTGATCCGTCGCATCGCCTATGGCATTCCGATTGCGCTTGCAGTCGGGTTTGTCTGTTTCATGCTGGTGCAGATCGCGCCCGGTGATCCCATCAACGCCATCGTGCCGCCCGATGCGCCGGGCGATGTGGTGGAACAGGTGCGGCGTGATTACGGGTTGGATAAGCCGCTGCCCGTGCAATTCGGGCTTTGGCTCATGAAGGTGGTGCAAGGGGATTTGGGCCGGTCGCTCGCCTCTGGGCGCCCCGTCTGGTCTGATCTTTCAAGCGCCATCGGCAATACACTCATGTTGGCGATTTGCGCTTCCTTGCTTGGTTTTATCCTGGGCTGTGTCCTGGGTGGGCTTGCCGGCACTTTCCGCGGTTCCTGGCTGGATCGTGCGGCGGTGACCTTGGCGGTGGGTGGCGTTTCCGTGCCGCATTACTGGCTTGGCATGGTGATGGTGGTGATTTTCTCCGTGCAATTGAACTGGCTGCCGGCCATGGGCGCCGGGCCGGGCGGTTCTTCCGATTGGGCATGGGATTGGGAGCATATGAAGCATCTGATCCTGCCGACGGTGACCCTTTCCGTTATTCCCATGGGGATTGTGACGCGCACCGTGCGCGGCATTGTGGCCGAGATCATGAATCAGGAATTCGTCACCGCCTTGCGCGGCAAGGGGCTGACGCGCGGTGGTGTTTTTCTGCATGTGGTGAAGAATGCCGCGCCGACCGCGCTAGCGGTGATGGGCTTGCAGCTTGGCTATCTGATGGGCGGTTCGATTCTGGTAGAGACCGTGTTTTCCTGGCCCGGCACGGGCTTGTTGCTGAACAATGCCATCTTCCAGCGTGATTTGCCGGTGCTGCAAGGCACCATTCTGGTGCTGGCCATGTTCTTTGTCATCCTCAATCTTTTGGTGGATCTGATGCAAACCGCGCTCGATCCGCGCATCAAGCGGAATTGACGCCATGGCGGATAGCGCAACCACCCCATCCGCAGCGGAAGCCGAACTCGCCGTTCAGGCACGGCAGGCGCCAGAGCGTTCCACGGGCTATTGGGCCGGCGTGTGGAAGCGCGTGCGGCGTGATCCGGTGACGATCTTCTGCGCCGCAGTCCTACTGCTGATGCTGCTCGCGATTGTGTTCGCGCCACTGATTGCGCCGCATGACCCTTATCAGGGCAGCATGATCCGCCGCCTGCGGCCCATCGGCACGCCGAATTACATTCTGGGCACCGATGAGCTGGGGCGCGATATGCTGACGCGCCTGCTTTATGGCGGCAGGCTTTCCTGGTTCATGGGCATTACGCCGGTGGCACTTGCTTTCGTGATCGGTACGGTGCTGGGCGTGCTGGCGGGTTATGTTGGCGGCAAGACCAATATGGCGATCATGCGCGTGACGGATGTGTTCTATGCCTTCCCATCCGTGCTGCTGGCGGTGGCGATTTCAGGCGCCTTGGGTGCCGGCATCGTGAATGCCATCCTTGCGCTGACGCTGGTGTTCATCCCGCCCATTATCCGGGTGGCGGAAACCGTCACCACGGGCGTGCGCAATTTGGATTTCGTGGATGCTGCGCGTGCCTCGGGGGCCAATGGCTTCACCATTGTGCGCGTACATGTGCTGGGCAATGTGCTGGGGCCGATCTTTGTCTATGCGACATCACTGATCAGCGTTTCGATGATTTTGGCTTCCGGCCTTTCCTTCCTTGGCCTTGGCACCAAGCCGCCAGAGCCGGAGTGGGGGCTGATGCTCAATACGCTCCGCACCGCGATTTATGTGCAGCCTTGGATTGCGGTGTTGCCTGGGGTGTGCATTTTCGTCACCTCCATCTGCTTCAACCTGGTGAGTGACGGGCTGAGGCAGGCAATGGATGTGAAGGGCTGACACTCAGCCCTTGCGTGTGACTATTCCGTCAGGTTGGGCACCTTGCCGGGCCGGCCCAGCAGCCAGCCCTGCATGGCATCGCAGCCCGCCTTTTCCAGGGCACGCAGCTGCGCCAGCGTCTCAACGCTTTTCGCGACCACAATGGTGCCTAGTGCATGGGCGGTTTCGATCTGGCCGGCTGTCAGCGCCAAAGCCCGGCGTGCCGCCAAATGCTCCCCATCCAGTCCTGCACAAAGGCTTGGGTGTAGCTTCACCATGGGGAAGGGAATGGCGCGCAAGGCCAGGATGGTGCCGCGCGCCACGCCGAAATCATCAAGCGCCGCAACAACCCCAAGCCCGCGCAGCCCGGCCGCCAGATTGGCCGCCGCATCATGCCAGAGTGAGACCGCATTGGCCGGCAATTCCACCGCCAAGCCGCGCGGGTCCGTATCCGCTTCATAGAGCGCGCGACGCATCAAAGCGGTGCCATCACCGCGCAAAAACGCCTCGGCAGTGATGTTGACGGAAATATAGGGGGCGGAACGCGGCCAACGCGCCCTGATACGGCAGGCTTCATTGAAGACCCAGGCATCCAGCGCCGCCGCCAGCCCGGCCTGGGTCGCGGCATTGACCGTTTCCATGGCGAGAATCGGGCCGAGATCAGGGTGGACCCAGCGCAGCAGCGCTTCATAGCCCACGGTTTCCAAGCCATTGGCGCTGCAAACGGGCTGCAGGTCCAGCCGCAGCCCGGCACCATCATTGGCGAGCGCCTCGGCAATGCCCTGGCGGAGTTCAGCTGGCGAATGGGCAATATCCAGCCCCGCCGCCGCCCGATCCCCTTCGAAGCCGAAACCTTCGCTCATGCCTACGTCCCCAATGTCTTGAGGGCGCAGTAAACACCAGAACTGCTTACGGTCTGGTTACCGCCGGGCAGGAAGTCTCAGCAGATCAGGCGAAGATTTCGCTGCCGGCGAAGAAATAGGCAATCTCGATGGCCGCGTTTTCGGGGCTGTCAGAGCCATGCACCGAATTCGCTTCAATGCTCTCGGCAAACAGCTTGCGGATGGTGCCGGGGGCGGCATTGGCGGGGTTGGTCGCCCCCATCAATTCGCGATTCCGGGCGATCGCGTTTTCGCCTTCCAGCACCTGCACCACCACGGGGCCAGAGGTCATGAAGGACACCAGATCCTTGAAGAAGGGGCGTTCACGATGCACGCCATAGAAATTCTCGGCCTGGGTCTGCGACATGTGGATGCGCTTTTGCGCGACAATGCGAAGCCCCGCATCTTCGAACACCGCATTGATCTTGCCGGTCAGGTTCCGGCGCGTGGCGTCCGGCTTGATGATGCTGAAAGTGCGTTCGATGGCCATGGTGGCAAACCCCTGAATGTCTGAAAAGGAAGGGGGCGGATAGGCGGGATGAGCCGCTTGCGCAAGCCCTGCCTAGTGGTCCGATCGCCGCTGTCGGTTCCCGACAGCGGCGTGAATCGGCCCACCAAGTATACGGCCAATGGTGCGCGGGGGCTTTTTGGGCAGGGGATAGGTCGGCATGAATCGCACCGCTAGCCTTCCCGTCGCGCGGCGATGAGGAATTCCTTATTCCCCTCAGGGCCTGTGATCGGGCTTTCGGTGATGCCAATCACTTGCCAGCCGGGAAGGGCGGCCCACCAATCGGCGATCATGCGGCAAATCGCTTGATGCAGTGCAGGGTCGCGCACCACGCCGCCCTTGCCGACCTGGCCGGGCCCCGCTTCGAATTGCGGTTTTATCAATGCCACTGCAAAGGCACACGGCGCGCAGAGCGACAAGGGGGCTGGCAGGATGGTCCGCAGCCCGATGAAGGAAGCATCGCAAACCAAGGCGCCAATGGGTTCCGGGATGGTGGTGTTGTCCAAATAGCGGGCATTGGTCTTTTCCAGCACCACCACGCGCGGGTCTTGCCTAAGCTTCCAGGCCAATTGACCATGGCCGACATCCACCGCATAGATTTTCGCGGCACCATGATGCAGCAGCACATCGGTAAAGCCCCCGGTGGAGGCGCCCAGGTCCAGGCAAACCCGCCCTTCCGGCTTTAGCCCGAAATGCGCCAGCGCATGGGCAAGCTTGAGCCCCCCGCGTGAGACCCAAGGATGATCCTGACCGCGCACTTCAAGCGGCGCGCCATCAGCCATCAGATCGCCCGCTTTTTCGACACGCTTGCCATCGCTGAACACCTTGCCAGCCAGAATCAACGCCTGCGCCCGGGCGCGGCTTTCCGCGAGGCCGGTTGCGACAAGCAGCAAATCGGCGCGCTGTTTTGGCGGGCGGGTCATGGCGCCTTCATGCGGCAGCGCGGCGGGCGCCGTTTCAGCCGACGCCCAATAGTTCAACCTCAAAAATCAGCGTCGCATTGGGTGGAATGACGCCACCTGCGCCGCGCGCGCCATAGCCAAGCTCCGGCGGGATGATCAGCGTGCGCTGCCCGCCCACCTTCATCCCCGCAAAACCCTGATCCCAGCCGCCAATCACATGCCCGGCGCCAAGCAGGAAGGAAAAGGGCTCGGCGCGGTCGCGCGAAGAATCGAATTTGCGGCCCTTGTTTTCGGGGGCTGCGCCATCGAACAACCAGCCCGTGTAATGCACAGTGATGTGCTGGCCTGGTGTCGCTTCCGCCCCGGTGCCGAGTTTCGTGTCAATCATGGTTTTCTCCTGTTGTGCTTCTCACAAAAAGCAAGGCCCGGAAGCCGAAGCCTCCGGGCCTGATGCCTCATTCAGAAAGATGGCTTATTCAGCCGCCTGTTCCAGCTTTTCCAAAACGCGCGGCGGCGACATGGGCAGCGCGTAGAAACGCTTGCCGGTCGCGCGATACATGGCGTTGGAAATCGCCGCCAGCGGCGGCACCAGCGGCACTTCGCCCACGCCACGCACGCCTTGCGGGTGCTTCGGATTGGGGATTTCCAGCATCACCGCATCCAGCATCGGCAAATCGGAACAGACCGGCATGCGGTAATCAAGGAAGGCGGGATTATCCACCTGGCCCTTGGCGTTGTAGATATATTCCTCATTCAGCGCCCAGCCGATGCCCTGCGCCGCGCCGCCCTGCATCTGGCCTTCCACATAGGCCGGATGCACTGCACGCCCGACATCCTGGAAGGAGGTGTAGCGCAGCACCTTCACGGTGCCGAGTTCCGGGTCCACTTCCACATCGCAGATATGGGTCGCGAAACCGCCTTCGGCGCCGGTCGTGTTCAACTGCACGCCAGCCCCAATCGGCCCGCCGGTTTCCGTTGCCTTGGCGGCGATTTCCTTGAGGCTCAGCGGCGGGAATTGACCCGCATTGGCGCCCGCAGGGCGCGCTTCACCATTGTCCCAAATCACCGCTTCGGGATCGATCTTCCAGATCTTCGCCGCGCGTTCCTTAAGCTGCGTGATGACCTTTTCGGATGATTGCGTCACCACCATCGCGGAAGCGAACAGCACGCGGCTGCCACCGGTCAGGTTGGAATAGCCAATCGTTGCGGTATCGCCGATCAGCACGGAAACGCGCTTGTAATCAATGCCAAGCAATTCCGCCGTGATATTGGCGATGGACGCGCGTGAGCCACCAATATCCGGATGCCCGGTGGTGACAACCACATTGCCATCTTCCGTGATGTTCACCTGCGCGGAAGATTCACCCCCGGCATTGAACCAGAACCCGCTGGCCACCCCGCGGCCCTGATTGGGGCCGAGCGGCGCCTTGTAATGCGGATGCGCCATGGCGGCTTCGATGGTTTCCTTGAAGCCAATGCGCGGATAGACCGGGCCATGCGCGGCCTTGGTGCCTTCCTGCGCGGCGTTTTTCAGGCGCAGCGCGAGGGGGTCCATACCAAGCTTTTCCGCCACTTCATCCAGCACGCATTCCACGCCGTAAGCGCCAATTGGCGCACCCGGTGCGCGGTACGCGGCAACCTTGGAGCGGTTGGACACCACATCAAAGCCCAGCGAATGCACATTCGGGATGTTGTAGGGCGCGAAGGCGCAACCCGCCGCACCGCGAATGGGCGAACCGGGCAAGGCACCTGCTTGGAGGTAGAAAGTGCCTTGCGCGGCGACGATGGTACCATCCTTCTTCGCACCGATCTTGACGGTGCTGAAGGAACCCGAAGTCGGGCCCGTCGCGCGCATCACTTCTTCGCGCGTCATCACCATCTTCACCGGACGGCCGGATTTCTTCGCCAGCAGCAGCGCCACCGGTTCCAGATAGACAATCGTCTTGCCGCCAAAGCCGCCGCCGATTTCCGCCGGAATGGCGCGGATATCGCTTTGCGGCAGGCCCGTGAGGTAGGAGCACATCGCGCGGACCATGAATTGGCCCTGGCTGGAGCTCCAAACTGTCGCCTTGCCATCGGCCACACTGACCAGGCAGGCATGGGTTTCGATATAGCCCTGATGCACGGGCGCGGTGCGGAAGCTGCGTTCCACAACCACTTCGGCTTCCGCAAAACCCGCATCCACATCACCAAGCTTGTGTTCCAGCTTGCCTGCGATGTTCGAAGGCTTGCCGTCAAACTTGATGAAATCATGCAGGATCGGCGCATCAGGCTTGATCGCGTCTTCCGCGTCAATCACGAAGGGCAGAACCTCATATTCCACCTCGATCAGCTTCAGCGCCTCGGCCGCCACCTTTTCGGAAATCGCGGCAATGGCGGCAATCGGGTGGCCATGGAACAGAGCCTTTTCGCGCGCCATGATGTTGCGGCACATCCAGCGCATATCCTGAATGCCGAGCATCACGGATTTGTCGAGGGGGAAATCGACAACATCCTTATGCGTCACTACGGCCTTCACGCCGGGATGCGCTTCCGCCTTCGCGGTATTGATGGAAATGATGCGCGCATGCGGATGCGGGCTGCGCAGCACCTTGCCCCAGATCATGCCGGGCATATTGGTATCGGCGGCATAGGCAGCGCGACCCGTCACTTTTTCCGCGCCATCGGGACGGATCGTGCTTTTGCCGATCCATTTGTTGGACATATCGTTCATCAGGCGGCCCCCCTCATTTCAGCGGCGGTTTCAAGCACGGCGCGAACAATCTTGTCGTAACCCGTGCAGCGGCACAGGTTGCCAGCAAGGCCGAAGCGCACTTCGGTTTCGGTCGGGTTCGGGTTTTTCTCGAGCAGCGATTTCGCGGCAATCAATACGCCCGGCGTGCAGATGCCGCATTGCAGCGCGGCCATTTCCAGGAATTTGCGCTGGAGCGGGTGCAGATCGCCGCCCTGCGACATGCCTTCAATGGTGCCGAGTGATTTGCCTTCGGATTCCACCGCCAGCATCAGGCAGGCGCAAACCAGTCGGCCATCCACGGTGATGGAACAGGCGCCGCAATCGCCGGTGCCGCAGCCTTCCTTGGCGCCGGTCAGGCCAAGCGGGCCGCGCAGCGCATCCAGCATGCTGTCATGCGCATCGCAGAGGAACTCCATCGGTTCCCCGTTTATGGTCGTAGAAACATGCATCTTGGACATTGTTCAGCTCCGGCTGGCGCGTTCGGCGGCGATGGCAACGGCGCGCTTCAAGAGCACGCCGGCAACCTTGGTGCGATAGGCAATGGTGCCGCGCTTGTCATTGATGGGGCGGCAAGCAGCGCTGCACGCGGCGGCAGCAGCGGCCACCGCAGCGGGTTCAAGCCTGGTGCCGACCAGCGCCTTGCCAGCGGCTTCCACCAGCATGACGACCGGCGCCACAGCGCCAAGCCCAACGCGGGCGGCGGTGCAAACGCCATCCTTCATCGTCAGGCTGACACCGCAGCCCACCACGGCGATATCCATTTCCGTGCGCGGAATCATCCGCAGATACGCATCGCCCGAACCGGCGGGGCGCGCGGGCAGGGTGAAGCTCACCAGGATTTCGCCAGGCGCGAGGTTGGTCTTGCCCGGACCCGCGGGGAAGGCTTCCACCGGCATTTGCCGGCGGCCATTCGGCCCCTGGATGGTGACCACCGCGCCAGCAGCGACCATGGCCGGCACGCTGTCACCAGCGGGGGAGCCATTGCAGAGGTTCCCACCCGGCGAGGCACGGCCTTGCACCTGCTTTGATCCAATCAGGTTCACCGCTTCCAGCACGCCCGGCCACACCTTGCCGAAGCGCGGATGATCGGAAAGAGAAGCGGCGGAGACCGCCGCACCAACGGTAAAACTGCCATCGGCGTTTTCCGTAATGCGCGTCATTTCGCCGATTTTCTTGATATCCACAATCAAGCCGGGCGCCGCGATGCCAGCGCGCATCTGCACCAGCAGATCCGTGCCGCCTGCCAGAATCCGAGCAGCCCCCTGGGCCGCGGCAAAGGCGCTGACCGCTTCATCAAGCGTCTGCGGCGCCAAATATCGAGTATCCGTCATGAGCGTTCCTGTCGTCCTTGCCTTGCTTGTGACACCCCGGGTCAGGGGGCCATTCTTCCTCAGGCACTTACACTGGAACAAGGCTATAGGGACGCGCAAGATCGGCATAGCCCCCGGCCGGCAATTGGGCGTGATTCGCGCATTACGGGCTTTGGCCATCGGGGCATGCTACAGAATGGCATCCAATGCGGGAGGAAAACATGACCAAGCAGCTATGGGGCCGCCGCGCGGCGCTGATTGCCGGTGGGGCGCTTTTGGCGACGCCGCGCCTTGCGCGCGCTGCCTGGCCGGAACGGCCCATCCGCATCATCGTGGCCTTCCCACCTGGCAGTTCCACCGATGTCGTGGCGCGCGCCATGGCAGCGCGGTTGGAGGCGCTGCTCGGCCAATCCGTGCCGGTCGAAAATCGCGCCGGCGCCGGGGGCAATATCGGCACCCAGGCGGTCAAGGGCGCCACCGATGGCCATACGCTGCTGATGCACAGCACGGCCTTTTGCGTGAACCCATCGCTCTATCGCGCGGCAGGGTATGGCTTGGATGATTTCACGACCATCGCGGTGGTCGCGACCGCGCCCAATGCGTTTTTCGTCCATCCTTCCGTGCCGGCGCGCAATCTGACCGAGCTATTGGCCCATATGCGCGCCAATCCCGGCATGGCCTATGCCCATTCGGGCACCGGGACCACGCCGCATCTGGGGGCAGAATTGCTGTTCCGAACATTGGCCAAGGTGGAGGCCACGCCGGTTGCCTTCGGCCCTGCCCAGGCGGCAACGGCCGTGCTGGCAAATCAGGCGCCCATTGGCAGCACCAGCCTGCCGCCCGCCCTGCCCTTGATCCGTGAAGGCCGGGTGCGCCCGATTGCAGTCGCGGGGGCCGAGCGCGACCCGACACTGCCTGATGTGCCGACCGTGGCAGAGCAGGGCTTTCCGGGCTTTGCCGCTTCCACCTGGTTCGGGCTTTTCGCCCCGGCGCGGCAATCATCCGATTCCTTGGCGCGGCTTGCTGCCGAGGTACCGCGCGCCATGGCGGATCCGGAATTGAAGGCGCGGCTTGCTACGTTGTCACTGACCGATCCCGGCCTTTCCGGCACCGCGGCAGCCGATTTCGTGCGGCGAGAGGCGCAGATCTGGGCCGAAGTGGTGCGCAGTTCCGGCGCGACTGCGGATTGAGCCCTTTTAACGGCTTTCACGCAAACTTGACGGCATTCTGCCCCTTGTTGCGCAGCGCGCTGCGCGATTTGACGCTTAGCATGCGCCAATATCACGGCAAGTATACAGGGGGCTTTGCATCATGACTCTGGATGATCGTTTATCCGGGCGGCCTTGAAGGGTCGCACCACTCGGAAAGGGATGCCATGTCGGATTTCACGCGGACCGAGCAAGACCTTCTGGACTCTCTAAGAAAACCCGGACGCCGGGAAACCAATGATGTTGACCGGTTCGTAGGCGACCGCATTCGGCTTTACCGATCCATGATCGGTATGAGCCAGCAGAAGCTTGCCGAAAACATTGGTGTCACCTTCCAGCAGCTGCAGAAATACGAGCGGGGCGAGAATCGTATCGGCGCCGGAAGATTATTGGTGGTGGCGACCGCGCTGGGGATACCGATCACCTTCCTTTTGGATGAGCATGGCTTTACGCAGCGCCAGGGAAATACGAGTCCGGCTGAAATGGAACTGCCAGAGACTGCGCGCGATGCGTATAATATCGGGCGGGCTTTTTCCCAAATATCGGACCCCGAAGTCAGGCGTTCAATCACCACTCTGGTACAGAGTCTGGCGCGACAGGCGGAAGGTAGCGAAGTTTGAAAAATTCAGTTTCAGAAAGAAAGATTCAGAAGGTACGTATCGCCTTGAAGGGAGGTTGCATCAAACCATCATAGCCTTTCACAGGTGAGCAACCTGTTCCGGCAAAACATCGTCCCAGCCAATGGCGGCAGGTAATAGATGCGCTGCCGCAATGGCGCGCGACAATTCAGGCAAGGCTTCGATTTCCTGACGGCTGAAGCTGCGTTCCATATGCATCGCCGCGGCCCAAAGCCGCAACACCGCCAATTCAAGCGCAGGCGTAATGAGATTTTCGGAAAGCGTATCTTCACCATCGCGCGGCATGGCAACATTCCTCCTTTTTCATTGCCACCAGTCTAGCCAGGATATTTTGCAAAGCAACATAAATTTGCGACTCTCTGAAGCTGGCATAAGGGTTTTTTCTGATTGGCGGGAGTGGGGCGACAGCATCAATTCACCACCGGTTTCCCGGTGCCGTATTTTCGCGCAGCATACAGGCCCTATTTCAACCCTTCGCAGGATCATCACGTTCCTTCGCGCGTTGGTTCTTGCGCAATCCGACGGCGTAATCGCCAAGCTTGCGATGCGGAACCTTGTTCGGGCGTACCACGGTGTGGCGGAAATCATTCCAATCAGCCTCACCAAAGTCTGACAAATTCTCGATGATCGAGAAATTTTCGACGGCCGGGCCATAGGCCTCCCGCGGGATAGGTTGCACCTGCAGAAAAGGGAAATCCGGATCGAATTCGATCGGGTGATGCGTGCGTGTCAGCCGTACATTGATGAAAAGCGGGCCGAACCAGCTGCTGGTCTCCACAATGCCTTCATAGCATTCATAGCCACGATTACGCACGAAATTGGCTGGCGCACGAATCAACGCGGCCCAGCCTGGCGCAGTGCGCATGGTAAGGCCGCTCCAGATCTGCAACACGCCGGGTTCGATAAAGCTGCTGAGGAAAGGCGGCGAATAGCCCTTGATGTCTTCAGGTGCCGCTTCATCGAAATGTGGCGCGAAATTCGGGAATTGCGCGGTGGTCAGCGGAAACCAGTCTTCCACCCCATCATAGGTCCAGATAACATCCGAACCATCCCACATCAGCTTGAAGCCAATAGGCGGGAAAATATACCACCCAAAGGATGAAGCCGTGGTCATTGCCTCACAAAAACGAAAAGCGCGTGTCGGTAAGGTGCCGGCGGCCGCACGATCGGCACGCTGGGGTAGGCGCGCCGAAGGAACCATACGGTAAAAGGTGGCAAGCGGCGTTTCCGCCTTGCGGGATTCAGTCACGGTCCAGCCTGTCCTGTGGTTAGGGGGTTAAGGGAGACGAAACTCTCCCCCGAATTTCCCCAAACCACCAACCGGGGTGCGGCGCCCAGGATGCCTTTGGCCTTGGGTTCAGCGCGGGAGGCTCGGGGCGTTGCCGCCGATGCGGACCTTGCCGGCATCAATGGCAGAGATACGCACAGGCGGCAGGCTCGGGGCGTTGCCGCCGATGCGGACCTTGCCGGCATCAATGGCGGAGATGCGAACGGGCGGGAGGCTCGGGGCGTTGCCGCCGATGCGGACCTTTCCGGCATCAATGGCGGAGATGCGCACGGGCGGGAGGCTCGGG
>JADCFP010000018.1 GCA_020249465.1 Roseomonas sp. | reverse complement strand
GTGGGCCTTTTAGTGCGGCTGCTGAGCAGCAATCACGGGCAGTTTTCGTCTGGGTTGGCCCCTTGTGGGCTCGTGTCTGTAGCCGCTTGGTGCTTGTCAACTCTTTGCTGCCACTCGCTGCCTCCCTGCGCGGTGTTGCTCCTGCCTTTTGACGGGCCCTAGGGGATGGGCCTTCGGGGGGCACCGTGCTGTGGCGCTTGTTGGCGCCCAGCCGGCGGCCTGGGGTTTCCTGCACTTGCATGGCTTCCGTTTCACTGCATGCACAGGGGCGAGGTTTACCGCCCGCGTGTAAGGCTCTCTCTCTCTCATACTTGGCCTGGCAATCAAGTAGCGCTGCTCAAGGACACCCTGGGGCAGCCAGCAACTGCTGGCAGCGTGGCCAGCCGCGCCCCAGGGGCTGAATGCCGCAACGCAGCACCTGCGCGGCTGGCCCCGCCCCCGACGCAGCTACATATGCCAAGGCATTGCTGCGGGCGTCCCCGGCCTGTCCGGGTGGTTGGCAGGCGTGCCGGCCTGCGGGTTCATGGCAGTGCGGGCGATTCCAGCGCCTGGCTGCTTTTGCTCTGGCCCCAGCCTGTGGGATTAGGCCTACAGCGGGTGTCCAGTTTGTGGGCGGGCTCTCTGGGCCTGCTTTGAGGGCGCAGGCCAGCATGGCAGCCTCGCAGCCCTTTTTGGTGCTTTGCGGCGCTGCCTGCTGCTCCTGACGCCGTATGCCACTTGCTGTGTGCCCTGTGCACGCTCCAGGTTGGCTTTGTGGCCGCGTGGCGCACGTTTGGCTGGACATGCCATGCGCCATGCAGGCTTTGTGTGCGGCAGGGCAGGATGCTGCATGCCGTGCTGTGCGCGCCCCTGGGGGGTGCGCTGTTGTGGGCTTGTGGTGGCCAGCACCCAGCCGTGCAGCGGCAGCGCGGCGTGAGGTGTGTGCAGTCCGCGCCGTGCTCGCTTGCTGCATGGCTGGCCGGCAGGTGTAGGGCGCTTGCCCCGTGCAAAGCAGCGGCGGGCGCGCTAGGAGGCGCCCGCGCTGTCTGTGGCCAGCATGGCAGGGTGCTGTGCCGTGTGTGGGTGGGCGGCACCGCGTGGGGGGCAGCTGGGTGGCAGCGGCGGGTTGGGGCTGCAGCTCTCCGCCCTCCCCCCCAGCGCCCGCAGTGGCGTGGGCTTGGGATCAGCACCCCTGCTGCAGGCATGCTGGACCTATGGGCTGTGCTGTGGGCCTTTTAGTGCGGCTGCTGAGCAGCAATCACGGGCAGTTTTCGTCTGGGTTGGCCCCTTGTGGGCTCGTGTCTGTAGCCGCTTGGTGCTTGTCAACTCTTTGCTGCCACTCGCTGCCTCCCTGCGCGGTGTTGCGCCCGCCTTTTCATGGGCCCTAGGGGATGGGCCTTCGGGGGGCACCGTGCTGTGGCGCTTGTTGGCGCCCAGCCGGCGGCCTGGGGTTTCCTGCACTTGCATGGCTTCGGTTTCACTGCATGCACAGGGGCGAGTGATACCGCCCGCGTGTAAGGCTCTGTCTCTCTCTGTAACATACATTCCTCGCGCGCAGCGCACACACAGCGCACACACAGCATTTAGGCACACGCCCGGCGGCTGCCAGCATGGCAGCCATGTCAGGGGGCGGCCCCAGGCCGCAACAGCCCGCACCACGGGCCAAACCAGCCAAGAAAGTGCTGGTATTCACCGCTGAGGCGGACCCAGCCGTCCACAGGGGGCTGGTGGAGGTCACCACGTTGGTGGACGTCGTTTTCGCCTTCGAACTGGGCTCTCTGGCGCCCAGCGTGCCGCACCCGACCCAATCGGAGGTGCAGGCTGCCGTCTGGGCGGCGCTGGGGTCACGGGGAGTGGCCAGCATGGTGCCCCGCGGCATGGCGGGTCTGGTCGTGACCATGCCCAAGGGACCGCAGCAGCAGCGCGTGCACGCGCGCCTGCAGCTGGCACCAGCAGCAGCAGAGGAGCTGCAGCGCAGCATGGGCGGTGGCTGGCTGAATGTGCAGCTGCCACGGCAGCCTGGCTTCACATGCATGCCCATGCTCCGGGGCAAGGCCCTGCCGAGCCTGGTCACACTCAGCACCACCACAGCCATTGAGGCCCACCTCCTGTACGGCGCGCTGACCAGCGTGGTCACACGTCAGGCTTACCCTGCCCTCCAGGTGCACTGGTTGGCAGCCGTGGCGCCGGGGCCCCCCGGCGCGCCCTGCCTGGGTGCCACCTCCGGCACCCCGCCCACATGCGGCATTGTCGCACTGGGCAAGGACCACAGCGTGTGCCAGGCTGTGGAGCGTGCCGCTGGCAGCGCCCAGTTCGTGGCACTCATGAGCGGCCATGAGCCGCTGGTGCGGAGCAGGAAGCGGCAGGAGCCCGGCTCGCCCGCCGGCCCCACGCCCCTGCTTATCACGCCCTTTGCCCCGGTGGAGGGCGAGCCTGAGCCCAAGGGGGTCACGGTGACGTGCAGGCGGCCGCTGAGGGCGCCGCCGCTGCCGCGGCCGCCACCGTCGCGGCCCCCATGGGAGGCCAGGCCGGCGGGCCCTGCATGGGGCGGGGCGGCAGCTGAGCGGGCCGCCGCTGCACAGCAGGCAGCACAGGAGACCGCTGCCAAGCGCGCTCGCATGGCGCCTGCCGGCACAGGGGCAGCGCTGCAGGGGGGCGCACAGCCCGGTGGGGCAGCAGGGGCCGCGGGTGCAGGCGGCCAGCAGGCAGGCGGCGCAGGGGGGCTGCGGCCTCAGCCTGAGGAGGAGGCTGCTGGGGGCAGCGCTGCAGAGGGCTCAGCTGAGGCTGAGGCAGGCGGGGCGGCGGCGCGGCAGGGTGCCCTGGCCTCCGCGGGGCAGCCGGCTGCCACGGAGGGGGAGCAGCAGCGGCCCCACGGGGAGGCGCTGGGTGGCACAGCTGCGGGGGGCACGGCGGGCCGGCCGGCTGCATCACCAGCGCCTGGCACACCCGGCTCTGCCGGTGCACGCAAGGAGGCGCGCGGGCGGAACACCCTGGAGGCTGACACGGCGCGCAAGGAGCGCAAGCTGGCACACCGGCGGAGGATGCAGGGTGAGGCTGCGGGGGAAGTGTCTGTGGTGCTGGCTCCTGTGGGGGAGGGCGGGGGCGAGGCGGGCGCACAAGCGGGTGAGGCGGGCACACAGGCAGGCTCTGGGGTAAACTCAGACATGGAGTTTTCAGACGTGTCCGAAGATGAGGGGGGCGGCAGCATGGAGGTGGGGGAGGCAGATGCGGATGTGTCCGGGGCTGCCTCGCTGCTCCCCGGCAACCGCTTTGCGGCCCTGGCTGACCAGGACCTCCCCCCTAGCACATGAGTCAGCCTCGGTTAGCGCGCGCTGCAGGGGCTCGGGCCCTGTCCGGGCTCCGCGTGGCCACGCACAATGTTGGGGGGTGTGGGGGTTTGCTTACTCGTGTATGGGGCCAGGCAGTACAGTGGGCTGCTGACCGCGTGGAACTTGACAGGCAGCGGCGGGCTCGGCAGCACGGGCAGGCTGCACAGGCAGGAGGCCCGGCCCCTCCTGCTGCCGCAGGGGAGGAGGCCGCTGCACACCACCAGGCCTTCTTCGGCGCGCTGCCGCTGCCTGAGAAGCTGCATGCTTTAGTGCGCACTTGGGCGGTTGACATGAAGTTGCACGTAGTTTGTGTACAGGAGACAAGGGTAGGCACCGAACAGGCCAGCCACCAGGTGCAAGGCTGGCTCCGCCAGGCTGCTGCCCTGCTGCATGTGCCTGAGTTCACGGCGTTTTGGGGCCTTGGGTCCCCTGGGGTTGCTGTCTTCATTCGCAATGACCTGATCGCTTCTGGGCGCCTGCGCCCAGGGGTTGTGCATGTTGGTGTGGGGGCCTCGCGGGGCCGCCTTATGCACATGCGTGTGCGCTGGGGCGGGCATGACCTGCGTCTGGTGTGCGCCCACCTGCCCAATGCCCACCATGAGCAAGTGGCCTGGGTGGCCGCGCACTTGGCCCCGGTCTTGTGTGACAGGGCAGTGTTGTTGGGCGATTTCAACCATGTGGCCAGCCATGCGCTGGACCGTAGAGGCGTTGAGTCTGCCTCTGAAGCACGGGCCGCGGCTGCGCTTGCCCTGGCATGTGCACCTCATGCCCTCGTTGATGGCTGGCGGCAGCGGCACCCTGGCCGCCGCATGTTCACTTTCTTTTCCGCTGCCCATCCTGGCTCTGCTGCTCGGCTGGACAGGGTGTATGTGTCTGAGGCGCTGCTGCGCTCTGTGCGGGCCCTGCATGTGTGGCCTGATAGCATCTCTGACCACCGCCCGTTCCTGCTCCATCTCATCCCTGTGGCTCCGGATGGCATGGGCAGGGGGCTGCCCCGTGTGCGTATGCATTTTGTGCGGCATGCAGACCTGCGGATGCAATTCTGTGAGGCCATGAATGCTGCTGTCGCTGAGGCCCCGGCCGACCCTGCTGCCCTGTTGGACTGGTGGCCTGAGTTTAAGGCGCAGCTGTGCGCCCGTGTGCGTACTCTCAATGCGGCTGCACGGGCTGCTGTGCAGGCTGGGGCAGTGGCTGGGGAGCCTGCTGCACTGGCAGCAGGCCTGCAGGCGGGTGGGCCTGGCAGGGATGCTTACTCATTGGCTTGTGCCCGCATGCGTGCTGCTGAGGATGCACTTGCTGCTGCTCCAGAGGCCCTGGCCCTGGCAGCGCTGGGGCCCCTGGTGGATGAGCGCTTGGCTGCCACTCAGGCTCTCAGGCAGCTGCAGCGGGCACGCAGCATGGAGGCTGCCCACAGAGCAGGCCGCTCGTGGCTGCACCCTGGTGAGCAGCCCCAGCCGGTCCTCACTGCAGTGCTCCACTCGCACACCCGCTCCGCAGTGGCAGCCCTGCAGGGTCCTGGGGGTCAGTTGGTCACTCGAGGCCCTGCCCTGGCAGAGCTGGCTGTGGCGCACTTCGCCCGGGTGTCCGCAGCCCAGCCCGTTGATGCACGGGCCCAGGCCCATGTGCTTGCGGCCCTGCAGCAGCATGCAGTGTCTCTTGACCCTGATGAGGCTGCGTGGGCCGGGGACGCTGTGGTGGATGAGTCGGATGTGAAGCAGGCCATGCGCTTTGCTGGGCCCGGCAAGTCACCCGGCCCTGATGGCATTCCTGTGGAGCTGTGGCGCTTAAACCGGGGCGCCACTGCCACTCTACTGTCCCGCCTCTTCACAGCGGTGGGCACGCTCCGGCGCCTGCCAGTGGGCTTCTCTGATGGGGCAGTGGTGGCCCTGCCCAAGCCTGGCGGGGGCGACGCCACAGCCATCTCCAACTACCGCCCCATCACCCTACTCAACAGCGACTACCGGCTGCTGGCTCAGGTCCTGGCCTTCCGCTTTGGCACTGCTATGGCCCCTGCTGTGAGCCGTGAGCAGACGGCTTACCTGCCGGCGCGGCGCATGAGTGACTCGGTGCATGCACTGCAGCTCATGCGCCCCGCCCTGGCTGCGGTGCGGCATGCGGGCGCAGCCGTGGCCTTCCTGGACTTCCGTAAGGCCTTTGATACAGTGGATAGGGGCTTCCTGCTTGAGGCCATGTCGGTGGTGGGCGCGAGGAACGGCATGTGTGCCTGGGCTCGGCTGCTGCTGCATGACACTCGGGCGGTGGCTGTCATAAATGGCCATGTTTCTCAGCCGCGGGTCTGGGAGGCTGGTGTGCGGCAGGGGTGCCCTCTCTCCCCTTTGCTTTACCTGTTTGTGGCGTGGGCGCTGACTGCGTGGTTGCATGCGTGCCGTGCGGTGGGTGTGCAGTTGCCCATGGGCCGGGTGGTGGGGGTGCAGTATGCTGATGATACCTCGCCGCTGCTGTCCTCCATGGCCCCGCCTGTTGTCCGCTCCTTCATTGAGCACATGGCTGAGTTTGAGGCGGCCACTGGTCAGGGTCTGAACCTTTCCAAGTGTGCCTTGCTCCCCTTGGACCCTGACCCTTTGGCTGGCGAGCTCACGCCGGGGGACAGGGTCCTGGCGGAAGCCGCTTTTGCTGATGAGTTGGCCGCCCTGCGCGGCCGGCCCCTTGTGTTTGCAGGCCCTGAGCACCAGGTGGCAGGGCTGCGTGTGGTGCGCTCTGCTCGCACGTTGGGTGTGGTGTTTGGCACCTTGCGTGACACGCATGCCCAGCGGGCGGCTGAGTGGGACTCGCGTGTGGCTGCTGTGCGTGCAGTGGCGTGCAAGCTGGCACGTGTTGGCCTCACTGTGTTTGGCCGTGCCTTTGCTAGCTCTGGTTACGGCGTCAGTAAGCTGTTGCTGACGGCCGAGCATGATGTGGTGCCTCCGCATGTGCCTTTGGCTCTGCGCTCCATTTCTGCTGCGCTGGTGGACCGTGGGGAGGCCCCTCGCCTCCCCGGCGCTCCTGCCCGCCGCCCCCGTTTCCCTGGTGTGCCCACCGCTCTGCTCGCTGGCCACCCTGCGGGTGGTGGTTTCGGTCTGCTCCCCTGGGTGGAGCACATTCAGGCCCGGCTCGCTGTGGCCGGCTTGCGTGTCATGCGTCTTTTGTGCGGCCTGGGGCCCTGGGCCATGGGTTTCCCTCTGGCTGCCCCTGACGTGGCTGGGGTGGACTGCCCGTCCCCTGTGGCTGTCCTTGCTGGCACGGTGCTCTGGAATTGGTGCAGGGTTGTGCATCCTGCCTTTGCTGTCCTGCAGTTTGCCTGTGGTACTCGTGCGGAAGTGGCTGCTGGCCACCTGTGTGGCCTCCTGCGGGGTCACGGCAGCGCCCCTCTGTCTGCTGAGCTGCCCCATGGGCCCCTGCGGCGCATGGCTGTGGCGTTGCAGGCCCTGGGTCCTCCCTCGCTGGCGCCTCCCCCTGATGCTGATCTGTGGGAGGGCGACCAGCCGCTTGCGCCTGTGCTCCCCTCTGGGCCCTGGGTCTGGCACATGCCCCTGTGGGGCAACCCGCTGCTGTGCTTCGAGCGCAGGGTGGCTCAGCAGCCGCACGCTCCCCATGCGGCCCTGGGTGTGTTGCTTGAGTCCGAGCGGCGGTGGTATCCCGAGTGGGCAGGGTCAGGCTTTGAGCTGTTGGCTGCTCTGCCCTGGCGGCTGCACACTGTTGCTGATCTTGTGCGGTTGCGGGGGCTGCTTGAGCGCTCGGCCGTCTTTTCTCACTGGGTGCGCCACCGTGAGCGCTTCGAGCCGGGTGGGCCTGCGTGGGAGGCTGCTGTGTGGGGGCCTGGCGGGGCCGCTGCTGCCCGCCTGGCTGCGGAGTGTTTTCATCCGGAGGCGCCTGCATGTATGCAGACACCTGGCCGGCTGCTGGATGGCATTCATGCGATGTGTGAGTGCCTGCCCACTGTGTGGCGGGAGGCCATCGACCTCCCCCTCCCTGCGCTGGCCCATGCTGTGGCCCCGCCCCTCCCAGTCGTGCCCCCCCTGCCTGACGGTGGGTGCACGGCTGTGGTGGAGGTGCTTCAGCAGCTGGGCTGGCTGCTGCCGGCGCGACATGATGATGAGCCCCCGTGCTGGCGGTCTGTGTATGAACTCACGGTCGCTGATGCTACTTTGATTCTGATGGGGCAGGAGCGTGTCCCGCAGCGGCAGTCTGCGCAGCGCCAGTATGCGGCTGCTGCTCAGCTGCAGCTGGGAGGCGCGCGCCCGGGCGTGGCCCGTGCCTGCCTGCAGCGCAGCCTGGCTGCCTTGTGGCCAGTGGAATGTGGCAATCAGTACAAGGAGGTGCTGTGGCGCATGTCGGTGCTTGGTCTGCCTGGGGCAGGGGGCCACGGCATTGTGCGTGCACAGCGCTGCCCATGTGGGCGCCAGCTCCCTGGGCCCCCACCGCGCGGGGCGCCGGCGCTTGCGCGCACTGCTGCCTCCTGCTGTCACTTGCGTCATGGCATGTGGGAGTGTCCTGTGGCACAGGCGGTGGTGCGTGCCCTCTCGGCTGTGCTGCAGCGGGCTTTCCCTGGGTGGCAGGGCCCGCTGGCTACGCGCCATGTCTGGCTGTTGCAACCGCCTGCAGGCTGTCCTGGGCTGCGTGCGTGTGTGTGGGAGCTTGTGTGTGCACTGGCCCTCACTTCCATTGATAAGGGCCGGCGGTTCATGTGGGCGCGCTGGCGTGAGCTGCAGGATGGCAGGCCCCGCTTGCGCCAGCTCACTCTCATGGAGGCGTGGCGCCGTGTGCCTTTGCCTCCTCAGCCCCCCTCCCTTGTGGTGCGGTCCTCCCGCATGGCGGTCGCTGATCTGTGGTGCAGCGTGCGTGATGTTGCCGCGTGCACACCCGTGGTGCCCAAGTCCTGGGCACGTGGGCGCCCTGGGCACCCCTTCTTTGAGCTGGTGCCTGCATCTCCGCGGCGCCTGAAGCTACGTTCCACGCTGCCTCCTGACCTGGTGCGGCGCTTGGACTTCTGAGTGTTGGTGTGTGAGGCGTGCCGGGCGCTGGGCGGGTGAGAGGCCTTGTCTCTCGCCTGGCCTCGCCCTTCCTGCTCCCTGCTTGTGATGGCCCTGTCTCTTGCCCTGCCTGGGGTGCTGGGCGGGCCTGTGTGGTGTGCGTGTGCCTGGCAGGTGTAGGCTGTCCGCAGGCAGTGGGGGCCGGGGCTGCAGCTCTCTGCCCTCCCCGCCTCACAGCTGGTGTGGCCTTGGGATCAGTGCCCCGACTGTAGGCATGCTGGACCTATGGGCTGTGCTGTGGGCCTTTCAGTGCGGCTGCTTTGCAGCAATCACGGGCAGCTTGTGTCTGGGTTGGCCCTCTGGGCTCATGACCTGTGGTTTGTTTGGTTTCTGTCGGCCCTGTGCTGCCTGCTGCGGCCCTGTGCTTGCTGGGCTACACTCGCGTTTGATCAGGGCTGCTGGCCCTCTTCCTGTGGGGCTTTGACCCCTCATGTGCTGGGCCCTGGGGGACGGGCTCTCTGGGGGGGCGGCTCGTGCTGTGTGCGTGTTTGCGCCACGCCGGCTGCCCGGGGTTTCTCTGCACTTGCATGGCTTCCGCACCGCATGCACAGGGGCGAGTGATACCGCCCGCGAGTAAGGCGCTGTCTCTGCGGCGGCGCCGGCTGGGTGGCAGTGGCGGGTTGGGGCTGCAGCTCTCCGCCCTCCCCCCCAGCGCCCGCAGTGGCGTGGGCTTGGGATCAGCACCCCTGCTGCAGGCATGCTGGACCTATGGGCTGTGCTGTGGGCCTTTTAGTGC
>JADCFP010000017.1 GCA_020249465.1 Roseomonas sp. | reverse complement strand
GGCCAGGGGAATCGCTTGAAAGGCTCACTGCTGAGTTCTTAGTAGTAATGAGCCCAGATAATCTGTGTTCATGGCGGCTTTTTTTCTTCTGACTTTAAGGCTGTGTTTGTCGTCTGCGTTGCGTATCATGTTCATGGCCATGTGTTTGATGATGGCCATGTTTTGGGGTCCGCTGCCTGTTCTCAGGCGCGCCAAGTCGTCGTGAAAGACGACGTCGAGCACCCAATGCAGGCGATTTTCGATGCCCCAATGGCTTCGCACGGCTGCGGCGAAGACTTTGGCATCGAGCTTTGCAGAGGAAAGGTAGAAGCGCCTTTCCTGCTCGACACGACCGCTGCGTTCGGTCCTGGTCTCGACCATGGCAATCATGGCCAGCTTTGGAAAGCGGGGCTCGTCGGTGTAGCGCCGATCCGAGAACAGCCAATCGACATCATGGCAGACAAGGTGGCGCCGTTGTTCAAGCCTGCCGTGATCGGCATCGATAGTCTCATGAACGGAGTGGATCATCTCAGCGGGGGGCGCCTCGAAGAAGGTGGTAACGTCGGCATGGGTGGCCGGGCGATTGGCCTTGAGAGCCAAAAGATAATCGCCACCGCGGTGCAGGATGGTCTCAGCGATGGCGGTCTGTGTGCCGATGGCGTCAATGGTGACGATGGCGCCGGTGAGTTCAAGGCGCGCGAGTAGCAGGGGGATTGCTTTGATTTCGTTGGACTTGGTGGCCACCGCCTCCTGCCCCAGAACAAGGCGCTGTCGGCTGGCCCAGGCAGAGACCATATGCAGCGGCTCTCGGCCATTCGCCCGGTCATGGGTTCTTCGCGAGGTTTTGCCGTCAATCGCGACCACGTCCGGGTCACCGTCCCGAAGGGCCTCGACCCAGGCAGTGAAGCAGGATTTGAAAAGCTCAGCGTCCAGGGCGTTCATCACATCATTCAACGTATCGTGTGACGGCAGGCCCCGCTTATAGGGCAGGAAACGGCGCAGAAAATCCATTCTCTCCTGCCTCCAAAGCCGGATTTCAATGAAATCCTCCATCCCGCTGATGGTCGCACAGAGAACAAGCAGCATGATGTCCGGAAGCGGGTAGACCACCTTCCAGGACTGGCGAGGGTCCTCAAGCGCAGAAAAATGATCCTGGAGTGACACAGAGGACATGGAGAAACCTTATCAAATCCAGGTAACCCATGAATCACATCACGCCACAATCAGGAATCCCGACCAATCTCAAGCGATTGCTCTGGAATTGGGGGCTGGTCCACTTGCCCTTAGGCATAGAGTTACTTATCTGTCACGAAACGGACATTAGACTGTGAGCACCCGCCAGGGTTCCAGCGGGACATGTCAAAAACAGGGAGACAGGGGATGATGAATCAATTCAAGGGCAAGCCTGAAGGCGTTGAAATGGGGCTGCTCTTTGGTGGTATTGCCTTGGTGCTGGTGGCCTATTTCCTGCCGGCGGTGACCTTTTCAGGTCAGCGCGGCGCGGCGGTGCATGGGCTCTCCATTTTAAGTAAGCTGCCGTTGATGAGCGCGCTTGCCTTTATCGGCATGGCGGCGGCGGTGGCGACGCGGTTTGTGCCCTCACTCGAAAAATACGCCGAACAGGCGGCAGTCGTGGCGATTCTGCTGGTGCTCGCCCCCGCCCTGATTGGCTTCATGATGGCTTTGGACCCCTGGACTGGGCTGCGCCAGACCATGCTGAAAATGGCCAATGCGCGGACCGTCAAGGTGGACCCGAGCTTTGCCTATTTCCCACTTTTTGCGGGCGCGACGATGATGGCCTATTCGCTGCGCCGGCGCATGCGCCGGGCTGCAGAGGCCGCTATTCCGGCCTGAAGCGCACAATCCAAGCTTGTCATGGCGTGGGCGCCCTTTGGCCTTCACGCCATGGCTTTCGTTTAGGCAGCCGAGATAGGACCACGGCGTCACCACCAGATCAGCGCCATGGCTGTAATTACCTGCCTGACCACCGCGCCCTTTCACTTCTGGACGGCAGCGGCCCTGCGCGTTACCACCCTGGCCCATGAGCCCAGCCGCCATCATCCTCGCCGCCGGTCTTGGGACGCGCATGCGCTCCAACCTGCCCAAGGTGCTGCACCCCTTGGCGGGGCGGCCCATGATCCAGCATTTGATCGGCGCTTGCGAAGCCGTGTTCGGGCGCATTGTTATTGTGGTCGGGCCGGATATGCCGGCTTTGGAAGACGCGGTCGCACCGCGCGAAGTGGTGGTGCAACGCGAAAGGCTCGGCACCGGCCATGCGGCGCTGCAAGCCGCACCCTTTTTGGGCGGGCATCAGGGCGATGTCGCGGTGCTTTATGGCGATAATCCGCTGATCTCGGCGGCCACTTTGCAGGCGTTGGTGGCGGCGCGTCAGTCGGCTGGGCTTGTGCTGCTTGCCATGCGGCCCGCTGATGCCGCGCGTTATGGCCGCGTCGTGCTGGACGCAAAATCCGAAGTGGCGCGCATTGTCGAATGGGCGGATGCGACGGCGGAAGAACGCGCTATAGGGCTTTGCAATGCGGGCGTGATTTGTGCGCCCGCGCAGGATTTGTTCCGCTGGCTTGGCGCCATCGGCAACAACAACGCCAAGGGCGAATATTACCTGACCGATGTGATCCAACAGGCGCGGGCCGAGGGCAAGCGCGTGGTCGCCGTGGAAGCACCAGAGGCCGAGCTTCGCGGCATCAATAGCCGCGCAGAATTGGCGCAAGCCGAAGCGGAAGTGCAGCGAAGCCTTCGCGCTGCCGCCATGGCGGGCGGGGCGACGATGCTGTCGCCTGAAACAGTGCATCTTTGCCACGATACAAAACTCGGCGCCGATGTGCTGTTGGAGCCGCATATCTTCTTTGGCCCCGATGTGACGGTGGAAAATGGCGTTACCATTCGCGCCTTCAGCCATTTGGAAGGCTGCGTGGTGAAGCAGGGTGCGGTGATTGGCCCCTATGCCAGGCTGCGCCCAGGCAGCATCATCGAAACCCATGCCCATGTCGGCAATTTTGTGGAGCTGAAAGCAACGACACTCGGTGCTGGTGCGAAGGCCAATCATCTTTCCTATCTTGGCGATGCCATGATTGGTGCGGGGGCGAATATCGGCGCCGGCACCATCACCTGCAATTATGATGGTGTTGCCAAACATCGTACCGAAATTGGCGAAGGCGCCTTCATCGGCAGCGATACGGCGCTGGTGGCGCCAGTGAAGGTGGGCAAGCGCGCGCTGGTGGCGGCTGGCAGCGTTATTACAGATGATGTGCCGGATGACGCGCTGGCGATTGCGCGCGGGCGCCAGGCGGTCAAACCGGGACGCGGCTTCAAGGGCAAGGGGAAGCGCTGATGTGCGGCATTGTTGGTGTGGTCGGGCAGGAAGCGGCGGCACCTCGGCTTTTGGAAGCGCTGCGGCGTCTGGAATATCGCGGCTATGATAGTGCGGGCATTGCGACGCTGATTGACGGGAAGATTGATCGCAGGCGCGCTGAGGGTAAGCTCGGCAATCTCGCTGCCGTTTTGGAAGCAAGCCCGCTGCCTGGCACCACCGGCATTGGCCATACGCGCTGGGCGACGCATGGCGCGCCCACCACGCGCAATGCGCATCCGCACGGCACGGCGCGCGTTATTGTGGTGCATAACGGGATTATTGAAAACCATGCGGAATTGCGCGCCGAATTGGAAGCGCGCGGCCATAGCTTCCAGACCGAAACCGATACCGAAACCTTCGCGCTGCTGGTGGATGATTTCCTGCAAGCGGGTCACGCACCAGAAGCTGCTACTGGCGCCGCGCTGAAGCGCGTGCATGGCGCTTTTGCACTTGCCATGATTTTTGCGGGCCATCCGGATTTGCTGATCTGCGCGCGCCAAGGCGCACCGCTTGCCGTTGGTTTTGGTGAGGGGGAGATGTTTGTTGGTTCGGATGCGCTGGCCCTCGCCCCCCTTACGCGGCGCATTGCCTATCTGGAAGAAGGCGATTGGGCTGTGTTGGATCGTACCAGTGCGCGGTTTCATGATGCATCCGGCGCGGTAGTGGCACGCGAGATCAAGCTAACAACCGTTTCAGGTGCGACGACCGGCAAGGGCAATTACCGCCATTTCATGGAAAAGGAATTGCATGAACATCCGGTAGTGCTGGGCGATACGCTGACGCAATATCTGGAACCAGCGCAGCGTCGCGTGGTTTTGCCTGAACTGCCCTTCAATCCCGTGACTGTGCCGCGCCTGACCATGACCGCTTGCGGCAGCGCCTATCTGGCGGGCCTGGTTGGGCGTTATTGGATCGAAGAATTGGCGCGCCTGCCCGTGGATGCTGATGTTGCCAGCGAATTTCGCTATCGTGATCCACCCTTGCCGGAAGGCGGTGGTGCTTTGCTGATCAGCCAAAGTGGCGAAACCGCTGACACCATGGCGGCGCTACGATTGTTGAAGGAACGCGGCCAAAGCGTGCTTTCGATTGTGAATGTACCGGAAAGCACCATGGCGCGCGAAAGTGATGCGGCAGTGTTGACCGTGGCGGGGCCAGAGGTTGGTGTTGCTTCCACCAAGGCGTTCACGGCACAGCTTGCGGTGCTCGCTTGCCTCGCCATCGGGCTTGGGCGTGCGCGGGGGGCATTGAACGGCCAACAGGAAGCGGAACTCACTGCGGCGCTGCTGGAAGTGCCATCAAATGCCGCCACCGTTTTGGAACGTGATGGCGAGATTCGCGCCATGGCCGCGGAAGTCGCCAAGGCGCGTGATGTGCTATTCCTCGGGCGCGGATCGCTTTACCCGATCGCCCTTGAAGGCGCGCTGAAGCTCAAGGAAATTTCCTATATCCATGCGGAAGGCTACGCCGCCGGCGAAATGAAGCATGGCCCGATTGCGCTGATTGATCCTGCTGTGCCGGTGATCGCGCTCTGCCCCTCAGGCCCTTTGTTCGAGAAAACCGCGTCCAATCTTCAGGAATCAGCCGCACGTGGCGGCCGTGTGATGGCCTTCACCGATGATCTGGGCGCGGAAAAACTGCGCGGCTTTGCCGAGCGTATTGTGGTGCTGCCGCGCGTATCCGCCTTTGCTGCGCCCATTCTGCATACGATTCCGGTACAGTTCCTTGCCTATCATGTCGCGGTGCTGAAGGGCACGGATGTGGATCAGCCGCGCAACCTCGCAAAAAGTGTGACGGTAGAATAGCCGGGAACCTTATTCCGGCTGCACTCCCAATTCGCGAAAGGCCCTGCCGGTTGCTTCATATTCGGCAGCGAGCAAGCGCCCAAGATCAGCGCGCCCACGGAATTGCGGCACGGCGCCCCAGTTTTCCGCGAAGCGCTTGAACCCTTCCGTTTCCATTGCGCGGCGGCAGGCTTCCTGCAAGCGATCCAGGATCGGGTCCGGCGTGCCGCGCGTTGCCCAAAGCGCCGCGTAGGAGGGCTGGAAGGCATTAATTCCTTGTTCGCGCGCGGTCGGCACATCGGGAAAGGCCGGGTGGCGCCCTTCCGAGAATACTGCAATCAGCCGCGTCTGCCCTGCCCGCGCCATCGGTACGCCTGATGCCACCACAATCGCGGCGAAATCCAAGCGCCCGGCGATCACTTCGGTCAGTGACGCCCCATCGCCGCGAAAGGGCACATGCGTCCATTGCCCGCCAGCGTCGGACTGTACGCGATGCACGCCAAGAAATGGCGCGGAATTCGGCCCGGGAGAACCAT
>JADCFP010000162.1 GCA_020249465.1 Roseomonas sp. | reverse complement strand
CGCCTGATGCGCATGCACACCACGCTGCATTTGCTGTGCAGCCTCATCCCCGGCGCGGGTGTGACGGGCGGGCAGATTGGGCTTGAGAAATCGCGCCTTGATTTCGATCTGCCGGAACCTCCCACCAAGGAAAGCCTGACCGAAGGGCTGAATGCGCTGATCGCTGGCAATCATCCCGTGACGCAGGAATGGATCACCGAGGCAGAACTTGATGCCAATCCTGGCCTGGTGCGCACGCTTTCCGTGCAGCCGCCGCGCGGTGCCGGGCGCATTCGCCTGGTGCGTATTGGCAACGCTGATACGCCGATTGATCTGCAACCCTGCGGCGGGACGCATGTGCGCCACACCGGCGAGATCGGGCGTGTGGAGGTCACGAAAATCGAAAACAAGGGCCGGCAGAATCGCCGCGTTTCCCTGGTGCTGGTGGAGGATTGATCCATGCATGATCTGGTTTCAACCGAATGGCTGGCCGAGGCACTTGGCGCGCCTGATCTGATGGTATTCGACGCTACCAAATACCTGCCCAATGAGCCCTTTGATGGCCTGACCAAATATCGCGAAGCACATATCCCTGGCGCACGCTTCTTTGATATTGATGTGGTTGCGGATCCCGACACCAGCCTGCCGCATATGGCGCCAACGGCCGGCCGTTTCGCACGGTTGATGGGGGAAATGGGCATCAGCAATGCAACGCGCGTGATCTTCTACGATCAGAAAGGGCTGCAATCCTCAGCGCGCGGCTGGTGGCTGATGAAGTTGTTTGGGCATGAAAAGGCGGCTGTGTTGGATGGCGGTTTGCCGAAATGGTTGGCCGAAGGCCGTGCGACTGAAACTGGCGATGCGAAACCCGCCGCCCCCAGCAGCTACACGCCGGATTTCCGCGCTGATCTGGTGAAAGGCATTGGTGATGTTAAGCGCATCATCGCGCATGGCGGCGCGCTGATCCTGGATGCGCGCGCCAAAGGCCGCTTTGATGGCACCGCGCCGGAACCGCGCCCGGGCCTGCCTTCCGGCCATATGCCGGGGGCGAAAAGCGTGCCCTTCAATGAATTGCTCAATGCCGACTTCACCATGAAGGATGCGGCAACCCTGCGCGCGCGTTTCGCCGCTGCCGGAGCAGATGGCCGCAAGCCCGTTGTCACCAGCTGCGGCACGGGTGTGACTGCCTGCATCCTCGCACTCGGGCTCAAGCAGGCCGGGCTTGGTGATGCCGCGATTTATGATGGTTCCTGGACCGAATGGGCCGGCAGGCCCGAAACCCAAAAGGAAATGAGTAGCTGATATGGCTGACAAGAACACAACACAGGGGCAAGGATTCGCCACGCGCATGTCTCATGCCGGGCGTGCGGGAACGCGCGTGCATGGCTTCGTCAATCCTGCCGTGCATCGCGGGTCCACCGTGTTGCACCCGAATTCCGAATCACGCCGCGCTTTCCAGAAGGACAAATGGAACCGCGTGATGACCTACGGCACCGCCGGCGGTCCGACACAATACGCGCTGGAAGATGTGGTGGCGGAAATTGAGGGCGGCACGCGCTGCGTGTTGGTCGGCACTGGCCTCGCCGCCGTGACAGTGCCGCTGATGGCCTATCTCAAAACCGGCGATCATTGCCTGATGCCTGATTCGGCGTATGGCCCCGCGCGCAATGTTTGCAATGGGCTGCTGAAGGATTGGGGCATTGAGACCACCTATTACGACCCGCTGATTGATGAGGCCGGCATCCGCGCGCTGATCCGCCCCAACACCAAGGTTGTTTATACCGAAAGCCCCGGCAGCCACACTTTCGAAGTGCAGGATGTGCCAGCCATTGCACGCGCGGCGCATGCTGCCGGCTGTGTGGTAATGATGGACAATACCTGGGGCATTCATCACTTCATGCCGTTCCAGCATGGCGTGGATGTTTCAATCCAGGCGCTGACAAAATATGTCGGCGGGCATTCGGATGTGCTGCTCGGTTCCATCACTGTGAATAGCGAAAAGGATTATGAGATTGTGCGCGGCGCGGCTTCCCAAATGGGGCATTTCGCCGCACCGGATGATTGCTGGCTGGCGCTGCGTGGTGCGCGGACCATGCCCATTCGCCTGAAGCAGCAGGAGAAAAGCGGGCTTGAGGTAGCGCGCTGGTTTGAAAACCGGCCAGAGGTGCTGAGCGTGCTGCACCCTGCCCTGCCATCGCATCCGCAGCATGCCTTGTGGAAGCGCGATTTCACTGGCGCCTGCAGCCTATTCGGCGTGGTGTTCAAGCCGCATTATGCGGAAGCGGATATCTTCAACTTCATCGATAATCTCAAGCTTTTCGGCATTGGTGCTTCCTGGGGCGGGTTTGAAAGCCTGGCCTTGCCCACCACCGGCTTTATCACCCGCACCGCGACCAGCCCGGATATGGGCGGCTTCACGGTGCGCATTCATATCGGGCTTGAGGATGTGGGCGATCTGATCGCTGATCTGACGCAGGGTTTGGCAACGCTGCCGAAGTAGCGCTGCGCGTAACGGGCCGCCTGAGCAAAAAGGCGGCCAAATCAACTCAGCGCGGGCGCTGGTCTTCAAGAAGAAGACGCCGTGCCGCTGCACGGTTGCCCTGGTTTGGAGCGTCTACGGCGTTATAGCCTGCAACAAGAAGGGCAATAGGAAATGCAAGCAGCCCTGTGCCTGCGAAACGAAAGCTGTCGTCCAAGGCCCGGTTTTGATGGCAACTCCGTTCAGTCCTTTCATTGCCAAGACAGGGCCGAGTGAAGGGTTCCGATACCTGCATGGGATCGGCCCGATCGGCGCAGCCTGCCAGCACCAAAACGGTCACCAGCGCAAAGCCTATTTTCCGCTGAGAGAACATGGTTAACCCTTGCTGCCAGATCCTATCATCTACCGCCGGCTTGAAGGGCCGCACGACAACCAATGACTACAAACTACCATAACCGCTGAAATGACATCAAGCGATACTAACCGAGCGCCCGGATCAAGAGGCAATGCGGGCTGCCCTCACTACCCCAATCGTCGTGCAGTTTCCCGAATGGCTCAGCGCTGGCTGCGCCCCGTCTCAACACCGCGCTGATAGGCGCGCCGTTCATTCTCCCGCGATTGACCAACCGCCAAGCCACCAGCGGCACCGACACCGGCACCAATCAGCGCGCCCCATCCGGCATTGCCGGAAAAGGAGCCAATCGCCGCCCCGCCAAGCGCGCCGGCGCCGGCGCCAATGGCAGTGCTGCGTTGCTTGTCAGACATATCCGCGCAGCCGGTCGCGGCCAGCAGCGCCAAAGATGCAAAGCCTATTGTCCATTTGCGAGCCATGGGAATCTCCTTGGCGATTGCCAAAAATCAATCTTGCATCAGCGCCGCGCCGAACGCGCGGCACAGGGATATTGCGCAGCGGCAAAGCGCATCAGCCCATCAGCCGCGCGCATGCCGTCAAATTGCGGATTGGCCGCAGACCAGGCCACGAAACTCGCCGCCACCTGATCCAAGGTGGGCGATGGCGTGGGCAGGCAGAAGCCAGGCCGCGTGCCTTGGCGCTTATGCATCGAATCGCTGGTCTGGCCCGAGCCCACCAATACCCCATGGCAGAAATGGATCGCCGCCGCATAAGCCGCTTCCTGCGCCGTAGCGCCACAGAGTCGCGCCAAAGCACCTGTGGTGCCGGCGGTGAAAGTCTCGCCCGAAATGGCGCCGCGTTGCGCCGAAGCTGGCAGCGCCGCGCCAAATACCAACGCAAAAGCCGCCATGGGGAGAAAAGAAGCCAAACCGCGTAACGCCATCACGCCCTCCTGATCCGAAAGGAAGGCCAAGTCTAGGCACCGGGCGCTGCGTTTTGCAATCCAATCAGGTCTGCGCGCTGTGCAGGGCGTCCCCGCATTTTCCGCAGAGACCTTCAATTTCCACCGTGGCGCGCGCCGCTGAAAACCCGGACTTCGCGGCGGCGGCGGTGATTGCGTCGGCAACGCCATGATCGGAAATCTCACGCGTTGCGCCGCAGCCGCGGCAGATCAGGAATTGATGCGGATGGTCATGCGCGTGATCATGGTCATGCCCTTCAAGCGCCTCGACACAGCCCATGAACGCGTTCAACCGTTCCAGCCGATGGATCAGGCCCTGTTCCAGCAGGAAATCGAGCGCGCGATAGACAGTGGGTGGCGCGGCCTTGGCGCGGCTTGCTTTCAATTGATCAAGCAAAGCATAGGCGCCAATCGGCGCTTCCGCTTCCAATACCAGGCGCAGCACATCACGGCGGAGTGGCGTCAGTTGCACCCCACGCGTCTGGCAAAGCGCCTCCGCCCTTTCCAGCGCTGTCAAATGATGACCCGAACCATGCATGACGCTTCCTAACAGAAGTTGCGAGTGTTATAAAGTAACAATGTCACAGCTCGCCATCCCTATTTCCGCCCCTGCCCGCGCCGCCTTGCTGGCTGCTTTGAAAACTGATGTCGCGGGGCTGATCCCCGCCATCGCCCAGCAGCATGATACGGGCGAGGTGCTGATGATGGCCTGGATGAATGCCGAGAGTATCGCTGAAACCCTGACAACCGGGCGTGTGTGCTATTATTCGCGTTCGCGCAAGGCGCTATGGCGCAAGGGGGAGACATCCGGCCAGGTGCAGATGCTGGTGGATCTTCGGCTTGATTGTGATGGCGATACAATTCTGCTGCTGGTGGATCAGCTTGGTGTGGCCTGCCATACCGGGCGGCGCAATTGTTTTTACCGCGCGCCGCGCGGCGATGCGCTGACCAATATTGCCGAGCCGCTGATGGACCCGGAAGCGCTTTACCGCACATGACGGCCATTCCTGTCATGGTGCTGACTGGCTTTCTGGGGGCGGGCAAGACCACGCTGCTCAACCGGCTACTCAAGCACCCGGATATGGCCGGTAGTGCGGTGCTGATCAATGAATTTGGCGAAATCGGTCTGGATCATCTGCTAGTCGAAAAGCTGGATGAGGATACCGTGCTGCTCAATGCCGGCTGCCTTTGCTGCACCATACGCGGCGATTTGCAGCGCGCCTTGCGTGATTTGGCGCTGAAGGCCGAAGCCGGGCATGACATTCGCCGCGTGCTGATTGAAACCACCGGCCTCGCTGATCCCGCGCCCATTCTGCAAACGCTGATGAGCGACCCAGTCGCGCTGCGATCCTTTCGGCTTGATGGCGTGGTGACGGTGGTGGATGCGGTGCTTGGCGCTGTGACGCTGGATGCCCAAATTGAAGCCGTGAAGCAGGCCGCCGTCGCTGATCGGCTGATCCTGAGCAAAACGGATATCGCGGGCGCGGATCAGATCAGCACGCTTGAAACAAGGCTGAATGCCCTCAATCCCGGTGCACCAATCCAGCGCGTTGTGGCCGGCGATGTCGCACCGGATTTCCTGTTTGGCGCGGGCGGCTTTGACCCCAACGCAAAAATTGCGGATGTCGCTGCCTGGTTGGCCGCGGAAGCCGCGCATCATCATCACCACCATCACCATGACCCGAACCGCCATGATGCGCGCATCCAGGCTTTCGGCCTGACCTTCACCGAACCGCTACCCTGGGAAGGCTTGGGGGGTTGGCTTGAAATGCTCGCCATCACACGCGGCGCGAGCATCCTGCGGCTAAAAGCGATTTTGAATCTGGCGGGCGAGGATCGCCCCGTGGTGCTGCATGGCGTGCAGCATGTCTTCCACCCGCCGGAGCGTCTGGCCGCCTGGCCGGCGGGGCATGATCGGCATTCCCGCATCGTCTTCATCCTGCGCGATCTGGACCGTGCTGTGGTGGAAGAAGGGCTGGCGGCCTTTCTGCAAGCCGCGCGCGACAAAGCCGCCATTGCCGCGGGCGCAGCATGATTCCGCGTCGTACCAATCCGCGCTAATACCCCGCCATGCCCCCTGCCCCCTTGACCTTCGAAACCCTCTCTGGTGCCGCGCTGACCGCAAGGCTGGATGCGCTGGCCGGGTTGCGCATTCGTGTCTTTCGCGAATGGCCCTATTTGTATGATGGCGATGCGGCCTATGAAGCACGCTATTTGGCAGCATATGCGCAAAGCCCGGGCGCGCTGGTGGTCGCGGCCAGCACGGCGCAAGGAGAAGCGGTTGGCATGGCGACCTGCCAGCCGGGCATTGAAGCCAGCGAAAAGCTCCGCGCTGCCTGGGCCAATGCGGGGCTTGATGCTGGCGCGCTCTGCTATTTCGGCGAGAGCGTTTTGTTGCCGGCATATCGCGGCCAGGGGGCGGGAGTACGCTTTTTTGAGGAACGCGAGGCCCATGCGCGACGCCGCGGGCTTTCCATCGCTGCCTTTTGCGCCGTGGTGCGCAATGAAAACGACCCACGCCGCCCGCGCGATTACACGCCGCTTGATGGCTTCTGGCGCAATCGCGGTTATGAGCCGCGGCCCGATATCTCCACCGTCATGTCATGGCGTGAGGTGGATGATACGCGCGAAACCCCGCATGTGCTTTCCTTTTGGATCAAGCAGCTTTCATGACGGAAGCGCGCCCCATCCGCCTTGGCCTGCTGCAATATCCGGTGGGTCGTCCGGCCTCCATTGCTGAATTCGCCACGCGGCTTGATCGCTGGCTGGAAGAAGGCCGCGCGAGCGCGGATTTGCTCGTGCTGCCGGAATATGCCGCGGTGGAACTTGGCGCCGCGCTGAATGGTGGCGAGGCCACCGAAGCCGCAGAGCTTGCCGCCATGATCGCCGCCGCACCGGATATCCTGGCCGCGATGCGCGACGCGGCGAAACGTCATCGCATATGGCTGCAACCCGGCACGCTGCCGATGCGCGCCGCCGATGGCCGTGTGATCAATCGCGCGCCTTTGATCACGCCAGAAGGGCTCATCGCCTTTCAGGACAAGCGCGCCATGACGCGGTTTGAATCTGAACGCTGGGGCGTCAGCCAAGGCGCCGATCCCAATGTGTTCGACACGCCCTGGGGAAGGATCGGCATTTCGATTTGCTATGATATCGAATTCCCGAAACATGCGCGTGTTCAGGTGATGGCCGGCGCCTGGCTGATCCTGGCGCCGAGCTGCACGGATAGCCTTGCTGGTTTCAATCGCGTGCATTTCTCCGCCCGCGCGCGCGCCTTGGAAAACCAATGCTATGTCGCGATTACGCCGACAGTTGGCGAAGCGCCCTGGTCTGCCGCGCTTGATGTCAATCGCGGTCGTGCGGGTGTTTTTGGCCCGATGGATCGCGGCTTTCCGGCTGATGGTATCCTGGCGGAAGGCGAAATGGATGCGCCGGGCTGGGTTTTCTGCACGCTCGATCCCAGCCTGATTGAAACGGTGCGGCGCGATGGCGCGGTGCTCAATCACCGCGATTGGCCAAGGGCGCCGTTTGCACCCCCCAAAGCCGCCCATTTCGCATGACGCTGATCTACATCATCGCCGGGGAGGCTTCGGGCGATGTGCTCGGCGCGCGACTGATCGCCGCTTTGCGCAAGGTCCGCCCTGATTTGAGCTTCGCCGGCATAGGCGGCGAACGCATGGCTGAACAGGGCATGGCAAGCCTTTTCCCCTATCGCGAATTGGCGCTGATGGGCTTGCTTGAAGTGCTGCCGCGCATCCGGCAATTGAAGCGTCGCCTTGCTGAAACAGAAGCTGATATCATCGCCCGCCAACCTGCCCTGCTGGTCACGATTGACAGCCCCGGCTTCACGCTACGGATTGCAGAAGCGGTGAAGCCGCAGGGTATTCGCGTGATGCATTACGTGGCGCCACAGGTCTGGGCCTGGCGTCCTGGGCGCGTCAAAAAACTGCGGCGCAAGATTGATCATTTGCTCTGCCTGCTGCCGTTTGAGCCCGCGTTTTTCGAAGCGGCTGACATACCAGTGACTTTCGTCGGCCACCCCGTGCTGGAAAGTGGTGTGGATCAGGGCAATGCAGCCCGCTTCCGCGCCCGCCATGGGCTGGCGGCAACCGATCGTCCGCTGATCATCATGCCGGGCAGCCGGCGCATTGAAGCCACGCGTCTGTTGCCGATTTTCGGCGCCACGCTCAAGGCTGTGCTGTCGCAAAACCCAGCGCTGCGGCCGGTCATTCCTGTCTCGCCCATCGTCGCATCGCTGGTGCGCGAAGCCGCGGCCGCTTGGCCCGCCAAGCCCATTCTGGTGGAAGATATTGCCGATAAGCATGATGCCTTCGCGGCGGCAGCGCAAAATGGCGCGGGGCTGATCAAATCCGGCACATCATCACTGGAAATGGCGGTGGCCGGCGTGCCGCATATCGTAGCCTATCGCGTCAATCCCATCACGGCGGCGAGTGCGCGGCGGTTGATCAAGGTGCCGCATGCCTCACTCGTCAATCTGCTTTGTGCGCGGGAAGTGGTACCGGAACGCATTCAGGACAGCTGTACGCCGGAAGCGCTTGGCGCCGCGCTGCGGCCATTATTGCAGGATCAGGCAGCGGTGGCAGCACAGCGCCAGGGCTTCGCTGAAACCCTGGCGAAGTTAAGCGCGCCACAAGGCACGCCATCCGAAGCGGCGGCGAAGGCTGTCCTCGCCGCCCTTGCATAGACTTCTCAGGGCTGCATATGCGCCCCACCGCATTGCACCCAATTCTGCCCAGTGATGAAGGAAGCCCCTTCAGACAGCAGGAAACAGATCAAGGGTGCCACTTCCGATGGTTGCGCCACGCGCCCGAGCGGAATGCGCGCCAAGGTGCGTTCACGGAAGCGTTCTGAACGGATCACCTCGGTCATCGGCGTTTCCACCGTGCCAAAGCCAACACTATTCACGCGAATACCATAGCGCGCCCATTCACCCGCCGCTGTCATGGTGATACCGAAAAGCCCGGATTTGGCAGCGGCGTAATTCACCTGCCCGATGCTGCCCCTTTTGCCGGCGGTCGAGGAGATATTCACAATCGCACCCGGCCGTTCCTCTCCGGCGCGGGCGCGTTCAATCATATGCTTGCCAACGGCCTGCTGCATCAAATGGCAGCCGGTCAGGTTCACATTGATCACTTCCTGCCATTGGCGAAAGGTCATTTTCTCGATCATCGCGGGGCGCGTGATGCCGGCGCAATTCACCAGGCCATGCACCGCGCCAAAACGCGCCACCGCATCGGCCACGCATTGCGGGCCGAATTCTTCTGCCGCGACATCCCCTTCAATCGCCATGGTGCGATCCCCCGCAAGCGCTTCGGCCACCTGCATCAGGGTTTCGCGATTGCGTTCCACCATCACCAGATTGCCGCCAAGCCCGAGCACCAATTCTGAGATAGCGCGGCCAATCCCCTGCCCCGCACCGGTTACAATGATGGTCTTGCCTGTCAGCGCCATCGGATTCATCATGGTCGTTTCCTTCCTTTTTTTCTCTGCAAAAACTGCGCTTCAATTCAACCGCAAGCCGCGGATCAATTCCGGGCTTGGCTTGGCGTCGCCACGTTCGACGCGCTTGACGATTTCGGTCAGCGCTGCATTGGCCGGCGCATCAATGCCAATCGTGGCCCCCTTATCCACGACAAAGCCGTTCAGATATTCAATCTCCGTCCGGCGGCCCTTCACCATATCCTGCCCCATGGAGGGACGATGCGCGCCACCACCGCCTTTGGCTGTTTCAGCCAGGCGATGCTCATCATAGGTATGGCGCGCTGCCGCATCGCCTTCACCAGCGCGGGCGATGATTTCGGGGTCAAGGTGGAACACCTCCTCCAGATCGTAACCCAGCGCCTGGCCGATCCTGATCGCCTCAGACCCCAAACGCGCCGCGAAAGCGCGAATGGCATCATCCGCCACCATGTCGCGCGTGGTCAGCCCGGTGCAGGCGGAAAGCCCATTGCCCATGACATTGGCAACCAGTTTGGACCAGCGCTCACCCCACAAATTGCTGGTGGTCAAAGCACTATCCGTCAGCCCCACCAGCTTCGTGATGTGTTCCGCGCGCGGTGAAATCCGCCCATGCGGTTCGCCCACGCGAAACACAGTATGCGCCGCACCGCTTTTGCCTGCCGCGCGCCGCACATGGCCGGGTTCGGCCAATTCCACCGTGATCAGGCTGGCAATCGCCCCCAGCACGCGGCCCCAGCCGACAATGCCCGCGATCACTTCCTCATTGATGCAATTCTGCAAGGATACAACGTAGCCACCGGGCGAGAGATATTGCGCGATCATCGTCGTCGCCCAGGCCGTATCATATGATTTCATGCACATGAAGGCGATGTCTATCGGCTTTTCCTTGGCCAGCGCCTGCACTTCCGTCAAATGCAGCGCGCGCGGCCTCACGGTGAATTCCGGCACATCGCGCAAATGGGTGATGCGCAGGCCGGTCTTCCGCATCGCCTCCACATGCTCTGGCCAGGGGTCAATGAAGGTCACATCCTCACCCGCCTGGACCATATGCGCGCCGGCATAACCGCCAACAGCGCCCGCACCGAAAATCGCTATTCTTGGCTTCATCGCGCTTCCCCAACTTAAGCTGGCGCGATGCTCCGCCCGGAATCGCCCGGCGGCAAGAGGGGGTCAGTGTTGCGCCTTGATCGCGTCCTCAATCGCCAGCGCCCATTTCAGCGCCCGCCGCCCGGCGGCGCCATCCACCACCACCGGCGCCCGCCCCTGGCAGGCAGCGATGAAGGCCGCCTGTTCGGCTTCCAGACTGTCATGATCCGTCCAGGTGGCGCGATCCACGCCATGGCCGGGCATGGTCTCAACCGGCTCCGCCCCGCCGCGCCGCAGCACGGCGAGTGAGCGTGTGAGGAAATCCACCGCCATTTCGCCTTCGGTCCCCAGCACACGAAGCCGCCTTTCCATGGCAAGCGAAACGCGCGACGCGGTAATCGAAGCCGCCCGCCCGCCCGAAAACCTGAGCCGCGCTACCGCGAAATCCGGATGATCGGAGGCAATCGCAGCCCCCACCGCCTCCACCGCCTCAGGCTCGCCCCCGGCCAATTCCATGACCAGGTCCAAATCATGGATCATCAGGTCCAAAACCACGGAGACATCCAGGCTTCGCGGGCGGAAGGGCGCGGCGCGCACTGCCTCAAAAGACAGCGCCCGCCCGCCTGAGGGCGCCCCCATCACGGTGCGAAAGGCCGCCGAAAACCGTTCAATATGGCCGACTTGCAAGACCCGCCCCTGCCGGGCCGCCAGCGCAATCAGCCGATCCGCCTGATCCAGGCTGGCGGCGATGGGTTTTTCAATGAAGACATGCCGCCCCGCCGTCAGGGCCTGTTCGGCCAGCGCGTAATGAAACCGCGTGGGCGCGGCGATGATTACCGCCTCCGCCGCCGCGATAACAGCCTCTGGCGTCAGCGCCGGGGCGCCGATTTCGGCCGCGATCTGAGCCGCCCGGTCGGCCGAGGCATCATGCAGGCCAACAAGGTGGATGGCGGGGTTGGCAGCAGCCTTGAGCGCATGGAATCGGCCAAAATGGCCAACCCCCAAAATGCCCAGGCGCAGTTTTGTGGTGTTCACATTCATGCGTGGAAGTTACACCTAACCGGGGCGGGCTTGCATCCCCTGTGGTGCCTCGCCATTGTCCGCCCGCTCAACCAGGGGATTCCACCCGCTCATGCTTCATTTCGCGCGCTGGAAACAGGCTGTCATTCTCGGCGTTTGTCTGCTCGGGGTGGTTTTGTGCCTGCCGAATCTCATGCCACGTTCGGCTTTTCCATCCTGGATGGAACCGCGCCAGATCAGCCTTGGGCTCGATTTGCGCGGCGGGTCCTATCTGCTGCTGGAAGTGGATTTGAACACGGTTGTGCGGGAAAGGCTGGAATCCGCGGTGGATGGCGTGCGCGGCAAGCTTCGCACCGCCAATATTCGCTATGTGAATCTGGGCGCTGATGCGCAGAATCGCCGCATGGGCTTTCGCGTGCTGGACACGGCGCAGGCGGGCGCTGCGGCCGCGGCTTTGCGTGAATTGGCCGAACCGGTGACGCTGCCGACCGGCCAGAATGTCCCGGATATTGAAGTTACCACCGCCCCCGATGGCACCGTCACGGCCACGCTGAGCGAAGCCGGGCTGCGCGCCAAGGCGAGTGCGGCGGTCGAGCAATCCATTGAAATCATCCGCCGCCGCGTTGATGAAACCGGTGTCGCCGAAGCGCTGATTGCCCGCCAAGGCCAGTCGCGCATTCTGGTGACGCTACCCGGTGTGGAAGACCCGAATCGCCTCAAGGATCTGCTGGGCCGCACCGCGCGCATGACCTTCCATCTGGTGGATGAAGGCGCCAATCTGGCCGGCAGCCCGCCGCCAGGTGTCATGTTCCTGCCGAGCGAACGCCCCGGCGAACGAGTCGCTGTGCGCCGCAATGTCGCTGTGGATGGCAAGAACCTGACCAATGCCCGCGCCGGGCAGGATTCGCGCACCGGCGAATGGGTGGTGAATTTCACCTTTGATGGCACCGGCACCAGGCGCTTTGCCGATATCACGCGCGCCAATGTCGGGCGCCCCTTCGCCATTGTGCTGGATGACAAGGTGATCAGCGCGCCCGTGATCCGGGAGCCGATCACCGGCGGCCAGGGCCAGATCAGCGGTTCCTTCACCGTGCGCACGGCGAATGACCTTGCCGTGCTGCTGCGCGCCGGCGCCCTGCCCGCGCCGCTGACCATTGTGGAAGAACGCACCGTCGGCCCGGAATTGGGCGCTGATGCCATTCGCGCAGGCATGATCTCGCTCGCGGTCGGGACGCTGTTTGTGTTCCTCTATATGGGCTTTGCCTATGGCATCCTGGGCTGGTTCGCCAATATCGCGCTTGCCATCAACATCATCCTGCTGATGGCGGGGCTTTCGGTACTGGGCGCGACACTCACACTGCCGGGCATTGCCGGGATTGTGCTGACGCTTGGCACCGCCTTGGATGCGAATATCCTGATCAATGAACGCATTCGCGAGGAAGTGAAAAACGGACGATCGCCGATCAATGCGCTGGAAGCGGGCTATACCAAGGCATCGGGTACCATTCTCGATTCCAACCTGACCAATCTGATCGCCATGGCCTGCTTGTATGGTTTTGGTTCAGGTCCGGTGAAGGGTTTTGCCGTCACAGTTGCCATTGGCACGATTGTGCAGATGTGGACCGCGACAGTACTGACGCGGTTGTTCGCTTCCTGGTGGTATCGCGCGACACGGCCCAAGGAATTGCCGGTTTTTCAGCGCCCGGGTTTGTCGCTGCTGGATCGTCTGCGTCGCCCGCTGTTTCGCATCTTCCCCGATGGTACGCGCATTCCCTTCATGCGCGGTGCCAAGATGGGGCTGATTGTCTCGGCATTGCTGTCCAGCATTTCGGTCGCCATCGCCTTCCATCCGGGGCTTGAAAAGGGCATTGATTTCAAGGGCGGGGTTGAAATGGAAATCCGCACCCCCGGCCCCGGCGATATCAGCGTGCTGCGCGGCGCGGTTGGTGGGCTTGGCCTTGGCGATGCAACGCTGCTGCAATTCGGTGATCCTGCGACCTTCGCGCTCCGCCTGCCTGCGCAAGGTGATGAAGGCGGCGTGCAAAGGGCGGTCACTGCGGTGCGGGAAGCTTTCGAAAAGGCTGTCCCCGGCACGCGCATCCTGCGCGTTGAAGCCGTTGGCAATCGTGTGTCGGATGAGCTTTTCCTGGGCGGGCTGATGGCGCTTGGCCTCAGTTTCCTTGCCATGCTGATCTATATCTGGATCAGGTTTGAATGGCAGTTCGGCATCGCCGCCATCACCACGCTGATCCTGGATGCCACGAAAACCATCGGCTTCATGGTGCTCTTCGGCATTGAATTCAACCTGACCACCGTAGCTGCCATCCTGACCATCATTGGCTTTTCCGCCAACGACAAGGTCGTGGTGTTTGACCGCATGCGCGAGAATTTGCGCAAGTTCAAAACCATGCCGCTGGAACAATTGGTGGATCTTTCCATCAATGAAACCATGAACCGATCACTCGGCACCTCCATGACCTTGCTGCTGTCAGCGCTGCCCTTGGCGTTGTTTGGTGGCGATACGCTGTCAGGCTTCGCCTGGGTCATGGTGGTCGGCATTGTGATTTCCGCCGGGTCTTCGGTCTTTATCGCCGCCCCCATCGTGCTGTTCACCGGGCGCAATCGGCTCCGCATGCCGGATGTCGCCACGCAAGGTCAGGCTGAGGCTGCGGCGCCGAGATAAAGGTCAATTCCCAGGCGCCGGAATGCTGTTACACTCCCCGCAACTTGAAGTTTTCAAGCCAAGGGGTTGGCACGCGTGATGGGTCGCAAGGGCAAGGCGCGGCAGGATAAGGGGGCAAGCCCCCCAAGGCCGCGCATGGCAAAAGCAGCGCCATCCGAACAGGAAGAGGAATTGCGCGCTGCCCTAACTGGGCGCCTGCTGCTTCTCCGCTATCAACCCATCATCCGGCTGCGCAATGGCCATACCGCCGCTTTGGAAGGGCTAGTGCGCTGGCCGCGCCAGGAAGCGCTGCTGCAAGCCGGAGCCTTTGTGCCGCTGGCGGAAAAGCTTGGCCTCGCGCTTGATCTGACCCATGCCGTGCTGGACCGTGTCGCGCATGATTGGCAGCAAACGCCCTCCCCCAAGGGCGGGCTTGCGGTGAATATGCCGCTCAGTGTCCTCATGCTGCCGGAAACGCCGGCTTTGCTTGCCGCCACGCTTCGCCGGCATGGCGCAGGGCGCAGGCCGCTTTTGCTGGAACTCACGGAAACCGAGGCAATCCGAGACCCATCGCGCCTGCGCCGCGTGATGCTGCGCCTCAAGCGCCTCGGCATTCCCGTGCTGCTGGATGATGTGACGCTGGGTGATCACCGCTGGCGGCTTGCCGGCCTGCCCTTTGCCGGTGTGAAGCTTGATCGCAGCCTGGTCGAATCCCTGCCGCGCCAGATGCGGGCGCGCCATTTCCTGCGCCGCATCCTGAGTGATTCCCACACCAAGGGCCGCTATGTGATCGCTGAGGGCGTTTCAACGCCTTTGCTTCACCGCACCACGCGCGGCCTTGGTGTGGATTTCGCCCAAGGCTTCCTGCTCGGTCAGCCTGCACCGCCGCAGCAAAACCGAGGCGGTCAGACGCGGCTCAGCCCTGCCAGGCGCGGCGGTAGAGCGCCATGATCGCTTCAGCATCCGGCACGGCAGGGTTATTGGCCGGGCTGCCGGAAGCCAAAGCCTGCGCTGCCATGGTGGGCAAAAGCCCGTCCCATTTTGCCGCATCAATGCCGTAGGCAGCCGGGGTCGGCACCGCCAATTCGCGGTTCAGCGCCGAAAGCTCCTCAAGCAGTTTTGCCCCGGCGCTTTGGTCGCCCTCACCCCGGCCGGCCACACCAATGGCGCGGGCTGCTTCTGCGTAGCGCGGCAAGGCAGCATTGAGTGAATAGGCGGTGACAGCCGGCAGCAGCATGGCGTTGGAAAGCCCATGCGGCACATGGAAATGCGCGCCGATCGGGCGCGACATGCCATGCACCAACGCGACCGAGCTATTGCTGAAGGCAAGCCCCGCGAGCGTGGCGCCCTTCATCATGGCTTCGCGCGCCGCGGCATTCTTGGGGTCGTGATAGACAGTGCGCAGATTGGGCCCGATCAGGCGCATGGCGCGCAGCGCATATTCATCCGATTCCGGATTGGCGCGGCGGGAGACATAAGCCTCCAGCGCATGGGTCAGGCTATCAATGCCGGTATCGGCGGTGGTGCGTGGCGGTACGCTGAAGGTCAATTCGTAATCCACAATCGCGGCCAAAGGCAGCGCGCCCAGCCCCGCGATCAGCATCTTCTCATCAGTTTCGGTATCGGTGATGACGGTGAAGCGCGTGGCCTCACTGCCCGTACCTGCCGTGGTCGGGATGCAAATCACCGGCAGCGCGGCCTTATTGGCCTGCGCCGGCACCTTGAAGTCGCGCATCTTGGCGCCTGCAGGTGCGGCGGCCAGGATGGTCATGGCCTTGGCGGTATCCATCGGGCTGCCGCCGCCAAAACCGATCAGGCAATCATAATCGCGGCCCTCTAGTGCAGCGACGCCGGTGGCGATCACGGTATCGGTCGGGTCCGGCACCGTATCGCTGAAGACGCCATAGCTGATGCCAGCCGCCTTCATGGGCGCCAGCAGTTTTTCGACGGTGCCCGATGACACCATCCAGGGATCGGTCACCACCAGCGGGCGCGACAGGCCGAGTTGCGCCAGCACCGAAGCCGCCTGGCCAAGCGCGCCGCCGCCCATCACCAGCAGGCGCGGCGATACGAAGGAGGTCGTCACTTCACACCCCCTTCGCGGATCATATTGATGATGCCGGAGAAATCCTTATCGCCGCCACCGCGTTCCAGATATTGGCGGAAAAGGGCCAAGGCATGCGCCCCGATGGGGGAAGCCGTGCCGGTTTGCTCAACCGCTTCCTGCGCCAGGCCCAAATCCTTCGCCATCAACGCCGCCGCAAAACCGGGCTTGTAATCCCGATTGGCCGGGCTGGCGGGCACTGGCCCTGGCACCGGGCAATAGCTGGACAGCGCCCAGGAATTGCTGGTGGAGGTGGAGCAGACATCAAACAGCGCCTGAGGCGAAAGCCCCAATTTTTCTGCAAGAACAAAAGCTTCGGAGGTGACGATCATGGTCGCGGCCAGCATCATGTTATTGCAGAGCTTAACACCCTGCCCCGCACCAGCGACACCGCAATGAATGACATTGCGACCCATCTGCTTCAGGATCGGCTCGGCGCGCGCGAAATCTTCAGGCGAGCCACCCACCATGAAGGTCAGCGTGCCGGCTTCCGCGCCCATTGTGCCGCCAGAGACCGGCGCATCCACAAAGGCGCGGCCGGATTTCGCTGCGACCTCGCGCGCGGTGGCGACATCAATGGTGGAACAATCAATCAGCAGCGCATCCGGGGCGCTGGCTGCCGCCATGCCGCCCGCGCCAAGCCAGGCATCGCGCACATGCTGGCCGGCGGGTAGCATGGTGATGATAATTTCGGCCCCGCGCGCCGCATCCGCCGCATTGGCCGCCGCCTTGGCGCCATTGGGCGTGACCGAGGCAATGGCGGCGGGCACTATGTCAAAGACCGAGACCTCATGCCCGGCCTTCAGCAGGTTGCGCACCATATGTGCGCCCATATTGCCAAGACCAACAAAGCCGATACGTGCCATGGCTTGATTCCTTTCTCTTATATTCAACGCTTTGAGGGTTTGAGCATAAGCCGCTTGGCGGCTTCGCCAGAACGGCGCGCCGCCAAGCGCGCCAGGATGTCTTCGGGCCAGGGCGCCACGCGCCGCTTGGTCAGATCAATACTGAGATAAAGAACCTCATTCTCCGCGACCTGCCAGCCTTCCTTGGCGTGGAACATCAAATGCCGACAGAGCAGGCGCTTATCGTCATAATCCAGCACAAGACTTTCGCAGGCGAGCGGCGCACCTTCGCGGACTTCGCGGATATAGGCCTGCCAGCTTTCAGCGGCGAATGTGCCCATGCCGCGCGCGCGATACTCAGGCCCGAAGCCGAGATCGAGCCACTGCACATCGCAAGCCATATCAAAGACAACAAGGTAATAGGCCAGATTCATATGGCCGTAATGGTCCACCCATGCGGGCTTCACCTCAGTGAGGATCGGGCGTTCGGTCATGCGCGGCGCAGAAGGGGGCGGTTGCCCGCCCCCGTCCCGTTCAGTGGATGTCTTCAGATTTAGCCAAAGCTTCGCGGAGCTTGGCGATATTGAAGCCGGGGGCGCGCGCCATCTCAAGAATCACGGCTTCCTTGCGCGCGCCAAGATCAATCGCCGATGGGATTTTCGTCACCACATCATGCGGGATCACCACCGCGCCGTGATGGTCCGCATGGATCACATCATCATGGGATACCTGCATGCCATGGATGGTGACCTCATTCTTCAGTGCAACGATATGCACGTATGAGTGCGAAGGGTTCACCACCCCGGCAATGCCCTGAAAGCCCGGCGCGAACATTTCAAGGTCGCGCACCGAACCATTGGTCACCACGCCAAGCGCGCCGAGGCCCTTATGCACAGCGCTATTCACCTCACCCCAAAAGGCGCCAACGCCAGGGGTGTCATCCAAATCCTGCAGGCAAACGATGGTCGGCAGCGCGGCATCGGCGACATATTCATACCAGCCGATCCGCATGGCCTTATCGGCATCCTTGCTGCGGCCCGAGGGGAAGGCCGCGCGCTGTGTGCCGGTGCGCGCCAGGCCGCAAATCGGGGGTAGCTTGCGGTCCACTGCCACAAAGGGGCGCACCGTAAAACCGTAATTGCGCCGATGGGGTGCGACCACTTCCAGCGCATTGCAGATGGTGGGCGTATCCCAGGCGCGCAGCGCTTCCAGATCGGCGGCGGTAAAGGGGTATTTGCTCATGTCAGGGTTTCCTCCATGGGCGCAGCATCGGGCGGACAGGGCCTCCGGTCAAACCCCCGGAAGTGATGCGGACGATCAAGCGGACAAAGAGGGTTGCCTCCTAAGAGTATCATTCCAGGAATCATACGTGCTAGTCTCACTTCTATGAAGCGGATCCATCCGGACAAAAAGCCGGACAAAACAGCACCGGCGGATCGCGGGGAAGCCATCAGCATGATGGAACCCTTGGTGATTTCCGATACTTCTCGGCACCGCTCCGGACTTGCTGACTTGGCGCTGGAACTGGCCGCAGAATCATCGGCTTTCAAGAGCAGCCTGCCACAAGGCGTGCTTGCGGCCCTGGCCGATCTGGTGCGGTCCATGAATTGTTACTACAGCAACCTCATTGAAGGGCATGACACCCACCCCACCGATATTGAACGCGCATTGAGGGATGATTTCAGCACGGATGCCCGGAAGCGGGACCTGCAGCTTGAAGCGAAAGCCCATATCACTGTTCAGAAGTGGATTGACGAAGGTGGTTTGACCGGGCGGGCGACCACGGCAGATAATCTCCGGGAAATCCATCGCCGGTTTTGCGCATTATTGCCGCCGGATATGCTCTGGGTCACTGATCCTGATGTGGGCGAGAAGCATCCGCTCACACCCGGTGCGTTTCGCGAAAGTGATGCGCGCGTGGGCCAGCATGTGGCCATCAGCCCCGGTGCCATCCCACGATTTCTGGCGCGCTTCGAAAATGCCTATGCCAAACCGGGCAAGGTAGATGCCATCCTGTATGCCGCATCGGCGCATCACCGCTTGCTCTGGATCTTTCCCTTTTTGGATGGCAATGGCCGCGTGGCACGCCTGATGACCCATGCCATGCTCCTTGATGCCCTCGATACCGGTGCGGTCTGGTCAGTGGCGCGCGGCTTTGCGCGTGCCGAGACGCGCTACAAGGCCTGCCTCGCGGCCTGCGATCTTGGCCGGCGCAATGACCTCGATGGGCGCGGCGCCCTCAGCGAGGAGGCGCTTGCAGCATTCACACATCTCTTTTTGGAAACCTGCCTCGATCAGGTGCGTTTCATGCGCCAATTGGTGGAGCCGAACAGGTTACGCACGCGCATTCTGCTCTGGGCGGAGGAAGAGACCAGGGCAGGCGCGCTACCAGCCAAGGCGCGCAGTATTCTGGATGCCGTGCTCTATCGAGGCGAAATCCCGCGCGCGGATGCCGCCATGATTGTAGGTGCCACCGACCGTCACGCAAGGCGCATCACCTCTGCGTTGCTGAAGGCAGGGGTGCTTGCCGCCGATCATGAACGCGCGCCGCTGCGCCTCGCTCTCCCGGCGCGCCTGGCATCACGCTGGATGCCAGGCCTGTTTCCTGAGGATACGTGCTAGGTCACCCACTCGTGAACCGCATCCACATTTTTGCTGCTGCGCGTTTGACGCGTGAAAGGTAGTTGGCGTCGTGCTTTTGGAAGCGCGTGGCGATGCCACGGAAGTGTTTGATCTTGTTGACCAAACGCTTAACCAAATCTCGGAAGCGATAAAGCTAGGCACTGCTATCGTAACCTCGGTCCGCCAGCAAAATCTGGCCGGGAGCAATGCTCTCCAGCATGTAGGTCGCGCTTGGTCCGTCGTGGGCTTGGCCTTCGTTCAGCTTCAGCCGTATCGGATTGCCGTTGGCGTCGACCACCGCATGAATTTTGGTCGTCAGTCCGCCGCGCGAGCGCCCCATGCAGCGGGTTGCAGTGACGTCGCCAGACGTGGAGATGCCGGCGGTTTGCGCCCCCTTTTTTGACGTTCGCGGCGTGCTGGTGCACTCAGATGGACGAAGAGTCGATCATCTGAGGGTCGTCGCGATAAGCCTTCGACACCGCCTCGAAAATCGCGTCCCTAATCGGGTTGTTTTCTGCTTCAAGCTCTTTGGCGAAAAGTCGGCGCGCTGATCGACATTGTCAGCCTCAGCGAGTGCAGCAACCACGTCGCCATTTCCGGATAGGCTTCCACTCGAAAGAAGTATGCTCTGGCGAGAAAGGTATCGAACCACACCCCTGGCTGGGACGCTCCGAAATAGCGATGACTTTCAGATGACACCGCAATGATCGTGTTTCTGTCTCGTACTGTTATCTATAATGACAGGCCACCAATCCACTGTTGCTGCTTTTCTCCAAACGCGGCCGCTGCCGCCCACAAAGATCGGCCGCCTTCAGACACCGCGGATGAAAGGCGCATCCGGATGGCGGCGACAGCGGTGATGGCAATTCACCGCGGATGGGCTGGAAGGTGACACCAATATTCCCATCAAGAGAAAGCTTTGGAACACTATCAAGCAATGCTTGAGTATAAGGGTGCTGCGGCATTGCATAAAGTGAATGGGCATCGGCAACTTCCACGATCCGCCCCAGATACATGACCGCCACCCGATCACTCACGTGGCGTACCACAGAAAGATCATGGCTGATGAAGACTGTTGTCAGGCCGAATTCGCGACGCAAATCCAGAAATAAATTGAGGATCTGCGCCTGAATGGAAACATCCAGCGATGCCACTGGTTCATCGCAGATCAGCACGTCAGGCTGCATGGCCAAAGCGCGCGCAATGGCGATACGTTGGCGTTGGCCACCGGAAAACTGATGCGGAAAACGCGAAACATACGCAGGGTCCAGCCCAACCTTTGCTAGCCAGTCAGCCGAAAAACTATCCGCTTCACTACGCGTGATCAGGCCGTGGGTGATGGGGCCCTCCGTAATGGTGTCACCCACGCGGCGCCGCGGATTGAGCGAGGCAAAAGGATCCTGGAATACGGTCTGAATACGCGTTGTGGTTTTGCGCCCAGCTTGCATCGGGGATACACCATTCAGGTGGATTGTGCCTTCGCTTGGTTCAAGAATGCCCGCCAGCATGCGGCCGAGGGTTGATTTGCCGCAGCCGGATTCTCCAACCAAGCCAAGTGTCTCACCACGCTGTACGGCAAGCGTCACATCAGTCACTGCCATTACTGGCCGGCGGTCCAGCTTGGCGCCGAAAAGACCAGCGATGCGATCGCCCAACGTCACATGCGGGCTGAAACGGCGAGAGACATTCTCCGCTGTCAGAATGTCTTTCATGCGGGACCCGTCAGAGGATAATGGCAAAAAGCCCCATGGCGCTCATCACCGACCGGCGGAGGGTCTGATCGGCAATGATCATCCGCTTGCGCGCAACGCGGGGCAAAGGGACAGCCAGGCGGCACATGAAGCGGTGAAGGTGTGCTGCCCGGAATTTGCCTGAGTTTCTGTCCCGGATCAGCCATGGCGGGCAGGCTATCCAGCAACCCGCGTGTGTATGGATGCAAGGGCGCACGCAATACATCCGCAATCGGTCCAAATTCCATAATACGGCCGAGATAGAGCACAATCACGCGATCCGCCAGGGAGGACACGATGGCAAGATCATGGCTGATCCAAATCAGCGCCGTACCGCTGTCTTGCGCGAGTGTTTTCATCTCAGCCAGGATTTGCGCCTGGATGGAAACATCCAGCGCGGTGGTCGGTTCATCTGCGATAATTAATTGCGGTTCATGCAGCAGCGCGATGGCAATCGCTACACGCTGGCGCATACCGCCAGAAAATTCATGCGGGTAGGCGTTCAGGCGCGTGGCCGCATCCGGAATACCAACTCGTGTAAGGCTTCGTTCGGCAAGTGCCAAGGCGGCCCCCTGGCCCGTGCCGCCATGCGCCTGCACCGCCATCATCATCTGCTGACCAATTGTGAGAACAGGATTCAGCGTCGCTGCAGGATCCTGAAAAATCATCGCGATCCGCTTGCCGCGGAGCTTCCGCATTTCAGCTTGCGGCAGGCCGACCAATTCTTGCCCCTGAAAGGTGATTGAACCGCCAGCGATGCGCCCAGGCGGGTCCAATAGCCCAATCAAGGAAAAGCCGGTCACCGATTTGCCGGAACCTGATTCGCCAACCAAGCCGAGGATTTCCCCGCGTTCGAGTGTGAAGGAAACGCCATCCACTGCCTTGATTGTGCCAGCACGGGTTTCGAAATGCGTGCGCAAATCGCGCACCTGAAGCAGCGCGGGTTTCATCGCCGCAGCCTTGGATTGAACTGATCGCGCAATTGATCGCCGACAATATTGATGGCGACGATCAGCACAATAAGCGCAATGCCGGGATAGACCGAAATCCAGGTCCGACCGCTCATCATGTATTGGAAGCCATTGGCGATCAGCATGCCGAGCGAAGGTTCTGTGGGCGGCAGGCCAAGCCCGAGAAAGGACAATGTCGCTTCCAGCGAAATTGCATTGGCGATCTGCACGGTACCAACAACAATCAGCGGCGGCAGGCAATTCGGCAAAAGGTGTCGCAACACAATGCTGCGCCCTGGTAGCGGCGTGGCGCGCGCGGCTTCAATGTAATCCTTCTGCCGTTCCGCTGTTGCGGCGCCATAGGCAGTGCGGGCGAAATAGGCGTATTGCGCGGTGACTAAGGCAAT
>JADCFP010000161.1 GCA_020249465.1 Roseomonas sp. | reverse complement strand
TTCATCACGCGCTGAAGGACCCTTCCATTCAGGCGCGCTTGGAAGCGACCGGGGCGGATCCCGTGATCTCCTCTCCCGCCGCCTATCAGGCGGTGATTGCGAAGGACCGCGATGTGGCGCGGCGCATCGTGGCGGCCACTGGCCTGTCCATTTCCTGAGCGGGCTGGACAGTTGAGCGCCTTAGGCTGAAGCTTCCGCCAGAGGAAACGAACCGGAGCTGCCATATGGCCGATACCAGCAAGATGCGACTGCATTGGTCGCCACGCTCACCCTTTGTGCGCAAGGTGATGATTGCCGCGCATGAATTGGGCCTGACGGATCGGCTTGAAACCATGCGCACACGCGTTGCCACTAACCAGGTGCATAAGGGGCTGTTGAGCGACAACCCGATTGGCAAGATACCGACCTTGCTGCTGGCGGATGGCACCATCCTGTATGATTCGGTGGTGATCTGCGAATATCTGGATAGCATCGCAGCCAAACCCAAACTGTTTCCGCCATCAGGCCCCGCGCGCTTCCAGGCGCTGCGCCGCCATGCGCTCGGCAATGGTTATCTTGATATGTTGCTGATGTGGCGCAATGAAGCGGGCCGCGCCGCACCTAACCCGGGCATGATCGAAGGCTGCGAATTGAAGCACGCCGCAACCGTGAAGGCGCTGGAAGCCGAAGCATCGGCGCTGGCGCGGGATGATTTCGGCATCGGTCACATCGCGATTGCTTGCGCGCTTTGCTACCTCGATTTCCGTTTCGATGCTCTGCAGTGGCGCAAGGGCGCGCCAGCCTTGGCCGCTTGGCATGAGGCTGCAATGGCGCGGCCCTCCTTCCTGGCAACCCCCGTGGTGGATGATTGATCATGCCGCGCATCCCGCTGCCCGGCCCGGAGGAAATGAGCCCGGCGCAGCGGCGTGTGCATGATGCGGTTGTCAGCGGGCCGCGCGGTACGCTGATCGGCCCCTTGCGCGCCGCCATCCATAATCCCGAATTGGCGGAGCGTTGGTCGGCCCTTGGAGAGATTCTGCGCTTCCGCACATCCCTACCCAAGCGCCTTTCGGAATTGGCCATTCTGGTAACGGGGCGGCGTTGGACCAGCCAGGTTGAATGGTGGGTTCATGCCCGCGCGGCGGCTGAGGCGGGCCTTGCGCCCGAAGCCATCGAAGCCATGCGTCAGGGGCAGGCGCCTGTTTTTGAACGTCGTGAAGAGGCGCTGATCTACCGTTTCGCCCGCGCCTTGCAGCAGTCGGGCGATGTACCGCGCGAGATTTATGATGATGCCGTGGCGCAGTTTGGTGTGGCGGGCGTGGTCGAACTGACAGCGCTGATTGGTTATTACACCATGGTTTCCATGACACTGAATGCGCATGAAATTCCATTGCCCGAAGGGGTAACGGCGCCGCTTGAAGCGCCGATCCGGGGCGGTTTGTATGAATTGCCGGAACTGGCAGCAACAACGGAGGCTCGGTCATGAAACTCACCCGCAGAAGCGCGCTTGGCCTGATGGCGGCGCTGCCCTTGCCCGCACTGGCGCAGGCATTTCCGGATCAGCCCATCCGAATGATTGTGCCATTCCCGCCCGGTGGCCCTGCGGATATCATCGGGCGGCTGATTTCGCGTGTCATGGGCGACAAACTCGGCAAACCGGTGATTGTCGAAAACCGCTCCGGCGGTGGTGGCCTGGTCGGTATTGAAGCCGTGGCGCGGTCACGGCCTGATGGGTTGACGATTGGGCTTGCAAGTTCGGGTGTGCTTACCGTGCAGCCGCATCTGACGCAGCAAATGCCCTTCGATGCTTTGCGCGATCTTGCGCCGATCGGCTTGGTGCTTTCGGTGCCGCAAATCCTGACGGTCAATCCGAACCTGCCGGTGCGTGACCTGCGCGAATTCATCGCCCGCGCCAAGGCGGAACCGGGCAAGCTTTCCTATGGCTCGGCCGGGATCGGGTCTTCCTTGCATATGTCCATGGAATTGCTGAAGCAGCTGAGTGGCATTGATGTGGTGCATGTGCCCTATCGCGGTGCCGCGCCGGCAGTGACGGATGCGGTGGCCGGGCGGATCGAGATTTTGATGGCGGATGTGCCGGCGATTCTCTCACAAATTCGTGGCGGTACGCTCCGCCCGATTGGCATCAGCGCGCCCAAGCGGCTGGATATTTTACCCGATCTGCCTACCCTGGCCGAAGCCGGCCTGCCCGACATGATTTGCGATACCAGCTACGGTTTGCTGGCCCCTGCGGGCACACCGGCGGAGCGCATTACGCTATTGCGCAATGCCATGGTGGCCGCGATCAATGACCCTGAAACGCGCCAGGCCTTTGCAGCGCAGGGCGGCACGCTTGTTGGCAGTACGCCGGATGAATTCGCGGCTGCCATTCGTGAAGGCAGCGCGCGCTGGGGCCAGGTGGTCCGCGCCGGCAATATCAAATTGGAGTAGTCAATGAACCCCTTTCCTGATCTGCAATCCTTCAAGGTCAGCATCACCGATCACGTCGCAACTGTGATGATTGCGCGCCCGCCAGTGAATGCGCAGAACAGCGCCTTTCGTGATGAAATCACGCGCATCTTCGATACTTTCCATGAAATGCCAGAAGTGCGCGCGATTGTGCTGACGGGTGAGGGGCGGAATTTCTCGGCCGGGGCGGATTTGAAGGACAGGCCGGATGTGACGCGCCAAGGCGCCTTCCCGCGCCATAACCGATTGGTGCGTGCGGGTTTTGATTGCGTCATGGAATGCGGCAAGCCGGTGATCGCCGCGGTGAATGGTGCAGCGATTGGTGCGGGCTGCGTGCTGGCTTTGGTCTGCGACATCATCGTGGTGGCCGAAGACAGTTTCATGTCCATGACGGAAGTCGAGGTCGGCCTTGCCGGCGGTGTGCGCCATGTGCTGCGCCATTTTGGGCAATCCAATGCGCGGTTGATGCTCTATACCGCGCGGCGTTTTTACGGGCCGGACCTTTATCGCATGAATGTCGCTTCGGCTTGCGTACCGCAGGATCAATTGCTGACAACGGCGCAGGGGATGGCTGCCGAGATCGCCTCCAAGGTGCCGCTGGCGGTGGAAGCGGCGAAGCGTGGCTTTACGCTCACGGAATATCTGCCGCTGTCGGAGGGCTATCGCTACGAACAGACGCAAACAGCTGCACTGTCACGCACGGAAGACACGCGCGAAGCGCAGCGCGCTTTTGCGGAAAAACGCAAGCCGGTGTTCAAGGGGCGGTAGGCTTTTAGCCAGGCTTGCGCACTGCCTCATCCATCAGGATTTGTTGGCGGCGCGCTTCTTCCCGCGCTGCCTCGGCGGCGCGGTTTTCACGAAGCTGTTCCACCACGCGTTCCGCTGCGCGCGCATCCGCCAGAATTTGCCGCTGACGATCGGTTTCCTGCCGGGCGCGTTCCTGTGCTTCCTCGGCCGCGGCGCGATCATCCAGTGCCTTTCGGATGAAGGCACCAAGCTGCGGATTCAAGCCTTCTGAGCTTTCCTGCCGCAGCGCCATTTCAGCGGCGGCAAGGGCTTGCTGTGCGGAGGCCTCGGCGGCCAGCTTTTCGGCCAAGGCGCGCCGTTCCGCCTGGGCTTCCAGGCGGCGGAGTTTTTGCAGCGTCACCAAAGGGTCCTTGGCCATGGCGCTTACGGTAAAGCGTCGCGCGCAGCGTTCCAAGCCCCAAAGGCGTCATTCGACGCGATGCGCTGCTTGGGGCATGATGGAGTAACCTAGGGGAGCACAGCATGACCCGCCATACCCTTTATGTGCGTCTTGCCGAGACGCTTTATCGCATCGAACGCCCTTGGGGCGATGTGCCGATGGGCGCAGGCTTGCCTTCCGATGTCGCCTGCGATGCCGATGGCAATGTCTATTGCCAATTGCGGCAAGACCCTTATGCGGGCGCGGTAGGTCCGGCGGTGGTGGTGTTGGCGCCTGATGGTAAGCGCATCGCTGCCTGGGGCGGCTATGAAGTCGCCGATGGGCATATGCTTTCCGTTCATCCCGATGGGCGCGTTTTTGTGGTGGATCGCGACGCGCAGGAAATCATCATTTTTGATCGTCACGGCAAAAGGCTAGGCGGGCTTGGTAAGCGGCATCGTCCCGGTGAGCCCTTCAACGCGCCTTGCGATGTCGCCTTCGGGCCTGATGGTTCGATCTATGTGACGGATGGCTATGGCGCATCGCTGGTGCATCGCTTCAGCGCGGAAGGCACGCCGATGGGCCATTGGGGTCGGCCCGGGTCTGGGCCTGGCGAATTCTCGACGCCGCATTCCGTCTGGGTGCTGCCTGATGGGCGCGTGACCGTGGCGGATCGTGAAAACAATCGCGTGCAGGTTTTTACCGGTGATGGTGAATGGCTCGCGGAATGGGGTGATCATCACAAGCCCATGTCGGTGCATGGCGGGCCGGGGGGCACGCTTTACGTTACGGATCAGGTGCCGCGGCTTTCGCTGTTGGCGCAGGATGGCACGCTGCTTGGGCGTTGCCGCCCGGTGCTGAATGGTGCGCATGGCATGTGGCTGTCGCCGGATGGCAGCATATTCCTGTCGGAACAAAACCCGCCGCGGCTCACGCGGCTTGTGCCCGTGGCGGGCTGAGGAGAGAGAGAACCATGCTGGAACATGTCGGCGGCATTGACCATTGCGTTGTGCTGGTCAGGGATTTGGACAAGGCGGCTGAGACTTTCGCGCGTGCCGGTTTTACGGTGGCGCCGCGTGGCGTACATTCCGCCCATATGGGCACTGGCAATAATTGCGTGATGCTGGAAAAGGATTACTTCGAAATCCTTGGCGTACTGACTCCGACCGAAGCCAATGCCAAATGGCGCGCCGTTTTGGAAACCCGCGAAGGCATGACCGCGATTGCCATGCGTGCGCATGATGCCGAGAAAGGCGCTGCTGAGGTCGCGGCGCGCGGCATTCGAACCATGCCGGTGATGCGGTTCGGCAGGCCCGTTGATATGCCGGATGGTACGCGCACCGAAACGCGCTTCAATACCTTCCATTTGGTTGATCCTGTCGCACCTGGTTTGCGGATTTTTGCCTGCCAGCATTTGACGCCTGGCGCGACTTGGGTGCCCGGCACTATGACCCATGCCAATACTGCAAAAGGCCTTACGGGGATTGAGGTTTTGGCCGCTGATCCTGCTTCAGTCGCCGCTGCCATCGCAAAATTGCTGGACAGCAAGCCTGAGGCGATCAGCGATGGCGTGCTGCGTGTGCCGACCAGCGCCGCGCCGATCATTGTGTTGAACCGTGCTGCACTCGCCGCACGTTATGGCGCACTTGATCTGGCCGGCCTGCCCGATGTTGGGCCAGTGACGCTTGGCATTACGGTTACTGATCTTGCGGCGGCGCAGGCCTGCCTGACGAAAGCCAGCCTGCCCTTCAGTAGTATTCCAGGTGGCGGCCTTGCCGTGGCGCCGGCGGCGGCGCATGGCGTGATTTTGGCATTCCGCGCAGGATAAGGTGTGTCATGCCTTCAATGGGAACATTGCAGCGTATTGTACTGGTGCTGATGGTCATCACAGCGCTGGTGCAAATATTGCGCGCGCTTTTTTGAAAAGGGGATTTTGCCGATGCGCGTTGGGGTGATTGGATTAGGTAGCATGGGCATGGGCGCGGCGCTCAGCCTGTTGCGGTCAGGGGTGCAAGTGACGGGCTGCGATCCCCGTGCGGCGGCGCGCGATGAATTCATCGCTGCCGGTGGCGCAGCGGTCGCGAAGGCGAGCGATTTGCCGGCGGGCATGGAAGCGCTCGTGGTGCTGGTAGTGAATGCCGCGCAGACCGAAGCTGCTGTATTCGGCGCCGATGGTGCGGCGCCCCGCATGGCGAAAGGCGGCGTGATTATCTCCTCTGCCACCATGGCGCCGGATGCGGCGCGTGCGCTGGCCGCCAAGGCGGAAGCTGCGGGCTTGCTTTATCTTGACGCGCCGGTCTCAGGCGGCGCTGTCAAGGCGCGCGCGGGTGAAATGACGGTGATGGCGGCGGGGAGTGATGCCGCCTTCGCCAAGGCCGCACCCGTGCTCGACGCCATCGCCACCAAGGTCTGGCGCTTGGGTTCTGACATCGGCATCGGCGCCACGGTGAAGGTGGTGCATCAATTGCTGGCCGGTGTGCATATCGCTGCGGCGGCTGAGGCGATGGCGCTTGGCATTCGCGCCGGCGCTGATCCGCAAGCGCTGTATGATGTTGTGACCAGTGCTGCCGGTAATTCCTGGATGTTTGAAAACCGCATGGCGCGTGTGCTGACGGGCGATGACGCACCGCGTAGCGCGGTGGAGATTTTTGTGAAGGATCTTGGCTTAGTGAATGACATGGCGCGCGGCCTGAATTTCCCGGTGCCCTTGGCCGCGCAAGCGCAGCAGCTCTTCACCGCGGCACGCGCCATGGGCCAAGGCGGGGCGGATGATGGTTTCGTCATTCGCGTCTGGCAGGCGCTGACGGGGATTGATTTGCCTGGGGATGGCAAGAAGGGCTGAAGGACGCTTCAGCTTGCCGGCAAATGCACTGCAAGCCAAAGGGTTTCGCCTGCGGGATCGCTCCAGATCACGCGGTGACGACAATGGGCGGGTAGAAATGTCCAATCGCTTGGCTTCAAGTTTCGCGTGCTGCCATCAGCGAATTCCAGCGTGGCGCTGCCCGCGACCAGCAGTACGAATTCAGGCCAAGCCTGTTCGTACCAATCGCCATACGTAACAGCGTGGGACGCGATGCGCTCCACGCGCGCCCCGCCGGCGCGCGCCAATTCCATGAAGCTTTCAGTACCGGCGGATGGCGAAGCGCCTTCAAGCAACGACCCAAAACGCGGAAGCGTCACGCCGCCAGCACCGCCTCCACCGCTGCGGACACCGCAAATAGATGCTGATCCGCGCCATGCGCGCCGGTCAGCATCAGCCCAACCGGCGCCTCCCCTGGCGCGTTACAGGGCAGGCTGATTGAGCAGCGATCAAGGAAATTGCCGACGCTGGTATTGCGCAGCAGCATCATGTTGATGCGATTATACTCCTTCTCCTCCTCCACTTCTGCGATGGCAGGCGGGATTAGCGGGCAGGTTGGGCAGATCAGTGCATCAAAGGGCGCAGTGCGTGGCGCGACACTTGCAATGATGCGCGCGCGCGCATTAACCAGATCAACATAATCAGCGGCTGACATGCCTTCACCGCGCCGGATGCGCTTCAGGATTCGTGGATCATAGCCATCGGCTTTTTTCGCAATCAGGCGGCGATGCCAGGCCAAAGCCTCGCTCGCCGGGAAGCCGCCGGCAGCGGTGACTTGCGGAATTTCGGACAATTCCGGCAGGTCAATTTCAATGATGCGCGCACCGGCAAGCGATAATTTGCGCAAGGCAGTTTCAAACGCCGCAGCGACATGGCCATCCATGCCATCGGTCAAATAGGTGCCGCGTGGCAGCGCAAAAGTCAGGCTTTGCATCGCAAGCGGGGCAGGGGGCTTGGGCGCTTCCTCACCGGCCATGAAGCCATCAATCAGCGCGCAATCCGCAACGCTGCGCGCCAAGGGGCCGGCGGAATCAAGAGACGGCGAAAGCGGCAGAATGCCCGTAATCGGCACACGCTTCGCCGTGGGCTTCCAGCCGACAACACCGCAAAGTGCCGCGGGAATGCGGCAGGAACCGCCCGTATCGGTACCCAGCCCGACAAAGCCCATGCCATCAGCAACGGCCACACCAGCACCAGAAGAAGACCCACCAGGCAAGCGGCCTGTCGCACGATCCCAGGGGCTTTTCGGCGTACCGTAATGCGGGTTCACGCCAAGGCCGGAAAAGGCGAACTCCACCATATTGGTGCGCCCAACCACCACAAAGCCAGCGCGGCGCAGGCGCTGCACGGTTGGCGCATCCAGCTTTGCCGGCGCACTTCCCTTCAGCACCACGGAACCTGAACGGGATGTGATGCCCGCTTCGTCATACAAATCCTTCACGCTGATCGGAATGCCGGCATAGGCGCTCGGCGCACGGCCCGCCTTGCGGAGCGTATCCATCGCAGCGGCTGTCGCGCGCGCTGCCTCCCCATGCACTATCATGAAGGCGCGGCTGCCCTCACCAGCGGGATCGGCAATGGCCGCCAGCGCTTCTTCAACCAGCGCGGCGGAGGTGGTGCGCCCGGCAGCAAGCGCGGCGGCGGCTTCAATCACGGTTTTGGGCATGGGGCGGCATCCGGTGTTCAGAAGGGTTGTGCCGGAAATCATGACCGGAAGCGCGGCTAAGGCCAATCCCCACCCGGCCAGAACCCTTTTGCATTGACGGGTGCGCGCCCATCCGTTCAGGATCAGCCATTCACACCGAAGAACAGGGCGGCCCGGACCGCCCGGCTGGAGGAGACATCATGTCCTTATTCTCAAAACCCCGTTGCGGCGGCTTGCTCGGTGCCGCGGCTGCGGCTCTGCTTTCGCTCATGGCATTCGCGCCGGCTCAGCTTGCGGCGCAGGAATGGCGCGGCTGGAACATCCACGCTGCCGATTACCCGAATGGCCGCGGCATGGATCGCTTTGCGGAGCTGGTCGGCCAGCGCACCAATAACCGCATTCGCATGCGCACCTTCCATTCCGCGCAGCTTGGCCAGCAGGATGAGGCCATTCAGCAGATGCGCCTTGGCACCATCGATTTCGCCAATTTCAATCTCTCGCCACTGAACAACCTCGCACCCTCGACCGCGATTTTGACTCTTCCCTTCCTGTTCCGCGATGTCGGTCATAGCCACCGCGTGGTGGATGGCGCGATTGGGGAGGATATCGCGCGCGATCTGGAAGCGATCGGCATCATCACACTCGCCTGGTATGATGCGGGCGCGCGCAGCCTTTACACAACCCGCCCGGTGCGCACGCCCGCCGATGTGCGCGGCATGAAAATCCGTGTGCAGACTTCCGATCTTTGGATTGACATCATGCGCGCCATGGGCGCCAACCCGACACCGCTGCCCTTTGGTGAGGTCTTCACCAGCTTGCAATCCGGCGTGATTGATGGCGCGGAGAATAATTGGCCATCCTATGAAAGCACGCGGCATTTCGAAGTGGCAAAATTCTACACCACGACGGAACATTCCAATGTGCCGGAAATCCTTGCCATCAGCCGTCAGCGCTGGCAGCGCTTGAATGAGGCTGAGCGCGCCATCCTGCGTGACGCCGCCCGCGAAAGTGCGGTATTTCAACGCCAGCTTTGGGCCGAGCGTGAAAAATCCTCACGCGATCGCGTGATCGCTGGCGGTGCGACTGTGATTGAGGTTGCGGATCGTGGCCCCTGGCAGACGCTGATGGAACCGGTTTATGCCAAATATGCCTCGGCGCCGCGCATGGCGGATTTGCTCAAGCGCATTCGTGAAACGCGGTGAGCTTTGGTGAAACGCGGCGGCGCGGCGATTTGCCCGCGCCGCTTGCGGCTTTTGCGCGCGTTTTGGATGTTTTGGCCAGCGTGACCATTGCGCTGGCCGGCACGGCTTTGGTCGCGCTGGTGATGATGATGGGATGGCTCGTTTTTGGCCGTTATGTGCTGAATGACACGCCAACCTGGATCGAACGCGGCGCGACACTCGCCATTCTGTGCATTGCCATGCCGGTAGCTGCGGTGGGTGTGCGGGAACGCTTTCATCTTTCAGTGCTCGGCTTGCGCGAAGCCTTGCCTGGTGCGGCGCAGCGTTGGATTGCGGTGGGTTGTGATGCGCTGGTCGGTCTGTTCGGCCTTGGCATGGCGATCTGGTCCTGGGAATTGGTGGAAATGGTGCGGAATTTCCGCATCCCCTTGCTCGGCATCAGCCAGGGCTGGACCTATGCGCCCATGGTGGTTGGTGGCGCGCTGATGACGCTGTTTGCGGTGGAACAGGTGCTGCGCGATATCTTCGTGCCCGAAGCGCCGGAAAAACGCGGCCCCGCCGCGGCATTTTTGGAATAGGCAGATGGAACCAGGGCTTTTCCTGATTTTCGCGGTTTTCGCCTTGGGTGTCATCGCTGGCGTGCCTGTGGCCTTCTGCCTTGGCATCGCGGCTGTTGTGGGCTTCATCTATGAAGGGCTCAACCCCGCCGTTGCCTTCCAGCAAATGGCCAGCGGCATGAGCATCTTCTCCCTGCTCGCCATTCCCTTTTTCATTTTTGCCGGCGAGATCATGCTGCATGGCGGCATTGCGCGGCGACTGGTGTCGCTGGCTTCCGCCTGTGTGGGCTGGATGCGCGGCGGCCTCGGCATGGTGGATGTTTCAACTTCCATGCTGTTTGGCGGGATTTCCGGCTCTGCGGTGGCGGATACTTCAGCGACCGGCACCATCCTGATCCCGGCGATGAAGGCCAAGGGCTATGGGGTGGATTATGCGGTATCGCTGACGGTCACCAGCAGTATCGCCGGCATTTTGATTCCGCCAAGCCATAATATGATTCTCTATTCGCTCGCCGCCGGTGGCGGGATTTCCGTGAGCGCGCTGTTTATCGCTGGCATCGTGCCTGGCATTACCATGTGCCTTTTCCTCGGCATTGCGGCTTATGTCATGGCGGTGCGGCGCGGCTATCCCTCTGAAGGTTGGGCCGGGTTTCGGCATTTGTTCTGGACTTTCATTGATGCACTGCCCGGGCTGCTGACGGCGGTGATTATCCTTGGCGGTGTACTGTCGGGCGTTTTCACCGTGACCGAAAGTGCCGCCTTTGGCGCGATCTGGGCACTGCTGGTCACCTTGCTGGTCTATCGCAACCTGTCTTGGCCGGATTTTCTGATTGCAGTGAAGGCCAGTGTGCGCACCACATCGGTGGTGTTCCTGCTGGTTGGCACTGCAACAGCCTTTGCCTGGTTACTTTCCATGTATCGCCTGCCGGAATTGCTGACGGATGGCATGCTTGCCATCAGTGCCAATCCCATTGTGATCCTGTTGCTGATCAATGTCTGTCTGCTGCTATTGGGATGCGTGATGGATATGGCGGCACTCATCCTGATCACCACACCCATCTTTCTGCCCGTTGTCACCGCGATTGGCGTGGACCCGGTGCAATTCGGCATGGTGATGATGATGAACCTCGGCCTCGGGCTCACCACGCCGCCAGTGGGCGCTGTATTGTTTGTTGGTTGCGCCATTGGCCGAATACCGATGGAACAGGTCATGCGCACCATCTGGCCCTTTTACGGCGCCATTTTGCTCGCACTTCTGCTCACCACCTATTGGCCGGCCATGTCACTGACGCTGCCGCGCCTGCTGCTTGGCTATGGAGGCTAAGGCGATGACCACGCCCACCAAACCTGTGCTGCTGACGGGCGCTTCCGGCGCGCTGGGGCGGCATCTCACGCAAAGCCTCGGCGCGCTGGGCTGGCGATTGCGGCTCACGGATATTGCGCCCTTCCCCGATTCGCTGCCGCCATCCGCGCGCTTCGTGCAGGCGGATTTGAATGATGGTGTCGCGCTGCTGCGCCAGGCGGAAGGCTGCGGCGCCATTCTGCATTTCGGCGGCGTGAGTGTGGAACGCCCGTTTGAGGAAATCCTCGGCCCCAATCTGCGCGGGCTTTATCATGTCTATGAGGCCGCGCGGCGCGAAGGCGCGCGGGTGATTTTTGCCAGTTCCAATCACACCATCGGCTTTCATGAACGCCCGCGCGGCAATGATGCGAAGCTGGATGCGGATTGCGCCTTCCGACCCGATGGCTATTACGGCATTTCTAAAGTCTATGGTGAAATGATGGGGCGGATGTATTGGGACAAGCATGGGGTTGAGAACATCAACCTCCGCATCGGTTCCTGCCAGCCAAAGCCCTTGGATCGGCGCATGCTGTCCACCTGGTTGTCCTATCCTGATCTGACGCGGTTGATTGAATGCTGTGTCCTTGCTGACAAAACCGGCCATGCCGTGATCTGGGGCCAATCCAATAATCCGACCGCCTATTGGGGCGAGGATCATCGCGCGCGGATCGGCTGGGTACCGCAGGATAATGCCGAAGCCTGGCGGGCGGAGCTTGAAGGCATCACCGCGGATCCCGTTTCGGAACGCTATCAGGGCGGCGCCTATACCGCGATTGAATATTCCCGCAGCGCGCCATCACCACGGGATCACTTTGCACCGTTCTGACGCGACGCGGGCGTCATCCAGGCGACGTCAACGTTGCATACGTAGCCGGTTCGCTGATAGCCGATGGGTTATGTGGGCAATTTTGGCTAGAGCGTGTTGCGTTCACATGGGTTCACACAACTCACTCCAAACCTTTGTTTTTTGAGCATCTTCACGCGTCCAGATGATTCCATCTGAACGCGATCTGCTCTAGAGTGACGGTCGGGTGGCACGGCGGCCGGTAACCATGGGGTTGTGGGGTCGCAGCCGAATTTTACTATTTTTCAACGGGTTGGGCTGCGCCCGTCATCGCTAATGAATTATGCGGGCTAGCGGCATTTCATTTGTTGAAGGCGGAGCCTATTCATGTGCATAATCTGTAAGGCAAAACAATTTATTTGTTCCTGGGCCGCGCCAGATGTGGCGCCCGATCCCACCATGTCTTCGTCTTCCGACAATCTCGTGAGAGCATCGGCGGCAAGCGCTGAGGTTGAGGCATTGCTTCCTAACGCAGCCCCAGGCTGGAACGGCGCCAATAACCTACCACAGGTGGTCAGTTACAGCTTTAGCGAGGCTAAGCCGGCACCCGAATTCTTCCTGGATGAAGGCTGGCAGCCTTTCAGCAATGTGCAACGCGCCTCCACCCGCGAAGCGCTCTCGCGTTGGGACAACGCCTCTGGCATTGTCTTTATTGAGACACCCGACCCGGGCGATGACGCCAGGGTAGACCTTCGCTTTCATCTGGCTGATTTCAGCTATTCCTATGCGGGTATGGGCGCCTACCCCGCCGACGGCACCATATGGATGAACCGCACAAACTTCCGTGACGATTCCATGGCATCGGGCAGCTTCGGATTTCTCGTCCTTATGCATGAGATCGGTCACGCAATCGGCTTCAAGCACCCTTTCCAAGGCGCGAATGTATTGCCGGAGGAAAGCGACAATACCACCCGCACCGTAATGTCCTACACCCGCACCAGTTCGAACATTGATATCGGCGATATCGACCGGGCGGCGGCGATCCATGTCTATGGCGCGCAGGACGCGCAACCCACCTGGGTGAGCAATGCGATCTGGAGCAACGCGCATCAGGCGGTTCTGCAGCAAGGCGCGGCGGGGGCAGACGCGATACGCGGCACCACGGGGCGCGATGTCCTTTTGGGCGAGGCGGGCGGCGATAGCCTCACCGGTCTGGGGGGCGACGACCAACTCTGGGGCGGAACCGGGAACGACGTGCTGACCGGCGGTTCGGGCGATGACCTGCTGGTGGGCGGGGATGGCGTTGATACAGCAATCTTCACCGGCTTAACCTTCAACAACAGGTTCTTTGAGGCCGATGGTCGCCTTCTGGTGGATGGTTGGGACGGTGCCGATGTGCTGTCGGGCGTCGAGACACTGATGTTCGGCGGCGTCTCGTACACCATGACCTCGCTGGGCGCCTTTGCTGGCGGCATCGTCAAGCTCACCTACGCGCAAACTGGCCCTGGCCTCGCTGCTAGCAAACCCGCCACGGCCTATTCCGGTCCAGTCGAGACGGTGCGCTTCCAGTATCTCGGCTCGAGCATTGGCGAAGCGGTCGCCGGGACGGTCAGCAATGATTTCATCAACGCGCTGGGGGGCGATGACGCTGTCAATGGGGCGCGCGGTTCTGACGTGATTGATGGCGGCACCGGCTCCAACTTCCTCACCGGCGGCCCGGGCCTTGACACCTTCTTCCTCGATGGCCGTGGCGGCGCGAATACCTGGAGCACAATCACCGATTGGGAACTTGGTGAGCAATTGTCGCTCTGGGGCTTCCGCCCCGGCGTGTCACGGCTGCATTGGGTAGATCAGGACGGCACTGAAGGCTATCGCGGGGTGACGCTTCACGCGGATCTTGACGGCTCTGGCCTGATCGACACCTCTGTGACTTGGACCGCCCGCACCCTGGCGGCGCTGCCAACGCCGCGTGAGTATGACGGGCTACTCTGGTTCATATGATCAGCATGAGTGGGTCGCGGTCCGGGCTCTGTCACTGCCCGTTTTGGTGCAGCGGGCTCGGTCTTCGCATTCACGATGGCTGGCTGCCGCAGGATAATGCCGAAGCCCGGCGGGCGGAGCATGAAGGCATCACCGCCGATCCCGTATCCGAACGCTATCAGGGCGGCGCCTATACCGTGATGGCATATTCCCGCGGCGCGCGATCGCCACGGGAACACTTTGCCCCAGAATGAAGCTGAAGCGGGGTGATTGGCAGGCGCTGATCTGCACAGAACAGGGTGCGGCTTTTTCACGCCTGCAATGGCGCGGGGGTGATGTGCTGGTGCCACTACCTGAAGGCGCGTGCCATCCCGGTGCTTATGGCGCTTTCTGGATGCTGCCCTGGGCCAATCGGTTGGATAGTGGGCGCATTGCGGGCCATGTCATGCCGATCAATCGCACGGCGGAAGGAACCGCTATACATGGTCTGGCGCGCGATCTGCCTTGGGAGGTGATCGGCGCCGCTCCGGATCACGCCGTGCTGCAACAGCACCTGGAGCACGCACCTTTCGATTACACGGCGCGGCTTGCGGTCGTGCTTGATGGTGATGGTGTCGTCATGGAAATGACCTTGCGGCATGAAGGCACAGCACCCGCACCCTATGGCATGGGCTGGCATCCCTGGTTCATCCGCAGCGCTGCGACATCGCTGCATCTGAACGCCTCGCAACGCGCTAGCCACAATGCGCGCGGCTTGCCGGAAAGCCTTTCATTCTGCGCTGGCATTGCGGCGGATGAGGCCGGGCTGATTGGGCTGGATAATTTCTTCGCCGGTTGGGATGGCGCGGCACGCCTCACCACGCCGGCCGGGAACCTCACGCTCACGGCCACCGGCGATTTCGCGGCGGGCGTTCAGGTCTATGCCCCGGCGGCATCGCCGATCATTTGTGTTGAACCCGTCAGCCACATGCCCGATGCGCCCAATCGCCCTGCGCTGGCCGCCGCAGCGCCCATGCGCGTGCTGGCGCAAGGCCAGGCGCTGCACGGCACCATCCGCCTGACCGCCGCCTGATCTGGCCTTGCGGCACGCAGCGTGGCAATAGCTTGTTGCATTGCAGCGTAACCGGACCCTGACCCATGCCGCTTTCTGACCCCACTGAGCGTAATCTGCTCCATCTGCGTGACATCCAATTGCGCGGCTACCAGCGCAAGGATGGGCTTTTCGATATCGAAGCGCATCTGGTGGACACTAAAAGCTACGGTTTCAACAATGAAGGCCGCGGCTGGATTGAACCCGGTGAGGCTTTGCATGGCATGTGGATTCGCATGACCATCACTGAGGAGTTTGAGGTGCTGTCCTGCGAAGCGGCATCAGATTTCACGCCTTATGATGTCTGCCCGGCTGCCGCGCCGAATTTCGCGCGGCTTGCGGGTCTCAAGATCGGGCCTGGGTTTGTGCGCGCGGTGAATGAACGTATTGGCGGCATTCATGGCTGCACGCATCTGCGCGAAGTGATTGGCCAGATGGGAACGGTCGCCTTCCAAACCCTTTATCCGGTGCGGCGCCAGCGGGAACGCGAACAGGCCGCAGCGCACCGCGCGGCGGGCGAGGCCGTGGATGAAAAGAAGGTCAGGCCCGGCCTGATTGGCACCTGCATTGCCTATGCGCCGGATAGCCCGGTCGTGAAGCAGCGCTGGCCTTGGTATGAACCGGAAAAAGCCGGCTAAAGGCTGAGTGGCCCTCGCGATCCGATGGAGTTTTGGGTTGCCACCACCAGCAGTAGGGTTAGCAAATCGCAATGCATGACGTGCGAACGACGGATTGATACCAGATTAAAAATAGGCAATTTTTTGGCCCGCTGAGGCTCATGCAGCGCGCCACTCGTCTTTCCAGGCTTTCGCTCGATCGGTTTTCGCATTTCATGACAAGTCTTAAAGCAAGTGGCAATCTGCGCAATTTCGCGCAATAATTGTGTCGGGGGTGCTTGTTGCAACACGCTCCTCATCAACAAGCTGGCCATCTCTGAACCGTAAAGCGAAGCCACTACCCTGCCTTCCCTTAATTCTGGAGAGGATTTTCCAGGAATACTGCGCATTCAACCGAAAAAACATTTCCTGCGTGTCAAAATATAGGAAGAACCCCTTGGACTTGTGCAAAAGTCAATGGTGAACAGGGGCATGGCTTTGAGAATTCCCGACTCGGAAGTACCGGAATGGTCGCGCCGCCTGCGCAGGGCGCGGCGCGCCAAAGGGCTGTCGCAGGTGTCACTTGGTGACCTGATTGGTGCCTCTCAGGCGACTGTTGCCGATTGGGAAACAGGAAAAACACGACCGCGGCATGAGACATTAAAGCGCCTGTTACTGGCGCTTGATCTTTCCTTGCTTGAACTCATGCCGGATATGCCGCGCAGCGCCTCGGAAAATATCGCCCAGGCGCCGCTTTCGGCCAGCGAGATTGCCGATCAGTTTGGGGCGCTGCTTGAAATTGTCTCCCGCGAGTTGGAAGGCATTGGCCATTCCTCCAGCCTCGCCAGCAAGGGGCGCTTTGCCTTTCAGATCTGGCGAAGCGCTGGCGGGACCATGACCGAGGCCGCCGATCCGGAAGCGGCGCGTGAGCAGTTGGCCGCCATCCGCGCCTTGCTGGCCGATATGCGCAAAATTGCCCCAGAAAGTTGAAGCGCGAAATCAGGCCTTGACTTTATATCGGAAAATCCGGTATTCAACCTACCGGAGGTTGGTTGATGTCTCTCACGCTCAATTCAGCAAGGCGGCCCCTATCTACTGGCTTCCTGCCTGGGCCGGCCAGGCGCCAGGCGGCAGGGCCGCATCAGGCGGGGCTTTCCATTTCGCCCGAAGGCAAGCCGCAGCGCGCTGACCGAAGCGACCTGCTGGCCCTTGTGGCCTTGGGTATGGGCTTTCTGTTCGCCACCACGCTTTTTGCTGCCGCACTGATTTCCCTCGCTCTTTCCTAATCCGGCGGCTTGCCGAGCCCCCGGCGCGGTTGCACACTTCCCGTGGATTAGGGGAAGGGAATGCCACCATCATGAATACCTCCGCGCGACGTGCGCGGTTTCGCGCCATTCTGGTTGGGGATACCTGCCTGCATCCGGCTTCCGTGCATGACCCGATCGCCGCGCGAATCGCAACTGATCTTGGCTTTGAAACCGCGATGTTTGCGGGGTCCATCGCCTCCATCGCTGTTCTCGGGGCGCCTGACCTTATTCTGGTGACGCTCTCGGAATTCGCCGAACAGGCGCGGCGCATCTGCCGCGCCGGGGCGCCGCCGCTGATGGTGGATGCGGATCATGGTTATGGTAATGCGCTGAACGTCATGCGCACCGTGCAGGAATTGGAAACCGCCGGTGTTGCGGCGCTGACCATTGAAGATACGGACCTGCCCCGCGCCCATGGTGCGGGTGAACCCGGCCTGCTCAGCCTGGAAGCCGGGCTTGGCAAGGTCCATGCGGCCCTTGCGGCGCGCGAAGACCCAGGCCTTGTGATTGTGGCGCGCACCAGCGCGGTCAATCTGGTGAGCCTGGATGAGGCCGTGGCGCGCACCCGCGCCTATGCCAAGACCGGCGCTGATGCGCTGTTCTATACCGGTGTGACGGATTGGGCGCAGCTTGCCGCGCTGCAAGGCGCCGCCAATGGCGTGCCCCTGATGCTGGGCGGCACGCCACCGGCACTCGCTGACAAGGTAAAGCTTGCGGCGCATGGTGTGCGAATCGCCCTTCAGGGCCACGCGCCAAGCTTCGCTGCCATGGCGGCGGTGCATGCGACGCTCAAGTCCTTGCGCGATGGCACGCCGCCAGGAAAACTGCCCGGGCTTGCCGATGCGGCGCTGATGAAGGCCGCAATGCGTGAGGGTGATTATGCGCGTTGGACGCGTGAATTTTTGGCAGGTTGATAAGTAGGGAAGACATCAAATGCTGAGTGAAACTGAAGGCAAATTCCTGACGATGCACGAATTCGCCAAGGCGGCGAAAAACCGGCTCGATGCCAATATCTGGGATTACCTGACCGGGGCGACAGAAACCGAAACCACCATGCGCCGCAATCGCCTGGCGCTGGATACACTCGCTTTTCGCCCGCGCGTGCTGCGAGATGTCTCCACCATTGACACAACGGCTGAGATGTTCGGCAAGAAGCTCCGCCTGCCCGTTGCCTTGGCGCCGGTGGGTGGCCTGGAGAGCTTCGGCGCCAATGGCGCGGCGACAGCGGGGCAGGGGGCTTCGGCCTTTGGCGTGCCGCTGATTGTATCTTCCGTGACCAAGCCAGGGCTTGAGGAAACGGCGGCCAATACGCCTGGTCCCAAAATCTTCCAGCTTTATGTGCGCGGCGATGACAGCTTCATTGATGATTACGCCGATCGTTCGGTGGCGGCCGGCTATGATGCCTTCTGCTTCACCGTGGATACTGCGGTCTATAGCCGGCGCGAACGCGATATCGCGCGCCGCTTCGCCAAGCCCTGGCGCGCGCGGGTGCAGGGCATTGAATTTCAGGCTGCCCTTTCCTGGAAGCAGATTGATCGCTTCAAGGCCAAATACAAAATACCCGTGATCCTGAAAGGTATCGCGACCGCCGAGGACGCCAAGCTTGCCTGCGACCACGGCGTTGATGTGGTGTATGTTTCGAATCATGGCGGCCGGCAATTGGATCATGGCCGGGGGGCAATGGATGTGCTGCCGGAAGTGGTGCAGGCCGTTGCTGGGCGCGCGAAGGTTTGGATTGATGGCGGGTTTTCGCGCGGCACTGATGTGGTGAAGGCGCTGTGCCTGGGCGCTGATCTGGTCGGGCTTGGGCGGCTTTACTGCTATGCGCTGGCGGCTGATGGCGCGGCTGGCGTGCAGCGCATGCTGGAGATCATGGAGACCGAGATTTACACTACCATGGGCTTGCTCGGCGCCACGAAATTCAGCGAACTCAATCCAAGCTTCATCCATGCGGGGGCATTGGCCACCAATGCGCCGCATGTCTTCAGCGCCTTCCCGCTGCTGCATTTGGGTGATTCAGGCTATTGATAACATAAGGGCAGCGCGGCGTTATGGCTGATCCCGCGCCGCTCAGGGTTCTGCTTTCGGACCGCGCCTTCCTGAAACTTTGGGGCGCGGGCGGGCTGACCAATTCCATGCGTTGGGTGGAAATGCTGGTCAGCGGGCTTTACGCCTATGAACTGACGCGTTCCGCCTTCGCGGTTTCGCTTGTGCTGATGGCGCGCGCGCTGCCGATGCTGCTGATGGGCGCGCTTTCAGGCGCGGTGGCGGAAAGTCTCAATCGCAAACATCTACTCATGGCCGGCCAGGCTTTGACCGCCCTTGGCGCCATTGCCATCGCCACGCTTTCGGCCTTGGGCTGGCTCTCGCTCTGGCATCTTTGGTTCAATGGGCTGATCGGTGGCCTTGTCTGGACCAATGAACTCGCCACGCGCCGGCGCATGGTGGCCGAAACCGCGGGGCCAGAGCGCATTGTCCCCGCCGTTGCCTTTGACACGACCACAGGCAGCACAACCCGCATGATCGGCCCCATGCTGGGGGGCGTGCTTTATGAAACGCTTGGCGTCACTGCGGCCTATCTGATTGCCTCCACGCTTTATCTGATTGCGCTGATGCTGGTCTCCACAGTGGAGTATACCCAACCGCGCCGCGCCTTTGTGCCGCGCCGCCTGTTTGCTGAGGTGGCCGAGGCGTTGCGGATGGCGCTTGCCCATCCTGCACTCCGCGCGGTGCTTGGCGTGACGCTGGTGATGAATATTTTTGGCTTTTCCTACAATTCCATCCTGCCGGCCTTTGGCGACCGTGCCTTTGGCGCGAGCGCCATTGAAATCGGCTTTCTGGCTGCGGCCGAACCCTTGGGCGCGCTGATCTCGGGCCTGGCGCTGGCGCTGCGTCGAGGGCCGCAGGCGGGCAGGGGGCTTTTGCTGTTGGGATCAACCGCCTTTCTGTCCGTGCTGGCACTGGCCGCCTTGGCGCCATCACTCTGGCTTGCGGCGTTGTTTTTGATGCTGGGTGGTTTTGGCACAGCGGCCTTTGCCAGCCTGCAAACCGGCATTGTGATGATGCAGGCCCCGGTGGAGGCGCGGTCGCGCATCCTGGGCCTGACCACCACCTGCATTGGCACCGGTCCGCTTGGCGTTTTGGTGCTGGGGGCGCTCGCTGATGGCATTGGGCCGCCCTTCGCGATTGCCGGCTTTGCGCTGCTTGGATTGTTTTTCCTCGCCCTGGTCGCTTTCGCCACGCGTCGTTAGCACCACTGCCGCATTCCTGCCTTGTAACGCGCCGATAAGGCTCTTGCGGGGTTCTGCCGCAAGGTTGAAGCTTCGCGTAAGGCTCACGTTTGACTGATGGGATTCGCGATGCAGGTCTACCTGCCCATCGCTGAGATGAGTGTGGATGCCCTGCTGCTGCTTGGCATTGGTTTTGGCGTGGGCTGGCTTTCGGGATTATTCGGTGTGGGTGGCGGCTTTTTATTGACGCCGCTTTTGATGCTGATTGGCATTCCATCCGCTGTAGCGGTTGCTTCCGGCGCCAACCAGACCTTGGGTGCTTCGATTTCCGGCCTGATTGCGCAATGGCGGCGCGGCAATGTGGATTGGCGCATGGGGCTCACGCTTTTCGCGGGCGGGCTTTTGGGGTCGGCGCTTGGCGTACAGATCTTCGCCCTGCTCAAGCGCTGGGGCCAGGTGGATGTCGCGGTCTCGCTGTTTTACGTCGTGATCCTTGGCGTTGTCGGCGCGCTGATGGTGCGCGAAAGTGTCACGGCATTGCTCAGGCGTCGGCGCGGCACGGCACCGCGGCGCAAGCTCCATGAACATACCTGGCTGCATGGGCTACCCTTGAAGCTGCGCTTTCGCGATTCCAGGCTCTATATCTCGGTGATTCCGCCGCTGGCGATTGGCTTTGGCATTGGCGTGCTCTCGGCCATCATGGGGGTCGGCGGTGGGTTCATGCTGGTGCCGGCCATGATCTATATTCTCGGCATGCCGACCTCGATTGTGATCGGCACATCGCTGTTTCAGGTGGTGTTCGTCTCCGCCAATGTCACGCTGCTGCAAGCCTGGCAGGTGGGCAGCGTGGATATTGTGCTGACCATGTTGCTGCTGGCCGGCGGTGTCGCGGGCGCGCAATTCGGCGCTGCCATGGGCACCAGGCTGCGCGGTGAGGAAACCCGCGCCCTGCTTGGCCTGCTGGTGCTTTCGGTTGCTTTTGCGCTGGCCTGGAACCTGCTGCAAACGCCAAGCCGCGCCTTCAGCCTTGGCCCGCTGCTATGAAGCTGCTTGCCTGCGCGCTGGTCTGGCTTGGCTGGCTGATGGCGCCAGCCTTGGCGTCCGGGCCGCCCATCACGGCGGAGCTTTCCACTGACCGGGTTGAAATCAGTACCGGCTTCACCGGCGCTTCCGTGCTGGTTTTTGGCGCGACACAGAACCCCTTGGGCGGCGATCCGCCCGAGGATTTGATCGTGGTCGCCACCGGCCCAACCCAGGGCGTGGTGGTGCGGCGCAAGATCAATGTGCTCGGGATTTGGCTCAATGGCCCTTCCACGCGCTTTCCGGATGTGCCTGGCTTCTACGCCTTGGCCGCCACGCGCCGGGTTTGGGAAATCCTGCCCGAGGATGAGCGGCGGCAATATCGCCTGGGCTTCGATAATCTTCGCCTGCGCAGTGAAGGCAATCGCAACCCAGCCTTTCGCGCCGCACTGCTTGAATTGAAGCAATCCGATGGTCGCTGGCAGGAATACGCTGCGCCGGTCGCCCGCGCCGGGGAACGCCTGTTTAGCGCGCGCATCGCTTTCCCCGCCACGGTGCAGACCGGCGATTATCAGATCGAGGTATTGCTTGCGCGCGAAAACCGGGTGATCGCGCGGCAGGAATTGTCGCTGCGCGTGGAACGCGTCGGCACGGCGGCGGATATCGCCTCCCTCGCCCGCGGGCAGCCGCTGCTTTACGGTGTGCTATGTGTGGTTTTGGCAGTGCTGGCCGGTTGGCTTGGCAGTGTGCTGTTCAGGAGGAATTGATGCCCGATACTGAAGAAGCCGCTGCCGCCGCAACCAAGGCGAAACGTGATCGCGTTTTCCTGGTGGTGGTGGATGACAGCGCCGAACAGGCGGTGGCGCTGCGCTATGCGTGTTTGCGCGCGCGCAAGGGCGGTGGGCGTGTTGCGTTGCTCCGCGTGCTGGAACCGGTGGAATTGGTGGAATGGGCCGGTGTTGGCGTGATGATGCAGGAAGAACGCCGGGCAGAGGCAGAACGGCTGCTCGCCGGGCTTGCCGCACAAGTCAGCGACATCACCGGCGGCATGCCGATCCTGATCATTCGGGAAGGGGAGCCGCGTGAGGAATTACTGTCCTTCATTGAAGAAGACCCGCGCATTTCGATCTTGGTACTGGCCATGGCAACCGGTAGCGGCGGGCCGGGGCCGCTGATTTCAGCGCTGACGGGTCGGCATGCTTCGCGACTGAAAATACCCATGGCGCTGGTACCGGGCGGGATGACGGAACAGGAATTGGATCGGGTAACATAAAGGCGGTCCGGCAGCTTTTCCTTCACGCGCAGGCCTTGGATTATTATCTGGCCTCATGCGCCAAGCCGCCTTGATGTTTCTCGAGCAGATCACGTTCAGATGGAAAATCTGAACGTGTGAAGATGCTCGAAAAACAACGAGGTAGAGCGGGTGGCGTGAACACATGTGAACGCAACACGCTCTAACGCTGCGACACCTCATCATAGCGTGAAGGAGCCGCTGCCGCTTGCGGGAATCCAGCTCCCGGCGCATGCTTTGGCAACCGAGAGCATTTTGCGAAGCCGTCCTTTCCAAGAATCCGGAGACACCATGCCTGACGCCACCGCAGCCCTTGCCCTGCCTTTTGAGGCTGATGAAATCCTGGCCCGCCTGATGCGCTGGGCAGGCTGCGAAAGCCCGACCTTTGACGCAAACGCGGTCAATCGCATGATGGATTTGGCGTCGCGCGATCTGGCGCTGCTTGGTGCGCGCATTGACCGCATTCCGGGGCGCATGGGGCTTGGTGATTGCGTGCGCGCACGCTTCCCTCACGCCGCCGGGGATGGCGCGCCTGGCATTCTGGTGATGGCGCATCTGGATACGGTGCACCCCATCGGCACGCTCGAAAAACTGCCGATTCGGCGCGAAGGCAATCGCTGCTACGGCCCTGGCATCCTGGACATGAAGGGCGGCACGGTGCTGGCGGTGGAAGCCATGCGCCAGATCATTGCGGCCAAGATCAAAACGCCGCTGCCCATCACGATGCTGCTGACCAGCGATGAGGAAATCGGCAGCCCGTCAACGCGCGACCTGATCGAAGCGGAAGCGGCGCGCAATAAATTCGTGCTGGTGCCGGAGCCGGCGCGGGCGGATGGCGGCGTGGTGACTGGGCGCTATGCCATTGCGCGCTTCAACCTGAAGACCACGGGCCGGCCTTCCCATGCTGGCGCCAGGCTCGCTGAAGGGCGGAGCTCCATCAAGGAAATGTGCCGCCAGATTCTGGCGATTGAGGATATGACCACCGAGGATTGCACCTTTTCCGTAGGCGTCCTGCATGGTGGCCAATGGGTAAATTGCGTCACCACAACCACGGAGGCCGAGGCGCTTTCCATGGCCAAGCGCCAGGAAGACCTTGATGCCGGTGTCGAGAAAATGCTGGCGCTCCGTTCTTCCACCAATGATGTGCAGCTTGAAGTGACACGCGGCGTGACGCGGCCGGTTTGGGAGCCTGATGCGAAGGTGATGGCGCTTTATCGTCATGCGCGGGAAATTGCGCAGGCCATTGGCTTTGACATCAATCACCAATCAAGCGGTGGTGGTTCCGATGGCAATTTCACCGGCGCGCTTGGCATCACCACCTTGGATGGGCTTGGCGTGCAGGGTGCCATGGCGCATACGCTGGAAGAACATGTGCTGATTGATAGCCTGGTGCCGCGCGCCAAGCTGATGACGGGGCTGCTGACGACGCTGAATTAGGTTTTCATAAGCTCCAGCAAATTATCATCCGAGGCCGGGCGTGCCCCGGCCTCACATTCATGGATCATTGCGACCAGCCGCGTGATGGTAGGGCAGGCAACGCCATGGCGCGCGGCAATGCCAAGGACAGGCGCGATTTGCGCATCCACCGGCGTGCGGCGCCGGCGCACCCATAAATCCCGCCAAATGCCTGAATGGGTTTTGGCATTGGGGCGATTGAATTCTACCATCGCAGCGACAGAGGCCGCTGCCGCAGCCTCATCCGCGTCAGGCGCAAAAGCCGCCGGGTCAAAACCATTGAAGCCGCGCACCGCAACGCCTTCGGCGCGCGCCACCGCCACTGCTTCCTGGCCAAGGCGCCGCCACAGAGGCAGCAATTCCGGCCGCGCCAGCGCATCGGCAATGCCTTTCTCGCCCAGCGCCTGCGTATAGAGCATGGAGCTATAGGCGATCTTGCCCCACAGATAGCCCCAGATATTCTCGGTCATGATCGCATCGGGTTCAAAATGATCGCGCAGCATGCGATGCAGTGCCGTCAGACGCGGTGTGGTGACCCCATTCAATTCACCCAGCACCAGCGCACCGCGCCCGCCATAGATGATCCGCCCCGGCGCCAGCCAATCGGCGCTGAAATTGACAAAGCAGCCAATGGTGCGCGCCTCACCCAAAATCGGCGCGATCAAAGCCTCACAAAGCCCGTTCTGCAGCGACACGACATAGCCATCAGGCGCCAGATGCGGCGCGATGGCATGGCAAGCAGCTTCCGTATCCTGCGCCTTGACGCATAGCAGCACGCGGCGGAACTGGCCCTTCAGTGTCGCGGGCGTATAGGCGGGCGCGACGATCCGGTGCGCATCAACCGGGCCTTCAATGGTAAGGCCAACCGCCGGGTCACGGATCGCCGCGACATGATCAGCCACAATATCCACAAACACCACGGCATGACGCGCACGCACCAAAGCGGCGCCGATTGTGCCGCCAATCGCACCCGCGCCCCAGATCAGGATCGGGCCATGATCCACGGCGTCTCGGATGGCGCTTTGTTCGGCGGCATTGGTCATCGCAATCTCCTTGGTTCGCGCAGGCTGCCGCAAAGCGCCATCCCTTGCCAAGGGCAAGGCAAGGTCGCAGGGTGTTTGCGCACCCCTTCGCGGAATCACGCGCTTGCCCCTGAACCATCCCTGCCGCCCATGACACCGCGCTGGAACAGCCTGCCGGGCAATCTGCGCGGGGCGGTGTTGATGAGCCTGGCTGCCATGCTCTTTGCCGGGGAAGCGCTCGCCATCCGCTACATGAATGAACGCGGCATCCCAACGGCGATGCAGCTTTTCGCGCGATCCTTCGGGCAATTGCTTTGGGTCATGCCGCTATTGCTGCGCACCGGGCTTCAGGTTTTTCGCACCAATCGGCGCGGGCTGCATATCATGCGCGGCGCGGCCAGCCTGCTCACCTGGGGTTTTTACTTCCTGTCCTTTGTGTTCCTCGATCTTGCGACCGCCACCGTGTTGTCCTTCACCAATGTCATGTTCACCACGCTGCTCGCGGGGCCGGTGCTGAAGGAACATATCGGCACGGCGCGCTGGATTGGCACCATGGCCGGGTTTCTGGGCGTGGTGCTGATGCTGAGGCCAGGGGCGGAGATTTCCTTCATCGGCGTCGTGTTGGCCTTGGCTTCGGCGGCCAGTTGGTGTGGCATCACGCTCACCAGCCGCATGCTGGCGCAAACCGAACCGAATGAAACCGTGCTCGCCTGGGTTGGCGTCGTGACCAGCCTTGGCATGCTGCCCTTCGCCATTTCCGCCTTCACGCCCGTTGGCGCCTTTGATCTGCTGTTTCTGCTGGGCTTCGCCATCACCACGCCCGGCATCATCTGGCTGCTGACCTCAGCCTATCGCGCGGGCGAAGCCTCCGCCGTCGCGCCCTTCCAATATTTGCGGCTTTTGCCGGTGGTGGGCTTTGGCTGGATTTTCTTCGGCGAAGTGCCTGATCCCTGGACCTGGCTTGGCGGAGGCATCATCCTGGCCGGTGCGCTTGTCATCACCATCGCCGAGACGCGCCGAAAGACCTGAGCGGAGGAAACCATGGCGGACCCCATCGCAGCGGATCGCATCGAAATCACGGTGCTGGTGGATAATGTCACCGATAGTCTTTCCTCGACGCCGAGTTTCGTGACGCGCGAATGGCTGCGCCTGCAACGCCAGGGGATGAAGCGCACCATGGGTGGCGCGCTCTGCTGCGCCAATCACGGCCTGTCCTTGGTGGTGCGCGCGGAGGTTGGCGGCAAATCCCGCACCGTGCTGTTTGATGGCGGCCCGGTGGATTACGCGGTGGAACGCAATGGCACGCGGCTTGGCGTGGATTTCGCGGCGATTGAGGCCATGGTGCTTTCGCACGGCCATTGGGATCATGCCGGCGGCTTGCCCAAGGCGATTGAAATGACGCGCGCGGCCAATGGTGGGCGCGCCGTGCCACTTTACCTGCACCCCGGCATGTTCCGCGAACGCGCGAGCCGCCAGCCAGATGGTGGCGTTTTTCCGATGGATCGGGTGCCGCCGCCTGAAGGTTGGGCAGCAATGGGCGCCACACCTGTGGTGGTGCGTGATGAGCACATCATCGCCGATGGCTTCTATGTGAGTGGTGAAATCCCCCGCACCACCGCTTATGAATCCGGCCTGCCCGGCCAGGTCGCGCGCGAAGATGAAACCACGCCCTGGCAGGCGGATGAATGGCTGACGGATGAGCGCTTTATGGCAGTCCATCTGCGCGGCAAGGGTTTGATTGTGTTTTCCGCCTGTTCGCATACCGGCATTGTGAACGTGCTGCATGCCGCGCGGCGGCGCTTTCCCGATGTGCCATTATTTGCCGCAATGGGCGGGTTTCATCTGTCCGGCATCAATGAACGCGTGATCCCCGAGACTGTGCGTGATCTCGGCAGCTTTGGCCTCAGCTATCTTTTCCCCGCCCATTGCACCGGTTGGCGCGCGGTGAATGCGCTGGAACGCGCCTATGGCGAGGCGATGGTGGTGCCCGCGGCCGTCGGCAAAACCTTCACCCTTTCTGCCTAATACAACATGACCCTCGCCCTGCAGGCGCTGCCGCTGTTGCTGTTGATCGGGCTGTTGTTTTCCGGACGTGTGGCGCCGGTGCCGGCGGTGGTCGCGGCACTTGCAGCGGCCATCCCTGCCGCTTTTGTTTCCCTGCCGGACAGCATCGGCTTGCCCGGCTTCCTCGCCGAGCAAATCCTGCGCGGCGCCTATCTGGCTTTGCAGCCCATGGGCGTGGTTCTGGCGGGGCTATTGTTCCACGCAGCGGTTTCGAGGGTCGAGGCAAGCAAGGACGCACAAGCTGCAACGCCACGCCGCATCTTTATCGCGACCTTGTTGGCGGGCTGCTTCCTGGAAAGTGTCACGGGTTTTGGTGTCGGTGCGGTGTTTGCGCTGGCGAGTTTGCGCGGCATGGGGATTATCGGCGCGCCGGCCGGCGCCATGGCGCTGCTTGCCTTATGCCTAATCCCTTGGGGCGGGCTTGGCCCCGGCACGCTGCTGGGTGCGGCACTCATCGGCCAGCCAGCGCAGGAAGTTGCGCGCATCACCGCGCTGCCCAATGCGCTTTGGCTCTTGCTGTTGGGGCCTGTGCTGTGGCGGCTTTGCAGCGCGGCGGGGCTTGCCGTGCCAGCTGCAGAAAAGCGCGTGCAAATGGGTTATCTGCTGGCGGTGGCCATATTGCTTGTCGGCTGCCATTGGCTGCTGCCGTTTGAGGTGATTGGCGTCATCGCGACCGGCTTGCCCTTGCTTTTCGCCCTCTGGCGGCTTGATCCGCCGCAGGATGGCGCTGCCTGGCGGAAGGCACTTGCGCGGCTGGCACCCTATGCCCTGCTGACGGTCGCCCTTTTGGCGGCGCGCGCCGTGCCAAACCCGCCCGCCTGGCAGCCCTTTGCCGATTTGCCCGCCTTTCCGATCACCCATGTCTCACTTGTGCTGGGCGCGGTCGCGCTATTGCTCCTGGCACGCCGTGCCGGAGCGCTTGGCCTGGCGCAGGGCGCGCTAAAACGCGGCGCAAGGCCGGCCCTGATCATGCTGCTTTATGTGCTGCTCGCGCGCTGGATGGGCGAAAGCGGCGCGACCGCTGCCCTCGCACGAGAAGCCGCCGCAGCGCTCGGCCCGCTGGCGCCCTATGCGGTGCCGCCGCTTGGGCTGATGGCGGGGATCGTGACGGGCACCAATGTCGGGTCCAATGCGGCGCTAATGCCGGTGCAATACAAGCTTGGCTTGGCGGCTGGGCTGCCGCCGGTGCTGGCCCCTGGCGTGCATAATTTTGTCGGTGCGGCGGGGGCGGGCATGTCCTTCGCCGTCACCGGCATGATTTGCGGCTTGCTGGCTGATGGCACCAAGCCGGTCCAGCTTTGGCGGCTGTTATGGCCATCAATTGCGGCGGTGTTGCTGCTTGGCTGGGGAGCGATGGCGTTCTTATCCTAGGGGCTTGCATCCGGCGCCAAGGCCGCACAGTTTGGGGCCAAGAAACTCAAGGGAGGCCCGCTATGCCGCATTTCACCCGTCGCTCTGCCCTGGCGCTTTCCGCCGGTCTGCTCGCGGCACCTACCGTGCATGCCCAGGGCGCTTTCCCGAACAAGCCCTTGCGCATCATCGTGCCCTATCCGCCGGGCGGTGTTACAGACATCATGGGCCGCTTGGCAGCCGAGGCCATGGCGCGGCATTTGGGCCAGACCATTGTGGTGGAAAACCGCGCCGGCGCCGGTGGCAATATCGGCGCCATGGCCGCCGCCCAGGCCGAGCCCGATGGCTACACCCTGTTCCTTGGCACCATGGCCACACAAGGGGTGAACCCCATCCTGTATCCCGACCCGCGCTTTGACCCGCGCAAGGCTTTTGTCGGTGTCGGCATGATGGCGGATATGCCCAATGTCATGTCCTGCCTGCCGCGCCGTTACAACCCGGCCAATGCACGCGAAGCCATTGCGCGGGCCAAGGCCGAACCGGGCAAGATGACCTTCGGCACGGTGGGCAATGGGTCTTCGGCGCATCTGTCCTTGGTGCTGCTCGAAAAGCTCGCCGGGCTTGATTTTGTGCATGTGCCTTATCGCGGTTCTGCGCCCGCGGTCGCGGCCATGCTGGCCGGCGATCTGGACCTGTTGTTTGATGCCTCTGCGACCTCAGCGCCGCATATCCTCCAGGGGTCCATGAAGGGTCTGGCCATTACCATGGATCGCCGGATCGGCAGCCTGCCCGATATCCCAACACTGCAGGAAGAGGGTGTCGCGGGCTATCATTTGAGTGTCTGGAATGGTGTCTTCACCCAATCCCGCGTGCCCGCCCCGATCCTGGCCCGCCTGCAGGATGCCTTCAACAAATCCATGGATGAGGCGATGCTGAACCGGCTGCGCGGGCACCATACCGAACCCCTGCTGATCCCAACCGCCGAATTGCAGCCCTGGCTTGATCGCGATGCGCAGCGCTGGGGTCAGGTGGCGCGTGACAGCGGCATCAAGATTGACTAACGGGGCTTTGGCTTCACGTATTTCCCCACCCAATAACCAACCAAAAGACAAGGAGACATCATGTCCGTTTTTCGTCGCATGACGCTGGCCGCCGGCTTGGCCGCACCGCTTTTTGCCCTGCCCGCTTTGGCGCAGCCGCAAATCACCATCCAGCACGGTCTGCCGCCCAATAGCCATACCGGGCTTGGCGCTTCCACCTTCAAGGATAATTTTGAGCGTCTGACCAATAACCGCTACCGCGTGGTCGTGCAGCGCAATGACAATGAACGTGAAATGATTGAAAGCGTGCAGATTGGCACGCTGGATTGCACCTTCACCTCCACCGGACCGGTTGGCAATTTCGTCCCCGAAGTGCGCGTCTTTGACGTGCCTTTCCTGTTCCGTGATGCCGCCCATGCGCGCGGCGTATTGGATAGCGATATCGGTTCAGCCGTGCTGGCGCGCTTCCCGGCGCGTGGCCTGGTTGGCGTGATCTGGACCGAAAACGGCTTCCGCCATTTGACCAATTCGCGGCGTGAAGTGAATGCGCCGGCGGATATGCGCGGCCTTAAGGTGCGCACCATGGAAAACCAGGTCCATATGCGCGCCTTCTCAACGCTGGGCGCCCTGCCGACGCCCATGGCCTTCAGCGAATTGATTCCAGCCCTGCAGCAGGGCACGGTGGATGGCCAGGAAAACCCGATCTCTGTGATTGTTGCGAATAACATCAACCAGGTTCAGAAATTCATGACGCTGACGAACCATGTCTATTCGCCATCGGTCATGATCTGCAATCCAGGCATGATCAACCGTCTTTCGGCCGCTGATCGCGCCCTGTTCCAGGAAGCCGCCCGCGCCGCCCAAAAAGCCAATCGGGACCGCGTGACGGCCGATGACGCAAGCGGCGTTGAGGAATTGCGCCGTCGTGGCATGACGGTGGTGACGCAGGTGGATACCGCTGCCTTCCAGACCGCACTCGCGCCCGCCTTTGCGGAATGGGAACGTACGCTTGATGCGGCGACGCTGCGGCGCATTCGTGAATGGAAGCCGAACTGATTGGTGCGTGTATCGGCGCCTGATGGGTTGCCCCCCATCAGGCGTCAGAATTGAGGCACGAATCACCCTCAGTTTTTATGGGATGGCGCGATGAATGCGATGAATACCCTGCCCTTGCAGGTGACCGCAGCCGCGACGCTGCTGGCGCTGGCTTTTGCCTTTTGGGTGAAATCCGGCGACGGGCTGCGGGCGCAGCTGCGCGCCGGCGTGCTGACGCTGGATAGGATTGGGTCAACCATCGCCGCCATCATTGCCTGTCTTGCGCTTGCGGTCGCCGTTTTCGCCGGGCTTTGGCAGGTGGTGGCGCGTTTTGCGACCGAAACGCCCTCGGTCTGGTCGGAAGCGCTGGTGCGCACCGCGCTTATCTGGATGGCCTTTATCGGGCTTGCGGTGGCGCTCCGCGCCGGCGCGCTGGTTTCGATTGACATTGCCCATCGCCTATCCCGCGGCTTGTTGCGGAGCATCCTTGAGGGCATTTCACTCGCCAGCATCCTGCTCATGCTCGGTGTCATGTTCTGGTTTGGCTGGACCATGGCAGAGCGCGTGAAATTCCAGGAAATGGCAGGCATGGAGGTTTCCATGGCCTGGGGCTATGCCGCCATCCCGATCGGCGCGGTCTTTGCCATGCTCGGGTCCATCGCGCATTTCCTCGATAGACGCTCTGAAGAATTGGAGTCCGCGGTATGAGCGGCACCATGCTCACCGTCATGCTGGTGCTTTTTGC